>CASDQW010000077.1 GCA_949282965.1 uncultured Lentisphaeria bacterium
GGATGAACAGATCACCCTCAAGGAAGGGAAATCCGTCGGATAGTCCGCGGGGGAGTTATGAATCATGGCTGTTAAAAGCAATAAAGAACAACGTATGCGCCGTCATCTGCGCATTCGCAAGAAAGTTTCCGGCACGGCGGCCTGTCCGAGGTTTTGCGTGAGCATCACTGCCAATAATATTTATTGTCAGTTCATCGATGATGAAAAGGGCGTGACGCTGGCCTCGACCTCCAGTCTGGACCCCAAGTTCAAGGAGGCGAACGGGAAGCCGAATATGGCCGGAGCCGCATTGCTGGGTAAACTGGCGGCGGAGAAGGCCCAGGCCGCTGGAATTTCCGCAGTGGTCTACGACCGTTCGGGATATCGCTATCATGGTCGCGTGAAGGCAATTGCCGAAGCCGCCAGAGAGCAGGGACTGAAATTCTAGGAGCGCATGGCATATGGCGAAACGTGATAATATGAAGAATGATGAGGCTTTCGACAACGAGCTTGGCGAGAGCGTCATCAGCATCAACCGGAGTGCCAAGGTCGTCAAGGGCGGCAAGAACTTCAGTTTCGGTGCACTGGTGGTGGTGGGCGACCGCAAGGGACGGGTCGGTTACGGCTACGGCAAGGCGAATGAAGTTTCCGACGCCATCCGCAAAGGCGGGGAAAACGCCCGGCGGAACCTGGTGGCCGTGCCGATGCACGGAATGACGCTTCCGCATGAAGTCGAAGTGAAGTTCGGCGGCGCGCGGGTGCTGCTGAAACCGGCGAGTGCCGGGACCGGTTTGATTGCCGGCGGCGCGGTCCGTGCCATTCTGGAACTGGCCGGGGTGCAGGACGTGCTGGCCAAATCGCTTGGTGCGAGCAATGCCACCAATGTGGCCAAGGCGACGTTCAAGGCGATCTCCATGCTGCGGGACCGGGACAGTGTTCTGGAACGGCGTGGGATGAACGCGGCGGAAGCGAAATAAGGATTTTCGCAGGGATGCGGAAAAATTTGAGGTAATACTATGAAATTGCACGAACTCAGTCCGAATCCGGGTTCCCGGCAGCGGCGCAAGCGGGTCGGTCGTGGCGACAGCTCCGGCATGGGAAAAACCTGCTGCCGCGGGGAAAAGGGGCAGAAGTCCCGTTCCGGTTCGAAGATCCGTCCGTTTTTCGAAGGCGGTCAGATTCCGCTGTTCCGGCGGTTGCCGAAGCGCGGATTCAACAGTCCGGATCATATCGAATACCATCTGATCAACCTTTCCGTGCTGGAAGAGCATTTTGAAGCCGGCGAGGTGGTGGATACGGAAGCGCTTCGCGCGAAGAACCTGCTCGGCAAGAGCGAACGCGAGCTGAAGGTCCTGGCCAACGGGGAAATCACCAAGGCTCTGACCGTCAAGGCCCGGAAATTTTCCGCCGCGGCGGCAGCCAAGATTGAGGCCGCCGGGGGCAAAGCGGAAGTGATCGAGTAACAGCATGGGGGCGGCCGCCGGAGATTTTTCCGGCGGCGCTTCCGTAATCGAGAGATACGGGTAGAAAGAAAGATGTTTGCTGCATTCAGAAATCTATGGAGAGTCAAGGAGCTGCGGAACCGGCTGCTGTTTACCGCGCTGATCATTGTTTTGGTGCGCGTGGCGAGCAATATTCCGTGTCCCGGTGTTGACCCGGCGGCGCTGGAGGATTATCTGGAAAGCATGACCGGCGGCGCCGACGGCGGTTTCATGGCGATGATCGACCTCTTTTCCGGTGGTGCTCTGGCGCATTTCGCGCTCGGTGCGCTTGGGATCATGCCGTACATTACCGCATCGATCATCATGCAGTTGCTGGTGCCGGTGATTCCTTCCCTGGAAAAAATCAGTCGGGAAGGGGAATCCGGACGCCAGAAAATCTCTCAGTATACCCGTTATCTGACGATTGTGGTCTGTCTGGTGCAGGGGATCATGGTGGCCATGGCGATGGTCAATCCCGGCCGGCTGGGACTGCGGGAACCGGCGGCGCCGTTGTTCACCGGGTCTCAGGCTGCTTTTGTCTTTACGACGGTGGTGGTCATCACCTGCACGACGATGGTGTTCATGTGGCTCGGGGAGCAGGTGACCGAGCGTGGGATCGGCAACGGGGTGTCGATCATCATTACGATCAACATTGTTTCCCGTCTGCCGCATTCGGTTATTGAACTGATTCAGATGGCGATGAAGGGAACGACTCCGGACGGGAACTCCTTCAAGCCGGTGCAGCTGCTGTTGCTGCTGCTGGTATTTGCGGGGGTGACGGCGGCGACGATTCTGTTGTCCCAGGGGTATCGGCGGGTGCCGATTCAGATGGTGCGCAAAACCGTCGGCAGCCAGTTGACCGGTGGCAGTACCTATATGCCGCTCAAGGTGAACTTCGCGAACGTCATGCCGATCATTTTCGCCGGCGCGATTCTGATGTTGCCGGAATATCTGTTCCAGTATCTGCAGTGGCATCGAGTGGCGTTGTGGTTCCGTCCGGACGGGGCCGGTTACAGCATTACCTATGGGATTCTGATTTTGGCTTTCAGCTACTTCTGGGTGGCGAACCAGTTCAATCCGATTCAGATTGCCGATAACCTGAAGAAGGAAGGGGCGTTCATTCCCGGTATCAGTCCCGGACAGGCGACGGCGGATTATCTGGACACGACGATGACGCGGGTGACGTTTGGCGGCGCGATTTTCCTGGTGGCGCTGGCACTGTTCCCGATGTTTCTTTACAGCAACTTCAAGATTCCGTTCATGGTGGCGCAGTTTTTCGGTGGTACCAGTCTGCTGATTATGGTCGGCGTGGTACTGGATACCATGCGGCAGCTTGAATCGCATCTGACGATGCGGCATTACGAAGGATTTCTGAAGAGCGGTCGTCTGCGCGGGCGCAGCGGCAATTGATCGCCCCGACGGCATGACCGATGGACGGGGAAAGACGCAAAGACGCGAAGTGCCTTTGCGTCTTTGCGTTTTGTTCTGGGAGAGAAAGACGACATGGCGGATTCTGTAATTGCCATTGACGGGCCTGCCGCATCGGGCAAGAGCACGGTGGCCGCGCGACTGGCCCGCCGGCTGGGTATCGCGTACGTCAATACCGGCAACATGTTCCGCGCAGTGACGCTGGCTGCGCGCCGGGTCGGGATTACCAAAGCGACGGATTGCACTGCCGAAAAGCTGATCCCGGTGCTGGAGCGGCTGGAACTGGATTATGAGCGCAATGCGGAAGGGGATTTTGAATTGCGTCTGAACGGGACGTTTCCCGGTGAGGCATTGCGTTCGCCGGAGGTGGCGGCGTTGGTCAGTCCGGTGGCGACGGTGGGGCCGGTGCGCGAGTTTCTGAAGAAAAGACAGCGGGAAATGGCCGGTCACGGCTGGTTGGTGATGGAAGGACGGGACATCGGGACGGTGATTTTTCCGCATGCCCGTTATAAATTTTTTGTGACGGCTTCTCCGCTGGAGCGGGCGCGTCGTCGGCTGGCGCAGGAGGGCGAGAACTTTTCCGGGGCCACGTTGGAGGAGGTGGCAAAGGCGATCGCCGAACGGGACCGGATCGATTCCACCCGGGAAATCGCGCCGTTGAAACCTGCGCCTGACGCGGTTACGGTGGATACCACCGGGATGTCGATCGAGGAAGTGGTGGATTTTATCGTCGGGAGGATGGAGCATGAAGCATGAAATGACCTATCGGGTTCCCTACGCCGATACTGATCAGATGGGGGTGGTGTATTACGCCAACTATCTGGAATATTTCGAGCGCAGCCGGACGGAAATGCTCCGGGCGGCGGGGTTGCCGTACAGCGAACTGGAGAAGATGGGAGTATTCCTGCCGGTGTCCGAGGCCTGCTGCAAATATCATGACTCGGCACATTACGACGATCTTTTGACGTTTCGTTCTTTTGTGCGGGAGATGCGCGGGGTGCGCTTGACGATTGCCAGCGAGGTCTGGCGGGACGACCGGCTGCTGGTCAGCGGTCATGTGGTGCTGGCCTGCGTGAATGCGGACCGCAAAGTGGTGCGACTGCCCGCGCTTCTCATGGAGCAGTGCCGGAAATTTCAGGAGGTGGAGCATGCCTGAATGGCCGGACGCGACCCTGCTTGCTCCCTTGAAGTTCCGTCCGATTTATCAAGAGCGGATCTGGGGGGGATCATTGATGCCGGAGGTGCTGGGGCGCGAAGTGCCCGCGGGAGCTGCACCGATAGGGGAATCCTGGGAGCTTTCGGATCGGGATGAGGCGATCAGCGAGGTGGCTTGCGGACCGCTGGAAGGGGTGTCGCTGCGGGAGTTGACGGCGTGTTACGGGACGTCGCTGCTGGGACGGAAAACCCGTTCGGACGGTCGCTTCCCGCTGCTGGTCAAGCTGATCGACGCCGGGGACCGGCTGTCGTTGCAGGTTCATCCGGACGAGCAGGCGGCGCGGCGGATTGGGGAAGGCGCCGAGCCGAAAACGGAGATGTGGTACATTATTGCCGCCTGCCGCGGGGCGAACATTCTGGCGGGATTGAGTCCGCGCGCCACCCGGCTGCAGCTCAAGGATCGGTTAAGTTCCCCAGAGGTGGAACAGCTGTTGCAGGTGTATCCGTCGCAACCGGGGGATGCGTATTTCATTCCGGCGGGAACGCTGCACGCGATCGGCGGGGGAAATCTGATTCTGGAGATTCAGCAGAACAGTGATACCACCTATCGCATCAGCGACTGGGGCCGGGTGGATGCCGCCGGGCATTCTCGGGAGCTGCATGTGGAAAAAGGCCTGATGGCGATTGATTTCATGAATCGCAGTTCGCCCCGGATTGCCGGGGTGTCGGACGAGGTGGCGCACAATCGCAAATTTTCGATCGTTGACCGCTGTCGTTATTTTAAAGTGGATGATCTGCGGCTGGTGACGACCTGGCATGACGATACCAATGCCTCGGGCAGTTTCCATTTGCTCAGCGCCGTCAACAAACCGGTGCGGATCGGCAGGGGGCCACAGGCGGAGGACCGTTCGCTGGAATTGCAGGCCGGGGAAACCGCGCTGATTCCCTTTGCCTACGGCGCGTATTCGGTGCAGCCGCTGACCGCCGGCGAGACGGCGGTGGTCAAGACAACCTTGTAGAAAAAGGATTTCGTATTGTATGTTGCAGTTTCAGTGCATGGCCGATCTGAATGGTTTTCTGAAAGAGTCGTTCGAGCGTTTCCCGGCGGAGACGACGGTGGAGCCGGAACGGTGTCCGGAGGGGATGGCCGGGGATTTGACGGTCAATTGTTTCCGGTTTGCCCGGTTCTGCGGCGCGGCTCCGGACCGGGTGGCGCGGCAGGTGGCGGATTACCTGGAGGGACATCGGGATGTGGAATCGGTCGATGTGGTGAAGGCCTTCGTCAATGTTGCGCTGAAGCCCGCCGCGCTGTACCGTGATTCCGTTGCCGATCCGGCCGCCCTGCTGGATGCGGGCAGGTTGGCTCCGGCGGAACGCCGCCGGATTCTGATCGAATACTCCGCGCCCAATACCAACAAGCCGCAGCATCTGGGACACGTGCGCAACAATACGCTCGGCATGTCGCTCGCGGCTCTGCTCAAGCGCGTCGGGCATGAGGTGATCGAGATCAATCTGGTCAATGACCGGGGGATTCATATCTGCAAATCCATGATCGCCTATCAGCGTTTCGGACATGGAGAAACGCCGGAATCCACCGGCATCAAGGGAGATCATCTGGTCGGGGATTTCTATGTGGAATACAACCGGGCGCTGTCCGTGGAGATTGCCGCGCTGAAAGCGGCCCATCCGGAATGGGCGGAGCGGGATGCGGAATCGCTTTTTCTGGAGACCGAACTCGGACGGGCGACCCAGAAGATGCTCCAGGACTGGGAGGCCGGCGACCCCGAAGTGCGGGCGCTCTGGCGGCGGATGAACGACTGGGTGTTTGCCGGATTTGACGCCACTTACCGGCGCATGGGGATTCATTTCGACCACACCTATTTGGAGAGCCAGACCTACCAGCTCGGCAAGGATGTGATTGCCGCCGGGCTGGAGCAGGGGGTATTCGTCCGGCGCGCGGACGGAGCCGTCATGGCGCCGCTCGGCAAGCTGGGGGACAAGGTGGTGCTGCGTTCCGACGGGACCAGCGTCTACATGACGCAGGATATCGGAACCACGCTCCTGAAGTACCGGGACTATCAGCCGCAGGCGATGATCTGGGTGGTGGGGGATGAACAGAATCTGCATTTCCAGATGCTGTTTGCCATCATGCGCAAGCTCGGGTATGAGTGGGCGGATGATTTGTTTCACCTCTCTTACGGCATGGTCAACCTGCCCTCCGGGAAAATGAAAAGCCGGGAAGGGACGGTGGTGGACGCCGACGACCTCTTCGATGAGATGGTCAATCTGGCGATTGCCGGTTGCCGGGAACGGGCCGATGAGTCGGTTTCCGAGACTGAGCTGGCGGCGCGGGGCGAAATCATTGGCATGGGCGCACTGAAATTCATGCTGCTCAAGTTCAATGCCAAGACCACCATGACCTTTGATCCCGCCGCCAGTATCCGGTTTGAAGGCGATACCGGACCTTATGTGCAGTACGCCTGCGCCCGGATCCGTTCCATTGCACGCAAGGCGGCGGAACGCGGAATCGATTTTGCACCGGATCGGGTGCGGTGGGAGTTGCTGGCGCACCCGGCGGAAAAGGCGCTGGCACTGGCGGCGGCGTTCTATCCGGCGGCGCTGCATCTGGCCGCCGGGCGGCGGGATTGCTCGTCGCTGGTGGAATACCTGCTGGATCTGGCCAAGGCGTTCAACCGCTTCTATCGCGAATGCCCGGTGCTGGCGGCAGAGGAGCCGGAACTGGTTTCCGCCCGGCTGGCCCTGTGCGAATCCGTGCGGACCGTGTTGACGGACGGGCTGGCCACGCTTACCATCGGAGTTCCGGAGGCAATGTAACGAAATAGTACGCAACCGTCTTCGTTTTCAGCGGAGGCGGTTGCGCGTCCCTGTCTGCGGGTTATTTTTTCCTGTTGCCACTGTTGCGGACGGCCACGAACAGGTCTCCGGCGGTCAGCAGGTGCGTGTGGGCAAAGGCCTGAATGAATTCGTCCGCGGGAATGACCGGATGCCGGACGGTTTTTCCATCGATTTCAGCTTCCGCGAAGAGTTCGACGGCACGGGGGGCGGTGGCGGCTGCGGCGCCGGGGAGAAGTTTTGCCGTCCATTCCCGGCAATCGGCCGGAATCTGCGGCGTTCCGGCCAACTTCAGCAGCCGGTCCGGAACGACGAGATGGATGGGGCCGGCGAAACCTTCCCTGCGGACGATGCGAAAACGCACCTGCCGGGGCGCGTTCCGCGTGAGATTCAGTCCGGATCCGATCAGATACACCTGGAAATCCGGGCGCGGGCGGTCAATTCGCAGCCGGTAGAAATACTGTTCTCCGCCATGCCCCGTGGTGTCCGTCAGCAGAATGCGATATTCTCCCGTTTGCGGCAGATCACAGGTGATGGCGGAGTCCAGATGCTGAGTATACTCATCCACCAGCAGCGGTTCCTGTACATCATCGTTTTCCGCCACCGTTCGGCCATCCGGGCCGATCAGAGTCAGGTGGGAATCCAGTGGCGATCCGAAACGCCTGGCCTGCACTGCCAATACGACCGTTTCACCCTTGCGGCCGGAAAAGCGGAAGGAGGCCGTTTCCCCCGGTCGTAGCAGCGTTCCCCGGACCGCGCAGGGGAACGGCAGAAACCCAGCCGCCGCAGCGGCGTCGGCAGCCTCCCGTTCCGGCAGCAGGGTCTGCGCCGGAAGCGCGCATTCCGGAAGAACTTTGCCGGGAAGCACCTGCAATCGATAGACGAAATCCTCCCGGCCGCGATACAGGTTGTCCCGGATTTCCATCCGGTAAACTCCGTCGGTCGGTGCCCGGAACACCATGACGGGGTCCGGATGGACCAGATAGTCGTCCGCGAACGCCGCTTCCTCCCCTTCCGGCGTCAGCAGCCGCAGAATCGGTTGAAAATGGCCCGGCACCGCATCGCCGAGAAACGGGCGCAGTGCCCGTCCGGTCAAAATGAAGGTGTAATCCTGATTGCGCCGCAGAGGGATTTCCACTGTGTCGGTTTCTCCCGGCATGATCTGCCCGTTGAAGGTGGCGGGAATTTGCTTCAGCCGGTTTGGCGGCGGCTGGGGGCGCTTCGGCATGGTGTAGGGGGCTTCCCGCACCTGGGTGGCGGCGTCCACGTAGAACGGCAGCGGCAGCGTGACCGCCTGGTTGCCGCGTCCGGAACGGGTCAACCGAAGTTCCCGCCGACCGGGGGCGGCATCAGGTGCGATGGTGATGTCCGCAATCGCCATCTGCCGGATGGACGGACTGGCCTGCAAGGCGTTTTTGCGGACACAGAGGTCGCGGGCGATCAGGGTGCGTTCCAGGGGCGGCAGGGATTCGATACGGTCCCACCACGGGTGTTCGCGCCAGCCGTCGGTATTCTCGGGAACGGCCGGTTTTTTTTTGCCGTCTTCGACTGCGTTCAGACGTTCAATCAGATAGCGGCGCTGGGTGGCGGGGGGAGCGGGAAAGGCTTTGATGACCTGCAGTTTGTCGATGGCGACGCCGGAACCGGAAACGACGCCGCCGTTCAGCGCGGCCAAATTCTGACCGCCGATGATGACGCGGACTTTTTGTCCCTGTTGCCCGCCTGCCGGATACAGATACCCGATATAGGGATCCGGGGCGGCGGACAGGGAAACGGCACTGAACAGGACTGCGGACAGCTGGAAAAACAGGAATTTCATGATGGCATTCTCCTTTCAGTCCCGGTAAAGTTCCCGGAGCCGTCCGGCCGCGGATTCCGGCGGCAGCACCGGGACGTCCAGTCCGATCGGATTCGGCAGTTTTCCGTCCGGATCGATACCGCAAAGTTCATAGATGCTGCCGAGCATATCCTGCGGACTGACGGGACGGGAGACAACTTTGGCGGCGAATTCGTCGGATTGGCCCACGACCTTGCCGCCGGCGAATCCGCCTCCGGCCACCAGACAGGAAAAACAATGCGGATAATGGTTGCGGCCCCCGTTCCAGGGGGCGTCCCAGTCCACTTTCGGCGTGCGGCCGAATTCACCGGTCCACCAGATGATGGTGCTGTCCAGCAGACCGCGTTCGTGCAGATCCGAAATCAGTGCAGCGGTGGCCTTGTCCATCTCCGCGGCCTTGGTCTTCATGGTTTCGAAGTGGCGTTTGTGGGTATCCCAGCCCTGCGCGTTGATGGTGATGTAAGGCACGCCGGCCTCCACCAGGCGCCGGGCGGTGAGAAACGATTGTCCCAGCGTGGTCATGCCGTAACGTTCCCGCATGGACTTGGGTTCCAGCGCAAGATCAAAGACCTTGGCGGCGTCTCCTTCCACGATGCGGCGGGCCTGGACACCGGCTTCGTCGAAACGCTTGACCTCTTCCGCTCCGGCGGCGGCGCGCCCGAAGGTATCCAGTTGTTCCAGGAGGTCAAACCGCTTCCGCAGCGCCTCCCGGCTCAATCCTCCGGGCGGCACGATGCCGTCCACGATGAATTTCGCCGCCGCCGGGTTCCCGCCGGTGACCAGCGGGCTGTAGCGTTCATTGAGAAAGCCCACTTCGGAAAAACGTCCTTTGGGAACGGTCAGAATGACGTAGGGTGGAATGTCTCCCCGGTAATTTTCCGCCTTGAACATGGCGATGACCGCGCCGATGGCGGGAAATACCCGGCCGCCGCCGGGATTGCGTCCGGTCTGCATCAGGTAAGTCGCGGTTTCGTGGCCCGGATGAGGATGGGTCATGGTGCGGATCAGGGAATATTTGTCGGCATGTTGCGCCAGCAATGGAAAAAACTCACTGATTTCGATGCCGGGCACGTTGGTTGGAATGGCCTTGTAGCCGCCGTTGTAATCCCGGGGTGCACCGGGTTTGGGGTCGAAGGTTTCCAGCTGGCTCGGGCCGCCCCAGACCCATACTTCGATGACGGATTTTGCTCGCGGGCGGGGGGCGGCAGCGGGTTTGTTCGCCCATGCGGACAGGGGGCGCCCGGCGAAATGAGCAACGGTGCCCAGAGCGGTGAAGGTGGCGAAGGTTTTCAGAAAATCACGCCGGTTCATGGTGCAGTCCTCAATGTTGATACAGAAATTCCCGGCTGTTCAGCAGTACCCAGCACAGGTCCTGCAGAAAACGCCATTTTTCTTTGCCGCCGGCGGGATAGGCCTGGCGCAATACCTGCCGTTCTTCCGGGGAGGGGTAGCGCGAGTAAAACAGCAAATAGATTCGGTCGAACTGCGCCGGTAGCGCCCGGCCCCGCACCTTCCAGACGCCCGGAATTTTGCCCATTTTCCGATACAGTTCTCCGGAGTTGAAGAGATACAGCCGCTGCTCGGCGCTGATCCGGTTGTTGCGTTCGCCGAGAACACCGCCGTCGCGGGAGGGGCGCCCGAAAAGACCGAGAAAACGACTGCTGATGGAGCCGTCGGCCAGCAGCACGGTTCGTTCTTCTTTCGGAAGGAAGCTGAACGGTTCCGGGATGACGCTGGAATACGAGGACGGATCTCCGGAAAGGGAACCGATGATGTCGTCCAGCACCTCGGCGTCCAGACGGCGCAGCGGGAACTGTGCAAACACGCGTTCGGCGTGCCCGGCGTCTTTCTGATCAGCCTTTTCCCGCGGAAGCGACGAGGCCCGGAACGGCGCGGAAAGTACAATCCGGCGGCAGAGTTCCCGGAAGTCGTACCCGTCTTCCGCAAACTGTCGCGCAAGCAGTTGCCCCGGTTCCGGCAGGGCGCCCGGGCCCGGGCGGGGCAGGTCGTCGCCGCTGCCGCCGTTCAGCCCATGCCCGAAGAACCAGCACCAGGCGCGGTTGACCGTGGCGGCCGCGAATACCTGTCGCTCTGGAGCGAACGTGTAATCGGCCAGCGCCGCGCGACGGTCTTCTCCCGGCTGCACCGTGACGGAGGATCCGTCCGGCAGGGTCAGCTGGACCGGGGTGGTTTCAGGGAGCACGAAAACGATTTCCTCTTTCCATTCCCAGGTTTTTTTGTAACGGATCCGGGAGAAAAACGCCTCCAGCGCCTGCTGGTCTTTTTCCGGCCATTGCTCAGTCCGGCAGCCGAACAGCGTCAGCGCAAGATTCCGGGAGAGTCCGCGCGGCGTGCGGTCCGCCGCCGCCCGCAGAAAGTTGGCTTCCGGATCGCGGAAATTGCTGCCGGTGGCCAGCAGCAGTCGCCGGAACAGTCGGTCCAGCGGTTCATTCCGGGAGAGACTCTGGTGCAGTATCCGGCAATAAGCGTAAACGGCATTGGGCCAGAGGTTGATTGGAAATTCCGATTTGATGCGCAGCACATCGGCCCATTTCATCGACCAGAAAGCCGGAAAATCCGGAGAATGCAGCAGCCGCTCAACCAGCGTTTCATATTTGTCCGGAGTATTATCCCGGAGATAGTTTTCCGCCTCCTGCGGTGTCGGCAACCGTCCGGCCAGCGCCAGGTAAACCCGGCGCAGCTGAACCGCGTCCGAGGCTTCCCGCGGCATCGGCAGAGATTGGCTGCGCCAGAATTCGGCGAACCGAAGGTCCAGCGGGGTACGGAGTGGGACCGGGGTATCCTTTTCAAACAGGCTCCGTCCCGTTTCGTCCGCCGTCGCTCCGGCGGGAAACAGCAGTGCCAGCAGTGCCGGCAGCAGAACCGTGATGAATCTCATGGGGTGTTCTCCGGTTTTTCTTTGGTTCAGATGATTCCTTCTTCCCAATGCGGTGATCGCACGGGAGAATATGACGTTTTTTTATCCAAGCGGTTTGAAGCGATGATCGCCGCGGGGATGTACGGCGACACCTTCCATCTCCACCAGCCAGCCGGGGCGGCAGACCGGAGCCTTGACCATGATGCGCGGCAATGCGGGGGGCAGAAGCGCGCCGAGGATTTCCTCCACCGCACCGGCATCGGCCGCGTCGCGCAGGTAGACGACGGCGAGTTTCAGATCGTCCAGCGTCCCTCCGCCTTCATGCAGCAGGGCGGAAACGTTTTCCACCATCCGCCGGGTCTGGCGGCGGACGTCGCCGGGGTGAACGATTCGGCCCTCCTTGTCGATGCTGGCGGTTCCCGAGAGATGGAGCCAGGAACGATCGCCGAATAAAATTCGGACACCACGCTCGAAGGTGACTCCGTAAACATGGGTCGGCGAAAGAAATTCCGGCGCACGCAGATAAACCACCTGTTTCGGATGCAGGCCCCACAAGGCCAGGGATTCCATCTGCACCAGCCGGGAGGGGACAGCGGCAAGCGCCTCGATGCCGGTGCTGGTGATGTAATGACTCTTTTCCGTCAATCCTTCCTCACGGAAGAAATCCCGGCGCCCTTTGACCAGCCCGGCGTAATGATTGTCCACATCCCGGCAGTAGATCCAGGTCCGGTGAACATGGTCCGCGATATTGCCGTTTCGTTGTTTCAGCACGGCGCGCAGGGCCTGAAACTCCTCCGTCATCTGCTGTTCGCTGGATGCCGCCTGCAGGCGGGAGCGACGAAATGTCAGTAGACGATAATGCGTGAGTTCCTGACTTGTGGTACAGCCGCCATGGGTTTGTTCGACCGTTACCGGCTGCGGCGAATCCAGTCCCCAGGCGGTGGTCGCCAGGCGGCTGTCTCCCGTCGGCGGCTGGCCCACCATCAGAACGGCATCCGCGTCGTCGCCGAGCAGCTCCCGGAGCGGTTCCGCCTGATTGGCGATGTCGCTCAAGTGAAATCTCCAGTAAAGCGGTCGACGTCCGGCGAAAAGCGTCCGGCAACGTTCCACCAGTGCACGCGCTTCGGTGATGAAGTCCCTGTCCGGGCAAGAACAGTCCGCCACGAAAAACTCCCCGGCGATTCCCGGTGCTGCCGGATCATTCAAATGATGCATGAGGTCCTCTTGTTGGTTTGCTATGAAAGGTGGATATGAGGCTGAGTGAACGGTCCATCAATAATTTCCGTTTTAAGCAGAAACGATAAGAGTATTTCTTCAGACCGGCCACAGCAGCGGGGCAAGTCCGGATGCTTCTTTTCAGAATACAGCATTTACGGCGTGTTTTTTTCCTGGCGTTCCAGGCGCTTTTGCACGGCCGCCTGAATCGCCCGGTCAGCATTTTTCTCCCGTTTGGAGAGTTCCTGGGAGAGCCATTCCACGCGGCGTCTGGTTTCTTCCAGATGTCGGCGATTTTCATCCAGACGTTTCTGGTAACTTTTCCGGATCATGGTGGTAATTTCCGCTTCAATGGCGGGCTGTTCGGCGGGAGTCGCCTTGTGATACGCCTCCACCAGTTCCTTCAGTTTCTGTTCCCGTTCGCGTTCGGCTTTGCGCAGGGCATCCACTTTGGTCTGCATCTGCAGACGGAATTCATCGGGGTCCTTGGCCTGGAGCTCCATCATGGCTTTGCGTTCCTGAGGATCCAGCATGGAAAAGACCCGCCACATGGCCGCATTGCCGGGGCGTCCGCTTTTGTTTTTCGCCTGAAAATTCGGCGGCGGCGGCGGTGGCTGCGGTGGTGGCGGCGGCGGAATGAACTCTTCCTTTTTCTTCGCCACGTCATTCACTCCTATCTGCAGCGACCATGCCGGAGTGGACAGCAGCAGCAGTAACACTATTGAAACTCTGAAAATCATCATGCTGATTCCTGTTCGCTCTCTGTCGTATTCAAATCCAATTACTCAGCGCATATTGACGCGAGTTGAGTTCCTGGTCCAAGCAATAGGATTCCTGCTCCAGGTCCGTCCAGTCCATCAGCACCGGGGGCGTTTCGGATACCGTCGCCGCCACCGGCGGTGCAACCGGTCGCTGCAACTCCTCCGAGCCGCCGGTCAGACGAATGGCAATCAATACCGCTGCTGCCGCAGCAGCAGAGGCCGGCAGAATCCGGCGTAGAATCACTGCCGCCAGGCGCCGGCGCTTCCGGTCTTCTCGCACTGCCCGGAACACGCGCGCATCCAGCGCCGGATCCGGTTCCGGTGCGACCGGCAGGGAACTCCCGCACAGAAGCTCCGCATCCCGGCGTAATGCGGCGCATTCCGGACACTGTGCGAGATGTTCGGCCACCTCCCCGGTCAGGGGGGAATCCGTGTCCAGCACGGTTTCGAGATATTGGTTGCAGAGTTCTTTCATTGGAGCAATCCTCCATGGTCAACAGCCCCCAGTTGGGCTCTTAGGTTTTTCAAAGCATATTGCATGCGGGCCAGAACCGTATTGATGGAACAGTTCTGTATTTCCGCGATCTCCTTGAACGCCACTTTCTCCCGGCGCAGCAGGAACACCTCACGCTGTTCTTCCGGCAACTTTGCCAATGCCTGACGGATCAGGCCGCCCAGTTCCGTTTCGTCCAGCCGGCGCCAGGGTTCGGTGCCGGGGGGCGCGTCGATTTCCGGGGCCTCGTCCCGATCCAGTTCCAGGAACCCGTTTTCCCGTCTGCTGCGGCGTACTTTGTCAATCAACAAATTCCTTCCGATGCGGAAGAGCCATGCGGCAAAATATCCCTGATCCCGATATTTCGGCAGCCGGGCGACCGCACGCACCCACGTCTGCTGGAACACGTCATCCACTTCCGCCGGACTCCATGGCATCATGCCGTTGAGGTAACCGTACAACCTTTTCCGATGCCGCTGATACAGCTGCTCAAAGGCGCCGTCATTTCCCTCAAGATAGTCCTTTATCAGTTCGTAATCGCTGCGTTCTGCCAACACTTGTGATCGCTCTGGTCAATATACTTTCACACTACCATAACGGATCGACGTCGGAAAAATTGCGTCATCCACGAAAAAAACGCGAAAAAATCTCACCCCACCAGAAAATCCGCCAGCGGCCGGTCCGCCGCCAGCAGTCCGCAGTCCCGGAGTTCCTCCGGCCGGATAAAGCGATATTCCTGTCCTTCGCAGGGGACCGGAACCGCGGCCGCACCGATCAGGCAGCGCAGAAACGTCAATCGGATCGTCGCGTCCTCCGTCTGGTGTGTTATCTCAAAGATCGGATCGAGAATCGTCGCCTTCAGGGCCAGTTCTTCCCGCAACTCCCGCCGCAATGCTTCGGCCGGAGTTTCCCCGGACTCGATCTTGCCGCCGGGGAACTCCCAGCCGGCGGGGGGCTTCCCGGGGGGACGGCTGCAAATCAATACCGTGCCGTTGCGGCGAATGACCGCGGCGGCCACATGAATGAATTTCATATCGTTCCGCTTTTGAAAAAATGTTGTTTATGAGGTAATGTAATACCGGAATTCTATTTCAACAAATCCGGAACGGTGAAAAATCGGACGAGTCGCCTGAGAGCAGCACCGTGATCCGGAATGGGAGAGTTTATCATGCCGATTTTCCGTTACCGGTGCGCGCGGTGCGGCGCCGGAGAGACCCGTCTGGTTCCGCGGTTTGACGCGGAGGTGCGTTGCGAGAAATGCGGGGAAGTCATGATGAAGCTGCCGAGCGCTTTTGCCGCGGTCGGCCGCTCCGCCGCTTCCGGCTGTGCCGCCGCGGACTTCTGTCCCTCGGCGGGAGGGCATTGCTGTGACGGCCATTGCGGGTGCGGCGGACACTGATGAATAAACAGCAGTTGATGGCGGCGCTGACGTCGATCGGCATGCGGCCGGGACGGGGGCTCGGTCAGAACTTTCTGGTGGACGCCAATCTGCTCGAAGCGATTGTCCGGGCGGCGGCGCCCGCTCCCGGAGAGGTGATTCGGGAGGTGGGGCCGGGGTTCGGCGTGCTGACCCGGCGCCTGATCGCGTCCGGAGCGGAGGTGATCGCCGTGGAATTCGATCATCGGATCGCGGAGTATTTGCGGCGGGAGATGCCGACGGAACGTTTCACGCTGATCGAGGATGATGCCTGCCGGGTGGATTTTACGAAGATTCTGCCGGCGGACCGGCCGTTTCGGGCGATTGCCAATCTGCCGTATTCGATCAGCAGCATTTTTGTGGCGCGGATGCTGGAACTGCCCCGGATGCCGGACGGCATGGTGTTCATGTTGCAAAAAGAGATGGCTGAGCGGCTGGCCGCGCCGCCGGGATGTCGGGCCTACGGCGCGCTGAGCGTCCGGGTGCAGCAGGCGTATGAAGTACGTATTCTGCGGGACGTCCCGCCGGAAGTGTTTTTCCCGCCGCCGGAAGTGGATTCGGCGGTGGCGGCTTTCACGCTGCGCCGGCCCGCGCCGGAGTTGCAGCTGCGCCGCCGGCTGGCGGGGGTGGTGAAAACCGCGTTCGCCCAGCGCCGCAAGCAGATGGGCAAAGTGCTCGGGGCGAATTATGACCGGGAGAAGGTGCAGGCGGCTTTCGCACGTCTGAATATGCCGCTGGAGATTCGTCCCGATAAGGTGGAAGTGGAGGACTTTGTAAAACTGACGGAGGGGATTTTCGCATGAAATACATCGGAGCACATGTCAGCGCGGCCGGCGGAGTGGAAAACGCGCCGCTGAATGCCGCGGCCATCGGTGCGAAAGCATTCGCGCTGTTTACGAAAAACCAGCGGCAGTGGTCGTCCCCACCACTGCGGGAGGAATCTATTGCCGCCTTCCGGGAGAACTGTCGCAAAAACGGCTTCGCGCCGGAACACATCCTGCCGCACGACGGATACCTCATCAATCTCGGGCAGCCGGACGACGACAAGCGGGCGCTCTCCCGGGCCGCCTTCATCGACGAAATGCAGCGCTGCGACCAGCTGGGGCTGATCCGGCTCAACTTTCATCCGGGCAGCCATTTGAATCTGATCGGAGAGCATCATTGTCTGGAACATATCGCCTATGGGGTGCGCGAGGCGGTGGACACCGTGCCGAACGTCATGGCGGTTATCGAAAACACCGCGGGGCAGGGCTCCAATCTCGGCTATTCCTTTGAACAACTGGCCACGTTGATCGAACTCATTGACCGGCCCGGACGGGTTGGCGTGTGTCTGGACACCTGCCATGCCTTTGCTGCCGGGTACGACCTGCTGACGGAGGAGGGGTACGACTGGACCATGAACCAGTTCCGGAGGCTGATCGGTTTCGAGCACCTGGCGGGTATGCACCTCAATGACTCCAAGGGCAAACTGGGGGGACATCTTGACCGCCATCAGAGCATCGGACTCGGGACGCTGGGGCTGGAGACGTTTCGCCGGATCATGGCGGATCCCCGGCTGGACGGCATCCCGATGATTC
The DNA here is from genome assembly GCA_949282965.1 of uncultured Lentisphaeria bacterium. Lineage (GTDB taxonomy): Bacteria > Verrucomicrobiota > Lentisphaeria > Victivallales > Victivallaceae > CALXOD01. Next base: position 17,075 of record CASDQW010000077.1, read on the forward strand.
TGGAAACGATCGATGATTCGTTGTGGGCGCAGGAGATCGCCACGCTTTACGCCATGCCGGGCGCGCAATGAGGCGGGATGGCGACGGTTGACGGCGTCCGCGGCGAAGTTTTTCTCCGACCCGGACGCCGTTTTTTTCATCAGCGCAGGAAATAGAGGTTGTTTCCGGAGCCGAAAACCAGCAGCTGTTCGCCGGCCGCCATGGGCGGGGCTTCCGGGTCGTCGGGGGCGTAGCGGAACGGAAGTTTGCTCAGCAGCCTGCCGTTTTCCAGTTCATAGACGTTGCCGTCCATAGCGGCGGCATAGACCCGGGCGCCCCGGGCCGCCATGGCGGCGACCGGAGCGGGCAGTACCAGCCGGGCGGTCGGTTTCAGGTCCGCTCCGATGAAGGTGACGACGCCGGTGAACGCGGCGGCGGCCAGCCGGGCGGGAGAACCGGGAGGCAGAACGGCGATGTTCCGGGGCTGACCGCCGAGGTTGAGCTGGCGGCCGCTGAGAGGGTTGCCTTTCAACGCATCCAGGTAAAGAAAACCGTCGTAGCGGCCGACGATCACTTCCTTTTGGCCGTCTGCATTCAGATCGAGGATCGTGGCGGCGACGTCATGGGGTGCGGCATTGGTGCTTTGCAGCGTTTTTCCGGCGTGATCCAGGATGGCGTGATAGTAATACTCGTTGCCGATGAACACTTCATCCCGGCCGTCTCCGTTCAGATCGCCCGCCGCGCCGCTGGTGGCCCCGTGCGAGCAGCGGGTCTGCCAGACGGGTGTCCCATCCAGTGCGAAGGCGTGATACGTCCAGGATTCGCAGCCGATCACGATGGCCGGTGCCGCATCCTGACCGTCGAGAAACGCCCGGAAAATGGTCCTGGCATTACCGTAACGCCGGCTGTAGAAAGGCAATTCCTTCTGCCAGAGTTCCTTTTTCCCATCCGGCGAAAGCACGTGCAGGGTGCCCGACGTCACTTCCAGAATGGAGTTGGTGCGGGGCCCGCAGACACCGACCGCCCAGCAGGAGCGGTCGCCGGCGTCGATAAAGGCGATGGTGCTGATTTCCTGTTCGAACTTCCGTTCGGCGACGGTTTCTCCCTGCGCGTCAAGCAGTTTGAAGGTGCCGTCGGCCAGTCCGACCGCCGCGCGTTGACCGTTGACCGCCAGTGCCCGGACCGGACTCGGTTGCGGCAGCACGCGGGTGAAGTCCCGTTGCGGTATTGCCGGTTCCGAAATCCGGGACGGCGCGGGCTGTTCCGGCAGCGCCGCCAGTATCCGGGCCGCGTCGGCGCGTTCCTTTGCGTCGCGGAAGGCGATGGCGGTCGCTCCGTCGGCGGCCACCGGATAATCGTTGCCGTCAAGGGTGATTTTCCGGGCGTTTTCCGCGAGGATTCCGCGCGGTCCGATGAAGCAGGAATCGGCGTCGATCGCGACACCGGGCAGGTTCAGGGGGCCGAGCGCGGCGAGCCGGGGGAAGTCTCCGGTCATGGCCAGGCGGGCGCGGTCGGCCACGCGGCGCAGCGGCACTGGTGTGTCTCCCGCGGTTAACGGCGTGAGGTAGTGGAAAAAGCTCTGTTCATCTCCGGGTTTCAGGGCGGCGGTCCGGCGGTAGAGCAGCGAACGGGTGACGCCGTCGGAGTAAGGATATTCCGGCAGCACGGTATTCGGGCGCCCATGACAGCGTTCCAGCCGGGAGTAGCGGCTGCGGACCGAATCGCCGTCTTCGCTGATGGAAAAAAGATGGGGCACGGCGGGATTTTTCCCCGGTTTCTGTGCGACCAGAATCCCCTTGTCATCTTCCCGGATTTCCCCGGTGGTGCGCAGTTGGCTGAGGAAAAGGTAATCGCCCGGTTTGCGGGCGACGATCTGATCGATCAACCAGAAGCCGCCGTTTTTTTCCCAGACGGTCCGGCGATACTGGTCGATGCCGTTGTAGTCTTCCAGCAGGAGGGTGAGCAGTGCGTAATCCTTTGCTCCGGTTTCGGCTTTCGTGATGATCTGAGCCGCCATATTGCGGGAGGTCGGGAAATTGCGCCGGCGGTCGGGAGCTTCGCCGTTGCGGATGACGTTCAGCACGTTGTGGTCTTCGGCGTGGCGGTTGATGTAGTGGCCTTCGAAAAGCCACAGCCGGTCGCCCTTGATATACTGACAGACGCCCGCCGCGTCGTCGTGGCCGTGCGGGGCGCTGGTCAGGCCGTTGAGCGCGAGAAATTCGGCGGAGTCGTCCCAGCCGCCGCGGAAAATCGCCTTGTTCAGCACCGGGCGGGAAAATGCGGGATAACGGTTGTTCTGATCGAGCAGAAAATCATTCAGGGCAATCGCGTTCAGTCCCAGATAGCGGGAGGGGGAAGGCGGCGGCAGGTGTTCCGACAGTCCCATGGCGCTGATGGCGTTCCGGTAGAACGGATTCCGGGAGCGGCGGGCAATCAGCGTCAGCAGGTATTCGCACTCCCGGTCGCCGAGAATGTCCAGCGCGTCGCGCAGCAGCGTATAATGGCTGGCGCCGCCGAGGGCGTCCGCGTCGCCGTACCCGGGGACACTGCCGAGGGGATTGGTGATCAGCTTGGCGAAGTCCACCGCCTCCTGGTACCGCTCATTCTGGAAGAATTTCGCTCCATACTTGCCGCTGGCCAGGGCATGATCGGTAAAGATCCGATATACCAGGAAGTGATACCCCGCCGCGTCTTCCGGAGAGATTGGATTGTTTTTGACGCCGTCGAACACGCATTCCGCTACGGCCTGCCAGTATTTGGCTGGAGTGAAATCGTGCCGGTCCAGCAGATAGCGTGAAGCATCATAACTGGAGCGCGCCGCAAAATTGAAGTGATTCGTCCAGTATTTCACCTGCCCCTGGGCATAACAGACGGCGGGATTGGCCATTTCATAGAAGACAATGGTATCCTCCATGAACTGTCGGCACAGTTCCGCCGCATCGCGGCGGTGGCCGGCGGTGAATGCCGGAGAATTTTCCACTAAAAACAGATGCCGGGGAATTTCATAAAAAAAGAAGGTCGGCGGATGGTTCCGCTGCGAGGCTTTGATTTCCGGATATTTTTCCAGCATCATGCTGATGACATCGCCCATGGTTTTGGCGTAACGGTCGTCCGCGGTGTCCCGGTAGGCGTTGGTCAGCTGATTCAGAATGGGAGAGGCGGCGCGGCTTTTGTCATGGCTGTTGGAATTGTACAGACTCTGGAGCGTGCTGAAAAATTCTTCCGGCTCCGGGTAGGTCCGCTGCCGTTCCAGACTGGCCAGAAAGGGCAGGGGCGTGCTCCGGGGAAAGCGTTGCAGAAGCCGGTCGATCGCCTGACCGACTTCTTCCGGAGTGGAGCCGCCCAGGAAGACCACCCCCCGGTTCCAGTCCAGCACCTGCGGGAAAACCCGCAACTCATAGCCGACGGGGTATTCGCTGAGAAAACCGTTGGCCCTCAATTCCCGGGTCAGCATATTGCTGTTGTTGCGCCCGAAGAGGATCAGCGGGAAATCCCCGTCGGAATGATCGGCGATTTCCCGGATCGGAAAGGTGACGCCCCAGGCCTCGGCCAGTTTCCGTTGAACCAGTCGGGCCAGTTCCGGGTGGCGGTTGCCTTGCTGGAGGGCGATGACGGCTGCCGGTTGACCGTCCCGAACCAGTTCCACGGTGGTCGGTCGGACCTTGACCGGCAGTTCGGCGGGGAAGGGGGCGGTGATGGTTCGGGTGAGTCTGGCGGGATCGGAGATGGCGGTGACGGCGGCTCCGGCGGCCAGTCGGTCCGCTTCCTCGTCCGAGAGGGCGCGGCTCCAGAGACCGACTTCGTCGATTCGGCCGGTAAAGGCGTTGTCGCCTTTGGTGGTACCCGCTCCGAGATAGAGTTTGGTACCCGGGGCAGGGCGTCCGGTGAGCGTCCGGGCGGTGCCCGCGGGGGCGCCGTCCACTCGAAGCAGGAGCTGATCGCCGCGCCGCACGAGCAGCAGATGATGCCAGGTGTTCCGGAAGTTTTCCGGCAGCGGAAAGAGCGCTTTTGCCACGCTGCGTCCGGAAAATTCCAGCAGATTGGCGGCCGGCAGGTAATGCAGCCCCCAGCTGCCGGTATGAACCAGCAGCGTCTGGCGTTTTGTGCCGTTTCCGACAGGTTTGAGCCACAGGCTCCAGGTGAAATCGCCGGAACAATTCAGCTTTTTCCCGTCCGGAAAGAAGACCATGGCCTGATTTTTCAGTTCCAGGGCGGTCCGGCTGACCTTTTTCAGGGGGGCGGGGACGTCCGTCACATATTGGGCATCGTCGGCACCGGGAGTTTGCGACCGGGCTTTGCCGTTGAAGCGGCGGACGGCGGTATCGACGACACTGCGGGCCGGACCGGGGCGGGATTCCAGCGGCAGGGCCAGCTCCAATGCAGCGGAAACGGTCATTGCCGACAGCAGGACGGCAGTGAAAAAAGCTGACTTGATCATAAAATCATTTCTCCAGATATGGAATGGTTGAAACGGGGACCGGAGGCCGTTTCCTGCTTTTTTCGGCAGCACCTGTCCGTATGTCGGAACATAGCGTTGGAACGGTGGAAATGAAACCGAAAAAACGGGCAGAATGCAAATTTTTTTCAGGAACGGCCCCAAACGTGCGAACACGTCGCGGCGCCGGAACGGCTCAATAGAGCAACTGCCCGCGCATGAACAGATTCATATCATTCTGAACAATTGAACTGCAGGGTCTTTCGTATACCATGCGGGCTTCCACGTGGGCATCAAAAAATACGGCATTGATTTTGCCGCTGTGCCGGAGCTCCGCAATATCCGTGGGGCTGTCCGGGAGCGGTACGCCGCCGCCGTTCCAGTCCGACGCGGAATTGACGGTGGTCGAACGATTGATGTTAAGGCGCCCATCCGCATAGGCGAACATTCGGGTCGGCATTTTTAATTTGCTGATTTTATTTGACTTGTAAGTAGTGGAATATCCAAAGAAAACACGACCTCCGGCATCTACACCGCGCGCATTGTATCCGTAATTGGAAACGGCGTAATCATTGGTATAATAGCGGAGAGAACGTCGGGTCGGACAAATGAAGGGATCGAAATGGAATGGCTTTTTTTCTTTGATCCGGTCGGTCGGATAGGAACCGCCGCCAAGATAGGGATACAGAAAAACATGAAAATTACCGGTCAAACCCTGTGGCAGCTTGCCGCTGTATCCCCAGCAGACATATTCGTCATTGGCCATGGTGTATTGCACCAGGGAGAAGCCGATCTGTCGGAGATTGTTGGCACAGCTGATCGCCTTCGCTTTTTCTCTGGCATTGCCGAGCGCGGGCAGCAGCATGCCGGCCAGAATGGCGATGATCTCAATAACGACCAGCAGTTCGATCAAGGTGAAAGGGGATCGTTTCATCATGGCTTCTCCTGTTTCCTGTTATCGGGGATTTTCGGTTCCATCTCAATTATAGAAAAGAAAATCTCCGGGGACAAGAGTGCCGCGAACGGAAACGAAAGGCAATCTGATTCAACGTGATCCAGATTGATCCGCAGTTTCCCGGGAAAGTGGCTTTATGAAGTGCAGTAAGAAATTGGGAAGTAAGATCTTAAACTGATTCAGAAGGGAGCGATTCATGGGTGTTTGGCAAACGCAGCTTGCCGCAGATGCTGATATTGCGGGCGCCCAGTTCCGGTTCGTTCCGGCGGCGGATCAGTTCCTCGACCATGATTTCCCCCAGTTGCGGCCAGTCCACGGCGATGGTGGGAAATCGGAAAAAGTCGGGATCGAGAAACTGTTTGCCGTCTACGCCGAGCATGGCGTATTTCTGCGCCGGCTCCACCTGATGGATCCGGTGGAAATCCATCGAGGCGTTCTGCAGCCACTGGTCGGAAGTGAAGAAATAACCGCAGTCCCCCCGGTAAATCTGGTTTTCATCCGGGTAGCCGATGCGGACTTCACAGCGCCCCCCCAGATGTCGCCACCGGCTTGCGAAGGCCAGCGCGCGGGCAACGTAAACCGGTTTGGGACTGGAAAAAACCTTGACTTCCCGCAGCCAGGAACGGGCCTCCCGGAAATATTTCGTGGCAGTGCAGGCCGCATCGTCCGCATCGATGTTCACGGTGGAAATCAGTCCGTTCCAGGAGTTGTCCGAGAGCAGCGCCACCACCGGGCAGGGCAGCACCGGAAAGTCCCGCAGATACTGGTCGTATTCGCAAAGCAGCAGCAGACCGTCCGATTCCGCGGCCGTTTGCCGGAGCTTTTCCGGCGTGAGCTTGTCGATCGCGACATATTGGACCTGCAGCTGGTAATTGTGGCGCATGACCGCCTTTTCCACCCCCAGATAGGCGGCATGAAACAATCCGGTGATCTGCAGCAGAGCCGGACCGATCAGCACTGTGAAGACTCCGGCATTGCCCCCCACGATCGAACGATGGGATTTGACGAAGAGCCCCGCCGTACCGCGCTGTTCGATCAGGCCGCGCTCCTGCAGCGTGTGAATTGCGCGGTACGCGGTGCCGAAACTTAAGTGAAACTTCGTCGCCAGCCGCCGTACCGAAGGCAGTTTGCTGCCGATCGGATATTCTCCCGAAACGATGCGGGATTCGACGTAATGAATCAGTCCGGTGGCAAACGGAGAGACTTGTCCCATGACGTTGTATATTCCTGTTGAGCGTTGGAGGGATTTTCCCGAAAGAAGATAATGGCGGGAAGAAACAATGTCAAACCGGGAAACGACCGGAAACGGTAAATCACTTCTTTTTCCTGCCGGAGACAGCTAGGCGGCGCGGCATCCCCCGAAATGTTCCGGAGGGATGCCGCGCAATGCGCCGGGGATTGCTCTGCCGTGGCAGAAGATTCAGAGTCAGTGGACAGCGGTCAAAAGCGAGGCGGAATCCCGGTCCAGATAGAGTCGGCAGTCCCGGTGTGTCTGGAGAATGGACGAGGGACAACGATTGGATACCGGCCCTTCAAGCGCGCCTTTGACCGCTGCCGCCTTGCGCCGGTCGGGAACAGTGGCGATGATGGCGGCGCTCTTCATGATCTGGCGGATGCTCATGGAAATGGCCTGTTTCGGGACGTCGTCGAGTGTCGGGAACCAGCCTTCGCCGAGCTGCTGGCGGCGGCAGACCTCGTCCAGCGTGATGACGAGATACGCCTCTTCCGTATCGAAGTCCGCGGGGGGATCGTTGAAGGCCAGATGGCCGTTTTCCCCGATGCCGACGAACGCCACGTCGATCGGCGCGGCGGCGATTTCCCGGCCGAGTTCGGCGCAGACGCTCCGGGGCTCCGGCGCGTTGCCGTCCACCGGGTGGAATGATGCCGGCGGGACCGGCAGGCGGTCGATAAAGCGTTCGCGCAGGTATTTGCGGAATCCGGCGGGGTGGTTTTCCGGGAGGCCGATGTATTCGTCCAGATGGAAAAGGTGGACGTGGCTCCAGTCAATGTCCGGTTCCGCGACGAGCGCGGAGAGCATTTCGAACTGGCTGGCGCCGGTGGCGAGGATGATGTTGGCGCGGCCGCGCTGCCGGAGCGCCTGCCGGATGTATTCCGCGCCGCGCGCGGCGGCGGCCTGACCGAGCGTCTGCTTGTCGTCGAAGATGCGGACTTCCATGGTGATGGTTCCTTTCTTTGCGGGAGTTGAAAATCGAACAGGTTTTATGGTTTTGAATCCGGTTGCAGGAGTTCGTCGAAAAACACTACGCGGTTTTCCTCCCGGGAAAGCTCGGCCGCCTGCCCGATGGCGGTGGCCAGCAGCCCCTGTTCACAGCTGGAGGTGTCGGGTTTTCCGGCGCGGACGGCCTGGACGAAACATTCCACCAGGCCGGGATCGGCGCCGGCGTGGTCTCCGGCGACTTCGGGAATTTCATAGGTAACGGTTTCGCGGGTCCAGCGTTTGAGAACAGTGATCGTGCGTCCGGAAAGGCTCAGGGACGCCTGTCCGAGAGTTCCGACCACGGTGTAAAAGCGATCGGTCAGACCGGTGACGAAGCACTCCAGATGGCTGGCGCGGGCGCCGTTGTCGTATTCCACCACAGCCACGCCGTTGTCGTGCGTGCTCAGGTCGGAAGCGTACATGCAGGCGTCCTTGACGTAGCCGTCCTGCTGCCGGGCCGCGTCGCTCCATTCCGGTTCGTCGTAGCGGACGGCGTCGGGGCAGGTTCCGTCGGCGGCGTAGGGACATTGGGAGCAGCAGGGTCCCGGAGGAACGCCTTCCCGCGGCTGGAACGGGAGCCGGTCCGGACGGAAAACGTTCATCCCGGAAAAAGCCGCGACCTTGCGGGGCCGCGGAAAGCCGAGCAGCCAGTTGAAGACGTCGAAGTCGTGACAGCCTTTATGGATCCAGAGGCCGCCGCTGTCGGCTTTTTTCCCGTTCCAGCGGGCCATGTAGGTGCGGCCGTTCTCGTAGAATTCCCGGTTTTCCACGAGAAAGACGTTGCCGAGCACGCCTTCGGCGACGATCTGTTTGAGTTTCGCCAGCAGCGGCGCGTGGCGCAGATTGAATCCGGTCATGGCGACTTTGCCGCTCTGCCGCGCTTCCCGGATGATGTTGCGGCAGCCGGCGACGGTGGTGGCAAGCGGTTTGTCGATGAGCACGCTGAACCGGTGGCGCAGCGCCCGGACCGCGCATTCCTCGTGGGCGGCGTCCGGCGTGGTGATGATGAGGGCGTCGAGCGGTTCCCGGAGGAGCATTTCTTCCAGTTCCGTGTAGACCGGCGGGGAGTCGAAGCGGGAGGCGGCGAATTCCGCCCGCGTCCGATTGCGGTCGCAGACGGCCTGAATGACGCAGTCGGAACGTTCATTCAGAAGCGCGCCGAAGCAGTGGATACCGCGGACGCCGGTGCCGACGATGCCGAATTGCAGTTGCTTTGCCATGGAACGAAGTCTCCTGTGATGAAAAAAAGGGCGTTTTTCATGCCGAATTTCGAATGACCAGACGCATCGGGACGGCGACGTTTTCCGGCGTTTCTTCCCGCTGTTTTCCCTCAAGCCGCGTAAAAAGCATCCGGGCGCATGCCGTGCCGACTTCCACGTTCGGCTGGGCCAGCGTGGTCAACGGCGGATTCAGCATTCCGGCCAGTTCCCGGTCATCGAATCCGACGACGGCGATTTCTTCCGGCACCCGGATGCCCGCCGCCGCGAATCCGGCCAGCAGGCCCGCCGCCATGTAATCGGAGGTCTGGATCGCATCGGGCGGATGGTCCGCGGTCGCCAGCCGGCGGGCGAGACGTTCGCCTTCCCGGCGGATTTCCGGGAGTGTCTGCGCGGTGCAGGGGAGGATGAGTTCCGGCAGGTCCAGTTCGCTGATCGCGCGCAGATAGCCGGGTTTCCGGTTCCGGGTGTTGGGCAGGTCGCAGAAAGCGATGCGGCGGCGGCCCTGCCGATGGAGGTAATGGATCGCTTCCCGGACACCTCCGGCGCGGTCGATGTAGACGCAGTCGATGTCCGGCACGCGGTCAAAACTTACCATGACGCAGGGCAGCTTCCGGCGGAGCGCGCGCGCCTCGTCAATGACCGCTTCGGACGTGGCGATGAGGATCAATCCGGCGGGCGTCTGGCCGAGCAGGTCGGGCAGGAGTGCGCGGAAACTGTCCTGAGGGTTGTCCTCGCTGGTGAAGTGCGCACTCATGATGTAGCCGCGCCGGGCGGCGTAGCGGCGGATGGCTGCGAGTTTTTCGATGTGAAGGGAATCGTGGGATTCGGCGATCACCATGATCTGCCGGGATCGGCGGCGGCGGAGATCCTGCGCCGCCCGGTTCGGATGGTAGTCGAGCCGCTCGACCGCGGCCCGGACCCGTTCCGCGGTCCGGGGTGAAATGTAGCCGCTCTGCCGGATGGCCCGGCTGACGGTATTCATGGATAATCCGGTTTCCCGGGCAATGTCTTTGAGCGTGGTCATGAGCGAACGGCCATTTCGTGATGACAATCTCTCAACGTTAACATAGAATATCACGGCGTTCTGTTTTTTGCAAGATGGGAAATGGGAAAAATATTTTAAAAAAAGCTGAGTAAATCCGCAAGTGGTTGAATATGAAAATTTTTGTGCGGAAATGCGAAGCTCGCGCCGGTTCAGGCGGAGAGCAGCAGAAGCGCGGCCGGCCAGGCGGCTTCCAGTTCTTCCCGGAGCCGGTCGCGGACGTCGGGAGAGGGGCAGACGGCGTAAAGCGTGGGGCCGCTGCCGGTGATTTCCACCTGGAGGGCACCGTGGCGGATCAGAAATTCCCGGAGCAGCGTGAGCAGCGGAAATTTCCGATACAGGGCGGCGGCAAGGTCATTGTGCACCGAGCGGGCGACGGCGGCCGGGTCTCCGGCGATGAGGCCTGCTGCCAGCGCTTCGGCACGTCCGGAATCATCGTCGCCGATCCGGGCCGGATCCAGATGCGTGTACGCCCAGCGGGCGCTGACCGGGAATCGGGGATTGACGATGAGCAGCGGCGGCGTACGGACCGGACCGTCCAGCGGAGTGAACCGTTCGCCGATGCCGGAGGCGAAGCCGGTACGGGGATTTAGAAAAAACGGAACGTCCGCCCCCAGACCGACGGCAAGCTCGTGCAACTCCTCATCGGCGAGTGCGCTGTAACGCTCCTGCAAAAGCCGCAGCGCCGCGGCGGCATCGGCGCTGCCGCCTCCCATGCCGGCGGCGACGGGAATGTGTTTGGTCAGGGTAAAACGCCAGTGCGGCGCGATTCCGGCACGTTCCGCGTAACGGCGTGCGGCGCGGCAGACGAGGTTGTCTTCCGCGTTGGACACCGGCAGCCCGGCGACGGCAAGCTCCAGACCGTCATCGCCGTCGCGAAGCGTCAGCTCGTCGGCGATGTCGTCGAGGGGCAGGAAGAGCGACCGGATTTCGTGATACCCGTCCGGACGCTTCGCCGTCACCTTCAAATAAAGGTTGATTTTGGCCGGAATGCGCATGCCGCGGTCAATTGAGTTCGTCCGCAGTGCAGGGGGCGAACTTGAAGCCGTACCGGTCGTTGTAGGCACGCGCTTCGTTTTCGATGGCGACGGCGAGCCGGAGGGCCTTGAGTCCGGCTTCTCCGGGGACCTTGGGCGGCGAGACTTCGCCGGTGGCGCGGGTCCGGTTGACGGCATCGATGAAATTGTCGAGTTCGGCGGCGAGGGCGTTCTTCTCATCGAGGTTGACGTCCTTGCGGGCGAGTCCGAGCCGGTTGCGCTTGAGGACCATGCCGAAGAACTTGCCGTAGTCCATGGAAATGTAGGTGTCTTCCTGGAATACGCGGAAGCGGCGCATCGGCTCCTGGCTGACCCGGCTGGCGGTTAGCGAGGCGCAGCTGCCGTTGGTGAATTTGATCCGGGCGTTGACGATGTCCTCGGTTTTGCTGAGCACCGGGATGCCGACCACGTCGAAACGCTCCACCTCGGCGTCGACCATGGAAAGCACCAGGTCGATGTCGTGGATCATCAAATCCAGTACGACGCTGACTTCCGTTCCGCGCCGGGGCAGACCGGGGCGCGGCGGCGGGTATTTGGCCAGCCGGTGGGCTTCGATGAAGCGGGTGTTGGCGGCGTATTTTTCCAGAAAATCCATGGCGGGATTGAAGCGTTCCACATGGCCGACGGCGAGGACGACTCCGTGTTCGCGGGCGGCGTTGACCATGGCTTCCGCTTCTTCGACGCTGGCGGCGATGGGTTTTTCCACGAGGACGTGCCGATTCATTTCGAGGAGCGGCAGTGTGGTGGTGGCGTGAAAGTTGGCGGGGACGGCGACGCTGAGGGCATCGCATTTTTCGGCAAGTTCACGCCAGTTGGAGAAGACCTTGAGATTGAATTCCTCACCCACCCGGACGGCCGTTTCGGCGTTGACGTCGAAAATGCCGACGACTTCGGCCTTGGGATTTTCACGGTAAAGCCGCGCGTGATGGCGACCGAGGGCGCCGACGCCGAGCACGCCGACCTTGAGTTTCGGTTGATTGTCTGCCATGGTGGATCCTTCTCCCCGCGGGTTCGTTTCCGAATATGAAATTCTTCTCCGGTTAATATACACCCTTTTTCCGAAAAAACAGCGCTGAAACTACGGAAAAAGCGGCTTTCCAGCTTGATAGATCGCCTTTGAATCGGTATATTTTCCGTATACATGGTTCATTGTGCGACAGAGGGAAGGATCAGAACATGGACAGTCGTTACCGGTTCAAACGGGTTTTGCTCAAAATCAGCGGCGAAGCGCTCAAGGGATCGGCCGCGTCCGGTTATGACCACGAGGCGGTGAGCCTGGTGGTGGAACGGGTGCGGGAAATGCTCGAGCACGGCATCGAAATCGCCATCGTGGTGGGGGCCGGTAACCTCTGGCGCGGCGTCATGGGGCGCGCCGGCGGCATGGATCGGGTCAACGCCGATTACATGGGCATGCTGGCGACGGTGATGAACGCGCTTTGTCTGAAGGACTATTTCAATGCGGCGGGGATTGCCGCACGGGTGCAGTGCTCGGTGGGCATGGAGCCGATGGCGCCGCGCTTCAATCGCGAAGAGGCGATCCGGGCGCTGGAAGGTGGCCAGGTGGTGATTTTCGCGGGGGGCACCGGGAGTCCGTTTTTCACCACCGACACGACCGCGGCGCTGCGGGCGCTGGAGACGGACTGCGAGGCGGTGCTCAAGGCGACCAAGGTGGACGGAGTGTATTCCGCCGATCCGAAGAAGGATCCCACGGCCGTGCGTTTTTCGGAACTTTCGTTCGACGAGGCGCTGGCGCGGCATCTGGCGGTGCTGGATGCGACCGCGTTCACCATGTGCCGGGATCATCAGCTGCCGATTGTGGTATTCGATTTTTCCGATCCGTCCGCATTTGAACGGGTACTGCGCGGGGACACCGCGGCGGGAACGATCGTGAGCTGAGACGGGATCAGGAAACGGCAACAAACAGGGAGAAGATCATGGGGATTCATCCGACCGCGGTGATTGCTCCGGGTGCCCGGATCGGCGAACAGGTGGAAATCGGGCCGTATGCGGTGATCGAGCCGGATACCGTCATCGGCGACGGGTGTTTCATCGACGCGCATGTGAAAGTCTCACGCTACACGTCGGTCGGGACCGGAACGCGGATTTACTTTGGAGCGTTGGTGGGCGAGGAACCGCAGGATCATCGATTCCGGCCGGGCCTGGTCTCGTCAACCTGGATTGGCAGCAACAGCGTGATTCGGGAATATGTGACGATCCACCGTTCGCCTTTTGCGGGCGGAGAGACCCGGGTGGGGGACGGCACGCTGCTGATGGCGTTTGTCCACGTCGGGCACGATGCGGTGATCGGCAACCGGGTGACGGTGGCGAATCACACCGGGATTTCGGGTCATGTGGTGATCGAGGACGGAGCGGTGCTGAGCGCCTATGTGCTGATACACCAGTTCTGCCGGATCGGGCAGCTGGCGATGATCGGGGGGCGGACGATTCTGACACAGGATGTGCCGCCCTTCTGCATGCTGGCCGAAAATGAATGTGTCTGCGGCCCCAACACCATCGGTCTGCGCCGGGCGGGGCTGGGGGCGGACGTGCGGCTGGCCATCCGGCGGGCGATCAAGACTTATTATTTCCGGGGCCTGAACGGCGGTAACGCGCTGCATGCGATTGAAGCGGAAGATCCGGGACCGGAGGTCCGGCATTTCGTGGAATTCATTCGCGCTTCGACGCGCGGGACCATGCCGGGCGATCCGGCGCTGGCCGCGCTGGGCGAACACGGTACATCGGAAGATCCGCAGTAGAGCGGGACCTTACAGGGAGAAAAAGATGTCGGGAAAATTCTGGAGAAGATTTCGGACCGCACTCGTGTTGTCGGCGGCGGTTGTCGGGATAGCCGGTTGCGCCGGTCCGCGGAGCCGTTCGGCGGAAGATCCGCTGCGGATCGGCGTGGTTCTGCCGTTGAGCGGTGAGGACGCGCAAGCCGGCAAACAGATACTGGACGGTATCCGCTGCGCGCACGAAATGCTGCGCCGGGATCTGGGAAAGGACGTTCAGCTGCCGGAACTGGTGGTGAAGGATGACCGTGGACAGGCTGGCAAAGCGGATGCGGCGGTGCGTGAACTGGCGGACCGGGGCGTGGCGGCGGTGCTGGTCGGGTATCGTTCCAGCGAAGCGCTGGCGGTCAAGTCCGCCGCTGCTGAATTGAAGCTGCCGATTCTGGCGCCGACGGCCACAAACGACGGCGTTACCGCGCGCAATCCCTATATGTTCCGCGCCAGTTTCAGCGACAGCCAGCAGGCGAAGGCGCTGGCTTATTATGCTCGTTATCGGCGTCGCTGCGGGCGGATGGGAGTCTTGCTCAATCTGGATGAGAATGCGGTTTATTCCCGGGATCTGGGGCGGCAGACGGCGCAGGAATTTGTGAATTTCGGCGGTCGGCTGGCGGGATCGGCGGGCTTCCGGGAGAGCATGACGGATTTCCGGCCGCAGTTGCGGGATTTGCTGGCGGCGGGATTGGATGTGCTGTTTGTCCCGGCATACCCGGCTTGTGCGGGACGGATCGTGCGGCAGGCCCGGGAACTCGGATATCGGGGGTTGATTCTGGGGGGCGACGGTTGGAACGGCGCGGAGTTTCTGAAGGAGTGCGGGAAGCAGCCTGGGGATGTGGCTTTTTCCGCGGTATATTCTCCGGATTTGCATTCGCCTGCGCAGGAGCAGTTTGTCCGGTTGTTTCAGGAGTTGAATCACCGGGCGCCTTCCGTGAACGAGGCGCTGGGTTTTGAAGCGATGATGCTGATGTTCATGGCGACGCGTGAAGCGTATGATTCGGATCAGATCCGGGAACGCTTTGCGCAGATCCGGTCTTATCCCGGCGTGTCCGGCGAAGTGCAGATGACCGCCGACGGAGACAGTCAGCGTAATATCTTCATCAACATCGTCGAGCCGGGTGCGGATGGCAAACTGGAGGTCAAGATGGGCGAAATCATTGCTCCGGTTATGCTGTACCGACCGGAGCATATGAGTCATTTGAGGTGAAAATGTCCTATCTGATCAGGAAGGTTGAAAACGCTCCCGCCCTGGACGCGGCCTGGGAGAGCGCGGCGTGGACGGTGGCGGAGACTTTGCAGGTGGCGTCATTCCGACCGGAGAGCAGCGATCACCGCCCCCGGGTGGAATGCCGGCTGCTGTATCATGACGGCGGTCTTTCCGGCATGTTTCGGGTGGAGGATCGTTATGTGCTGAGCGCGGCGGAAAAATTCCAGGATCCGGTGTGCCGGGACAGTTGCGTGGAATTTTTCGTGGAACCGGTGCGCGGAGGGGGCTATTTCAATTTTGAAATGAACTGCGGCGGGACGCTGTTGCTCTCGCACATCCGGGATTCGCGCCGGACGGGGACCGGATTTGCCGAATGGCGGCCGCTGACGGCGGCGGAAGCGGCGCCGGTCCGGGTGGTGTCGACGCTGCCGCGAATCAATTTGCCGGAACGGGAGGAACCGACCGTCTGGCGGGTGGGATTTTTCATTCCGTTCGGGGTGTTCGCGCCGTCCGGATGGCAGGGCGTGCCTGCTCCGGGAACGGTCTGGCGGGCGAATTTCTACAAATGCGCCGACGCGAGCAGCCACCCGCACTGGGCATCGTGGCAGCCGGTATCGGCACTGAATTTTCATCTGCCGGAGTGTTTCGGAGAAATTGTATTTGCATGAGGTGAATGGTGAGTCCCAATGCAGTGATTGGCGTTTTCGTCAAGATCTTTCTGTTGCTGACGCCTTTTTTCGTGCTGTCGGTGTTCGTGAGTTTGAGCGACGGCATGGAGCGGGCGGCCCGGCGGCGGCTGGCGCTGCGTACCACTTTGGCGATCTGGGTGGTATGCGTGGTGGTATACTTTTTCGGGGATCCGATTTTCAAATACCTCGGGATTACGCTGGAGGCGTTTCAGGTGGGGGCGGGACTGCTGCTGATGCTGAGCGGCATTGAACTGGTGCGGGGGGTCTCCACGAGCGGCATGCGCCGGATGGAATCGTCGGGGGATATCGCCGTGGTGCCGCTGGCCATTCCCTACACCGCCGGTCCGGGAACGGTCGGGACGCTGCTGGTGATGGGGGCGAGCGCGGAGAACATCTCCGTGCAGATGACCGAGGCGGCGGGCATTACCACCGCGGTGCTGATGATCGGAGTTCTTCTGTACTTCTGCGACCGTATCGAAAGACTGCTGGGCAGAAAGGGGTTGGAAATCCTGAGCAAGCTGACCGGGCTGTTCTTGTCGGCGCTGGCGGCGCAGGTGATGCTGGAGGGGATCAAAAGGATTCTTTTCCGTTGAAATGTGCGGACCATGCGACAGGGCCGGAATGGAGGGACGTTCCGGCCCGTCTTTTTTATCGCACGATCCACACCGTGCGGCCGGAACTGAAGTAGACAGCCGCCGCGCCGCCCGCACTCAAAATCGGCGCGATTTCGGCGGGGGCGATGGGCGCCGAGGCTGCCTCGACAAAGCCTTTTTCGGGACTCCCTCTGAGAATGCGGCCGTCGGCAGTCAGCGCGGCCAGAAACCCATCGGCGGCGTTGAATTGCAGAATGCCGGTGTGAAGATTCCGGCGCTCAGCCTGAAATTTTGCATCTACAAGGGTGTGAATGCCGGATGTGGAAATGCTGTGGAGTTTCCCCCGATGTGCGAGCAGATTGACCGCGCTGCCGCCGATATTGATGGATTCTTCCGTCACCTTTTCCTTCTTTCCGTCCGGGGGGGGCAGGCGGAAGCGGTACAGCGTGCCGTCGCCCCGGGCGCTGTAGAATTCGTCACGACCATCGCCATCCAGATCCGCTGCGACCTGATGAAGTCCGTACGGAGGCAGTGAACGGTTGTAAATCCGTTTCCCGTCCGGCAAAAAGAGGGAGGTGGAATAGTATTCCGAAGCGCCGAGAAGTTCATCCCGGCCGTCGCCATTCAGATCCCCCGCGGCTCCCTGGCGCGCCGGATGGAGGATCGGCAGCCGGAGAAGGCGTTTTCCGGTGGCGCCGTCAAAGACCAGATACATCCAGGCGGTGGTTCCGGCCACGATCGCCGGGGCGGCTCCCGATTGCAGGCGGGCCGGGAAGAGGGTGCGGGGAATGCCCCGGTGCCGCTGATAATAGACGGTGGGAACGCTCCAGCGTTCCTTGCCGTCGGCGGCGAGCAGAATGATTTTTCCGGTCTGATCCTGCGGGCCGGGCGCAAGTCCGACAGCCCACTGGACGGCGCCTTCGGCGTCCGGGATCATGGCGACAGCGGTGATTGGCATCGCGTATTTCTGGCGAAGGAGAACCCGTCCGGTTTCATCCCGGACCTCGAAGGTGCCGTCGGCGCAACCGATCGCGGCCAGTTTGTCGTGTGCGGCAAGCGCGGTGACGGCGGCGGGGAATGTCCAGGATTCCGCCGGAGCGGGCAGAGAAACCTGTTCCCGGGCGACCGGAAGCGCGGGCAGTCCGTTGATGAGTGCGGCGAATTCCTGCGGCGTTCGTTCGGGGAGGGGAGGCGTGCGCAAATTGACCGCCAGAAGACCATCGGGTGTCAGGCGGAAAAAGTCCGCTTCCACCGTCAGATCCCCGATGATCTGGCGGCCGACACCGAGCAGGGCCGCCTGTTCCCCTTCGCCGCTGCGCCAGAGTCCGGGGCGCAGCCGTTCGAAACGGCGGGGGGAATCCAACTGGAAATCGTTGGCGAAAAAGATGCCTTCCCCCTTTTTCAAGGTCGCTTCCCGGCGTTCCGTGACCTGCGCGGTATGCAGGCCGCCGGTGGCGCGGTAGGCGTCGAAATAGCCCTCTTCCCGGGCATTGCTGCCGTGCTCAAAGGAGGAACGGACGTGCGGCACGCATTCCGCCGCACGCAGATGAAAGGTCCGCCCGCTCCGGGTGAAGTCGACTCCGTCCGGGGTTTTCCGTTCCGGTTGGGCCTGAACCCGCCAATAGCACTCCGCAATAAAGCCGCCGTCCGCTTCGGCCCGCACTTCGTCGATGATCTGAAGACCGTTCTTTTCATTGACGGCGATGTGACGGATCCAGGTGCTGTGGTTGTAGTCTTCGAGCAGCAGGGAGATCAGCGCGCTTTGGCCGTCGGCGGAAGCGGCGGAGCCCAGCAGCTGGGAGACGTTGCCGGGGGTGGCGGCGGCCCGGCTCCAGTGAATGGGCCAGTCGGTGGAACGGTTCTGGAACGTGACGTCGAGGCTGTTGTGGTCGATGGGATATTTTTTGACGTAATCGCGTTCGGCCAGCCATTCGAGACCGCCGGCGATATAGGAGCAGATGCCGTTGGCGTCGAAATGACCGTGCGGCCCGCCGTTGATGCCGGTCAGATACACATAAACGGACCGGCCCGGATCCCAGGAGCTGCGGAAGACTGCCTTGTCCATCGTGGACAGGCGGAAGACGTCCGGCATCCGCAACGCCGTGAGCTTGGCGGGTGTCACCGGGAAAACCTGCCAGCCTTTTTCCACCGGGGGCGCTCCCGCCGGAGTCCGGTCGCCCGGCTGTTGCTGGGGGGCTGATGAGCGGATGGCGGCGGAAGCGGCCGCCTGGGGATTCTGGGAAAATTGCTGAAACAGCTGGAAGTAGAACTCACTTTCCGGATCTGCCAGTTCCCGGCGGCAGCTGTTCAAAAAGGCCCCCATGCCCCCCATCAATTTGCTGACCGGATAGGCGTCGCCGAATCCCGGTGTGCCGCCGAGGGGATTGATCATGGCCTTGGCATACCGCAGATAGTCGCGGAAGGCGGGATTGTTTCGAATGGAGTCCGCCGTGTCTTTGCCGCTGCCGAGGAGATAATCCAGCATGCCGTTGAGAACGTGGAACTGATAGGCGATCGAATCTTCCGGCGAGGCGATATGTTGCATCATGTCCTGGAAATGATATTCCGCAACTTCCCGCCACATGTTCGCCGGCTCGTAATCGTAGCGGCGCGCCAGAAAATCACCGCAGAAATACATGGCGCGGATGGCGAAAAGCGGGTGATTGGTCAAATAAGTGTGCTTCCCCTCCCGGAAGAGCCGCCGGGGCAGTTTCATATCGTTGTCGTTGAAGATTTCGTTTCCGACCATGGCGATCAGTTCCGCGGCGTTCCGCCGGTCCTGTTCGGTGAATGCCGGTGATCCTTCCACAACCTCCACCGCCGCCGGAATGCGGTGAAAAATAAAATGGGGAGACACTCCGCGCGGACCGAGCATGCGCGTGTAGTTCTCCCTCATTCTCCGGACTTCCGCGGCGAAGAGTTCGGCATAGGCGTCGTTTCCGGTGCCGCGATAATCCTCCATGATATTGAGAAGTCTTGCGGTAACGGTATTGTTGGCGGTTTCGGCATTGGCGCCGGCGGCATAGAGTTCGTCCAGTTCTTCACGGTGTTCTTCCGGCGTCCGGGAGGGGGTAAAGCCTTCACAGTCGATCCGGTGCGGAAGTGTCGCCGGTTTTTCCGGGTACAGCCGGAAGAATCGCGCGATGCCTTCCCGCACCTGTTCCGGGGTGGCACCGCCCAGATAAACGAGAGCGCATCCCCGGTCCGGGAGATCCGGGATGACGCGGATTTCACCATGAGGAGCCGCTTCGCCGGACAGCATGCCGAGCGCCCGCATCCGGGTAAGCCAGGGATGGTCAACCGGCGTCCCCGCCAGAAACAGGGTGTGTCCCGACCCGGCGGCCTCCGCCGCGGTCAGCGGCGGCGGCTCCAGCTGCCAGTGTTTTTTGAGCTCCCGGCGGAGCAGCCCGGTCAGTTCCGCGGATTCGGGACGGCCGTCGGACAGAATGGCGCAATGACTCAGGTCGGCATGGTGGCGGGGTGGACGGAGAAGGGATTTTTCCGGCAGCGGAGCGGGACGGTCTGCCGCTTCCCGTCCGTCGGCCGTTACCCCCGTGACGGTCAAAAAAATGAAGAAAACCAAAAGCAAAAAACGGTGCATGGCGACTCCTGCAATGAACGATGGCATTTCAGACGGTTCGGCTCCAAACGGCCGGAAACGGCAGAAACTACTATAGCCGGTCGCCGCGACGTTTGCAAGTCCTTCCGCTGTTTGCAGGAGCTCCGGCCGGCGGGAAACACGGATGCCGGACGGCGCTGCCGCCGTCCGTGTTCCGCCGGATTGTACAAGGGATGGGCCGGGAGCGGTTAAGCGTCGCAGCGCATCCAGACCAGCATTTCCGCCGGACCGCGGTTCTGCCAGAGTGCGTAGGGTACGGCAGTGATCCGGACCGGTTCGACGGAGACGCTTCCGGGTTCATAGAGCCGTCCGGAGGTCGTGGTGGTTTCCCGCCGGGCCCGGGCGGAAACGGCGACGGTGCCGGAGGGCAGACCGGCCGGCGCGGGTGCAAGGCAAAAATCCGGGTCCTTGTCCAGAACCAGCTGCGACAGGCGGGGGCCGTTGTCGATGCTTTCCAGCGCATACACCAGCGGACCGCGCGTGATGGCGGCGCGCCCGGCGTTGGCGGCGACGGCGGGATGACTGCGCAGCAGCCGGACCGGCATGGCGTAATGCAGCGACAACCGGTCTCCGGGATGCCATTCGCGTTCGATTTTGCAGAAGCCCCGTTCGATCCGTCCGGAAACAGGGGAGCCGTTGAGCTGGATGCCCACTTCCGGGCACCATTCCGGAAGGCGGATGGCGAAGGTGAAGTGACCGCCGTTCCGGAGGGTCACGGTAACATCCGGTTCGTACGGATAGCGGCCGGCGATGTCGAATTCGACCGGGGTTCCCGCAGGGGAGCAGACCACGTGCCCGGCGGCGGGAATGATCAGGGCCGCTTCGCCATTACCGGCGAGAAGGCAGAAGCGGCCGAGCTGCGGCAGAAACCGGCAGAAACTCGTCGGACAGCAGGAACAGTCGAACCACGGCTGGCGTTCCCGGCATTGGTGCCCCGAAGTGGCCGTGCTTTCATTGACTTCCAGCAGATTGCCGTAGAAGAAGCGGTCCCCGGAAAGACTCAGTCCGCTCAAGGTGCCGTTGTAGAGGCACTTTTCCAGCACTTCCGCATAATGCGCGTCGCCGGTGTGGCGGAGCATCCGGTCCGCGAAAAAAGCCAGCGCGATGGCGGCGCAGCTTTCCGCATAGGCCGTGTCGTTCGGCAGATCGTAATCCATGGTGAAACATTCGCCGCGCGCCGCTGAACCGACGCCGCCGGTCAGATACATGCGGCGGTTTTCGATGTTTTCAAAGAGTCTCCGGCAGCAGTTGAGGAGCTCCGCATCATCCGCGGCGTCGGCGCAGTCGGCCATGCCGGAATAGAGATAAAGCGCCCGCACGGCGTGGCCGACCGCCTCGGTCTGCTCCCGGACCGGGCAGTGGGCCTGGCGGTTGATCAGCTGGTCAGGGGAGGCTTCGGTGGGAAACGCTTCGCCCTCCAGCAGAAAATAATTTGGTTCCCGACCGCGTTCGTCGACAAAGTAGGCCGCAAGTTTCCGGTAACGCGGTTCTTTAGCGGCATCGGCGAGTTTGCACAAAGCCAGTTCGATTTCCTCGTGTCCGGGGTAGCCGTGGCGTTGTTCCGGCCCGGGGCCGAATTCCCGGTCGATCAGGTCGGCGAAGCGGCAGGCGGCGTCGAGAAAATTCCGGCGTCCGGTCGCCTGAAAATGCGCCACCGCGGCCTCCATCAGATGGCCGGCGCAGTAAAGTTCGTGCCAGTTGAAGAGATTTTTCCAGCGGTCCTGCGGATTGATCAGCGTGAAGGGCGGATTGAGATAGCCGTCCGGTTCCTGGGCGGAAATGACCAGGTCCACGAGTCCCTCCAGCTGCCGTTCGAGTTCCGGCGACCGGGTCAGTTCGTAATCCATGGCCATGCCTTCGAGCACCTTGGCCACGTCGGAGGTCCAGTAGACGTGCGGACGGTTCGGCATGCCGGGACGCCATTGCAGCCGGAACATGTCCAGCCGTCCGGTTTCGCGGCAGCGTTCGACGGCGCCGGGCAGAGTGCGGTCGATGCCGGTGCGGATGCGGGGGGCGAACACCTCGTCCTGCAGTCGGACGGCGGGGAGGGGCAGCGATTGATAGAAACTCATGACGAAATTCCTTATTTTGGGCGATGATTTACTATAAAGCGGTGGCATTTTTCCGTCAACGGGATTATCTTGCACAAAAGAGAGACGAATCCGACCTGTCGTATGGAGTCAAGACGCGATGTTTGCAACGCTGCGGCCGTTGAACGGCGGCCATTTCATCTCCCGCGGGGAAGGGATGCATCCCTGCCGGGTGATTGATTCGGACGAGCTGATTTTCGTGGTGTCCGGTACGCTGGCGATGTTCGAGGCGGAACGGCGCTGCACGATTCCCCCGGGGGGCGCACTGCTGTTGCGCGCCGGCCGCCGTCACGGCGGCGCCGGACCGTATGCGCGGGATTTGTCCTTTTTCTGGATCCACTTTCATGCGGATCCGGAGGACTGGCGGGCGTTATCCGCGCTGACGCCCGGGCGGGCGGTGGCGGATCCGGCCCGGACTGCGGAATATTGCCGGCTCTATTTGAATGTGCAGCAGGACGAGACGGCCCCGCCGGACAGCGCGCGGCTGCTGCTGGCGCTGATTCTCGGCGAATGCCTGCGCCCGCTGCCGGTCGGGACCCCGGAATGGCCGCCGCTTCTGACGGCGGCGGAACATTTGATCGCCAAGCGGTATTCGGAACCGGATTTTTCCGTTGCGGCGCTGGCGGCGGAACTGGGGTGCAATTCCGATTATCTGAGTCGTTTGTTCCGGCGGCATCGCCATATGAGCTGCTGCGAGGCCATCGGCGAGGCCCGGATCGCGGCCGCCTGCCGGCTGCTGCGGGAAACCGGACTGCGGATCAAGGAGATCTGTTACTCCACTGGCTATCAGGATCCGGCGCATTTCCGAAGGCAGTTTTTCCGGCGGCGGTCCCTGACGCCGGGGGCGTACCGGAAGCACGGGGCGGCGGAATATCGGAATTTTCGTTGAAAAAAAGAGCAGAGCGGAGACAAACGCGACGGGAGATGGAGCATGAAAGTTTATCTGCGATCCTTTCAGTTTCCGACGGCGGGAGCTGAGAGTGCGTTTTTCGGTCGCCAGGTCATGACCTGTTTTAACAGCTTTTATCCATACGGGGTGTTCAACGGGAGACTGCCGGAACTGCATCTGGCGCCGATCACGATCTTCTACGGCGGCAACGGCAGCGGCAAGAGTACGATTTTGAACGTCATTGCGGAAAAGCTGGGGATTCCGCGCCATGCGCCCTGCAATCGCTCGTCCTTTTTTGGAGAATATGTCGATGACTGTACGGCGTGGATGGCGGCGGATGATTTCGGACTGGAATACGAGGTGCCGCCGGCGAGCCGTTTTATTGCCAGCGACGATGTTTTTCAGGAGATTCTGGCGGTGCGCCGGACGAATGCGGAAATTGATCGCCGGCGGAAATTCCAATTCGGGCAGTATTTCGAAGGACGTTCCGAATCCAACTGGGGATTCGACATGTCCCGTCCGGGTGATCTGGAACGGATCCGGCGCAACACCGCCGCCAAAAGCCGGACCGCGTCCCGCTTTCTCAAGGAACGGGTCGGCTTCAACAAAACGGAACGTTCCAATGGCGAAAGTGCGATCGAATATTTCCGGAATACGATCGGCGAAGAGAGTCTCTATCTGCTGGACGAACCCGAGAACAGCCTGTCACCCGCCATGCAGCTGCAACTGGTCGAATTTCTGGAAAATTCCGTCCGCGGCGTGGACGATCAGTTCCTGATCGCCACGCATTCGCCGCTGTTGCTTTCGCTCCGGGGGGCGACGATTTACAATCTGGACGCGGACCCGGTGGCACCGGCCAAGTGGCATGAGCTGGAAAATCCCCGTATTTATTACGAGTTTTTCCGGAAATACGCCGCGCTCTTCGAGGGGGACGATTCCGCCCGGTCCTGATTCCGGCCGCCAGTTTCAGTTGATCCGGCGCCGATCAGGGCCGAACGGAGGAAAAAATCCGTCCCGTTCGGCGCGCGCCTGTTCAGTTATGTTCTTCTCTTGCCAGGGCTTTTGCGCCGATGTCGCGGCGGCAGAAGCAGTCCTGAAAGTGAATGACATCCACCGCCCGGTAGGCGTTGGCGATGGCTTCCCGGATGGTTTTGCCACGGGCGGAAACGCCGAGAACACGGCCGCCGCTGTTGACGATCACCCCGTCTTTGAACGCGGTCCCGGCGTGGAATACCACCGCGCCGGTCGCCGCCGCTTCTTCCAGACCGTGAATCGGAAAGCCCTTTTCATAGGCGCCGGGATAACCGCCGGAGGCGATCACCACCGATACCGCCGGATCATCGGACCAGACCAGTTCCGCTTCCTGGAGGCGGCCCTGAGCGGTTTTCAGCATGACATCGAGCAGGTCACCGTCGAAGCGGCGCAGCACGGGCTGAATTTCCGGATCGCCGAAACGGACGTTGAATTCCAGAACTTTCGGGCCCTGTTCCGTTACCATGATGCCAACGAAGATCACACCGCGGAAGAGGAGCTTTTCCGTCTGAATGCCCCGCAGGAACGGTTGCAGAATTTCCTGATCGATTCGGGCCATGATTTCCGGTGTGACGACCGGGGCGGGGGAATAGGCCCCCATGCCGCCGGTATTCGGTCCGGCATCGTGGTCATAGGCGCGTTTGTGGTCCTGCGAGGAGACCAGCGGCACGATGGTTTCGCCATCAGTCAGGGCCAGGATCGAGGCTTCTTCCCCATACAGACACTCTTCGATCAGCACCTTGCGCCCGCTTTCGCCGAAGGCGCCGCTGAAGCATTCCGAAAGAAAGGTGACCGCGCTGTCCGCATCCCCGGCCACCAGCACTCCTTTGCCGGCGGCCAGCCCGTCAGCCTTGATGACGATACCCCGGGCACCGGCACTGAAACTTTCGTGGACATATTCCGCCGCCGGTTCGAACGCGGAGAACGTGGCCGATGCCGCGGTCGGAATGCCGTATCGACACATAAACTGCTTGGCGTAATCCTTGCTGCCTTCCAGTTGCGCCGCTTCCGCATCCGGTCCGAAGATCGTCAGGCCGGCTTCCCGGAACCGATCTGCCAGCCCGGCGCACAACGGGGCTTCCGGGCCGACCACGGTCAGGCCGATTTCGTGAGTCCGGGCAAATTCCACCAGCCGGTCCAGCTCGTCTGCACGGATGTCGACACATTCGGCGTCCGCGGCGATGCCCGCGTTACCGGGGGCGCAGTAGATGCGGTCCACTTGCGGAGAATCTTTCAATTTCCAGACCAGGGCGTGTTCCCGACCGCCGGAGCCAACTACCAGTACATTCATTTTTCGATTTTCTCCTGTATATCATGATTTCTATTCTTCTGCGCCGTACACCTTCAGCAACGCCCGCATGGACGGCGTCCGTACCTGTTCGATCAGGCGACGTCCGGTGATTTCATCCCGGGCATTGGGATCGGCATGATAGTCAAGCAGCAGTTTCGCCGCCTGAAAGTGATCACCGCGGACCGCCTGCATCAGAGCAGTTCGGGTCAACTGATTGCGTTTATTGGGGTCGGCCCCTTTTTCCAGCAGCAGCTGAACCAGTTCGTCATGTCCGTCCCAGGCCGCCAGCATCAGCAACGTCTGACCGTTCGGTGCGGCCAGGTTGGGATCGGCACCGTCTTTCAGCATCCGGATGGCTGCCGCGGTCTGGCCCGAGGCGATGGCGTTGGCGAGCATATTGTAGGTATACCGATCGATCTTGGGCGTGATGTCCTCCGGTAACAATACGTTTTCCAGTGGAATGTCGAGGTCCCGGACAACCTGCGGATAGATTTCACGCCAGATGCCGTCCGGAGTCACCCTTGCGAGCCGTTCCGGGTGTTCGCCATAGCGGAGCTCCAGAAAAAATCGCAATTCGGGCACTTTCCGGGAGGCACGCAACAGGAATTCCGCCCGGGTCGGCGCATGCGTCAGCGGCAGACTGCGGATATTTTGGTTGCTGGCTCCGCGCAGTGTCAGGTTTTCCGGCGTGGCCTTTCCGAGTCGAAACAAGCCTCCCCTGGCCATTTCGAACGGGATGTCCCGCAACGTGTCCGGATGAAATATGACGGCGAATGCCGCTTCCGCCTCTTTGCGGGCCTTTTCGGCATTTGCGGCTCCCCGGCGCAGAGCGGCGGCAACCTGTCGTTCGGTTTCCAGTGCGTCTGTAGGGCAGGAGTCAGCCAGATTGTTGACGGCATTCAGTTCTTGTTGATAGTCTTCAAAATGGTTGGTGCGGATTCCCCGCACAAGGACGGCATAGAGCTGTTGCTGCTGTAAGCTGGCCTGATATAGAAATGAGAGGGCCCGGTTTTGAAGCTGTGCCGCACGATCTGCAGAGATGGGCTGCTGGGCAGATGCGGTTGATCGTCCGGCATACAGATACCAGCCGATTCCGGAGGCTGCGGCGATCAGCAGGGCCGTCAGCGCACATACCAATCTTTTTTTCTTTCGCCTCAGGTCCATGTTCAGAAATATCCTTTGAACGGGAGTTTGTTCGGGTGCCGCAGCGCCCGGCATTTGGGACACATGAAATCGCTCAGCGCATAAATCCGGGCGATTTCCCCGGTCTGAAAGAGTTCAATGGCGTCTCCTTCCTGAACCTCCAGGCTTTCCGGAGAATTGTCGGCGACGACGATTCCGGGGCCGCGGACGATTTCGATACGCACGCGCGAACGGCTGTCCAGGACCAGGTGGCTGACCTCTTCGGTGCTGTTGCTGAATGCCAGGCCGATGCCCACCCGGAAAATACTGTGGGTGATGCTGCGATAATAAGCCGTGCTGCCGTGAACCGATGCCAGCCCCACCCCGTCCCCGACGATTTCGTTGGCGTAGAGTTCCCCGTCGATGCGGACCCGGTAGCGCAGAGCGTTGACGCGGTCCCGGTTGTGAATGAAAACATCATTGATGCCGAGGATGATGCGTCCTGCGTGTTGTCCGGCAATTTTCGGCAGCAGCGAGAGGGTGGCCGTTCCACGCCGGAAATTGTCCAGCTGGGTCCGGATATCGTGTTCGGGGCAGCGCGGAGCGGTCCGTTCGTCCCGGATCGGAAATTTGGGAATGCCGGGGTATTCCCGCTCCGCCTGCAGCAGTGTGCCGTCGCCGCCGTGGGCGATAATCACGTCGGGTGGTTGCTGTTCTTGGCAGCAAAAGCCGTACTCTTCCAGCAGTGGACGAATATCGTCCAGATTTTTGCCGACCAGCCGGATGTTCATATTCATGCCACGTTTACTTCATTTCAGTTTCAGGAAAACGCGCCGGACAAATCCGCACGGATCGAGAGAACGTTTCGCCTGCCGCAAACCCGGTTCTCCCATGTCCTGTTCCCGGTTCATCAGGCGTCCGCCGCGCGTCAGGAGTCGTTTTGCCAGTTCCGCAGTCAATGCCTGCGGCGCACCTTTGACCGTGTGGTCCGCCTTTTCAAAATGGATGTCCCAGGTATCGGCATTCAGGCGGCTGTACAACGAAAATCCCACCGGTTTTCCGCCGGCGAACAGCAGCAGCCCGCCCATTTCCAGTGCGGAAAAATGTGCCCGTACCGCCTCCAGTGCCGCATCTTCCTCCTCCAGGAATGCGCAGGCGTGCAGTTTCCGGTTCAATGCCCGCGCCAGCTCCAGCGCCGTATCCAGATTTTCCGGGCCGATCTCCGCGAAAACCGCATCGGGCGTATTGCGTTCGAATTGCCGCACCAGATTGCGCTTTTTTCGCAACAGCGGTCCGGTCAGTGTCGCCAGCTGCTCCAGATCGTACAGATAATCGAACGCTCCTTCATCGATCTGCATATCGAACACCTTCGAGCAGTCCGCGTTCTGCTCCGTCCAGTACTCCTCCGGCACGTCATAAATGCCGCCGTCGCACAGTCCACACTGCTGCAACTCTTTCGCCAGCGCCGCCAGATCCCATGGCGCAAAATACGGCCCGATCGGGAAATGCATCAGGCGCGTCGCCCGTTCCACCACCACCAGCCGTCCGGCATGTTCGAAAAATACCTCATCGTACGGTTTCTGCCACAAT
The DNA here is from genome assembly GCA_949282965.1 of uncultured Lentisphaeria bacterium. Taxonomy (GTDB): domain Bacteria; phylum Verrucomicrobiota; class Lentisphaeria; order Victivallales; family Victivallaceae; genus CALXOD01. The sequence continues at coordinate 44,866 of CASDQW010000077.1, forward strand.
ACCAGATTGGCGAATGCACATTCGCAACTGGAGGTTTCCCGTCCCGCCAGCGCTTTCTGAAAAAGCACCCGGTCGCCACAGGCCACCGGGCGCAAATGGAGGTCATTCATGGCAGGTGTCTCCCCACCAACCTTATTCCAGCACCATGCTGTCGATTTCCTGAAGCATGATTCCTGCGCCGCGCGCTACCGCCCGCAGGGGATCTTCGGCGACGAAGACCGGCAGTCCGGTTTCTTCGGTCAGGAGCTTGTCCAGGCCGCTGAGCAGTGCGCCCCCGCCCGCAAGCATGATCCCGCGGTCGATCAGGTCCGCGGCGAGGTCGGGAGGACAGCGCTCCAAGGTGGCGCGAACCGCTTCAATAATGGTCGTGATCGGTTCCTGAAGCGCCATGCGGATTTCCGCGGCGGTGATCCGCACGGTTTTGGGCACGCGCGAAACCAGGTCAAGTCCCTTGACTTCCAGTTCCAGCTCGTCCCGTACCGGGTAAGCCGACCCGAGTCGGATCTTGATTTGTTCAGCGGTCAGTTCCCCGATCATCAGGTTATATACCCGTTTCAGATGCGAGGTAATGGCGGAATCCAGTTCGTCGCCGCCGACGCGGACGCTCTTGGCCCCGACGATACCGGAGAGCGAAATCACCGCGACTTCCGTTGTCCCGCCGCCGATGTCGACGATCATGCTCCCCGCCGGTTCCGCCACCGGCAATCCCACCCCGACGGCGGCCGCCATCGGTTCTTCGACCAGCACGACATTACCGGCACCGGCGCGGCGGGCACTGTCCTTGACCGCGCGGTTCTCCACTTCGGTAATGCCGGATGGGACGGCGACGAGGACGGAGGGATGCAGCAAGCGCCGCTGCCAGGCGACGGTGCGGATTGCCTTCTGAATGAAATAACGGAGCATTTCCTCCGTGATTTCGAAATCGGCGATGACACCGTCTTTCATCGGACGAATGGCGCGGATATTGCCCGGGGTTTTACCGAGCATGCTTTTGGCCTCGCTGCCGACGGCGATGACTTCGCGGGTGTTTTCCTTGATCGCCACCACGGACGGTTCGGACAGGACGATGCCCTTGTCCCGCACGAAGACAAGACAATTCGCGGTACCGAGGTCGATGCCGATGTCAGTGGAAAATAATTTTGACAAACTGTGCGTACCCATGGGGCCCATCCTGTTGAAAAAACGTTCTCTATGATTCCTTACGTCATTTATAGTAGGGTGTTTTTATGAAAAGTCAAGCCGCCGGGGCGGGAAATGACTGAAAAACCCCGGCTTCCGGGGGGGAAGCCGGGGTCCGGAACCGCCGATGTGGTCGACCTTGACGGTTTTTCCACGGCGCCGAAATGGTTATTCCGCTTTTTGCGGAGCGGGAACGAGTTTTTCCCCGAGCCGCATGGGCGACACTGTGTCGACGAAAGTGCCTTCTCCGTAAATGGAGGCCTGCCGGGACGGCCGGGTCTTTTCCACCATCAGATGACGGACGCTGCCGTTTTCGAAGGTGATTTCGAGCGGACGCGCCACGCCGATGTACCCGGTGAAATATTCCATCTGACCGCGTTCTCCCGGGCGCAGCGGCAGGGCGAACGACCGCTTGCCGATGGTAAACTTGAGTTCCTTGCCGTCCACTTTCTCCGCTTCAAACGAAACCGTGTACCAGCCGGGCAGGACCGGACGGCAGAGGCCGGTGGCCGGATCGATGAAGTTGGTGACTTCCACGCCACAGGCGGCGCGGTCGATTTTCCCGGGAGAGGCGACGGCATGGCGCCGGAGGGCGTCGGCCAGGATGGCGGCTACATGGACATACCCTTCGGGCGTGGGATGGAGCCGGATGATTTTTTTCCAGTCGGGCAGGGCGCGCAGCGGTTTTTCGTACTCGACCAGTACGATTTTTCCGGTCGGGGTGTCGGTGGAGAAGCGCTGCCGCAGCAGTTCGTTGGTACGGGCCGCGGCCGCGTCACGGAACTGATAATCGGTGGAGTCCGGACGCCCGTCGGGCACGCAGGGGAAGATCGTTCCCAGAAATACCCGTTCTGTTCCGGGACGGGCAGCCAGGGATTCGGCGATCTGGACCAGGCGTTCGGCAGTGCCGGCGGCGACGGATTCAACCTGATCGGCGCTTTTGGCGGCGGCGCTGTCATTGACGCCGGCGAGCAGATGATAGTTGCGGGCCGGAGGAATGTCGTTCAGACGTTTCAGAATATGCGGCGTGCTGTTGCCGCCTTCTCCGGCGTGACTGTAGCCGAACTTCGCCGTATGTGTGCCGATAAAGGCAAGCTCCGGCAGATGCTGGAGCAGCTGACGACGGAAATGGTCGCCTTCGCCGTACCAGGTGATGCTGTCGCCGATCATGCACAGTTCCGTCTGATGATCGGGAAAGGTGTCATTCATTTCAGTCGGTATTTCCTTGAAATACAACGCGTCGACTGCGATCGCGCCGGTGTCGGCCGGCTTGCCGCCCGTGTGCGGGAAAATCGCCGGTCGTACCGAAGTCACACCACCGGGCAGGGCGTCCAGGGGCACTTCAAAATCCTGCCATTCGGTGCCGACTTCGAACCGGCTCCGGCTGACCCAGCTTTGGGGTTTCCCGTTCTGGCTCCATTCGAAATCCACCATGACGGTGCCCGGCTGGTCCAGACGGCGGATCTTCCCGCCGAAAAGATAGCGGGAGGTGGATTTGACCGGAATCGGGGCGGCCAGCATATAGGGGTTGAGCGTGGCCATGTCGTCGCGGAAAATCAGGGCTTTGGTGCCCTGTGCGGGATTTTCCGTGGTGATGGTGGCGATGGTTTTGCCCTTGGCGCGCATTTCGTCATTCTGAACCGTGCCCCAGGGTCGCCAGTTCTGAGTGGTGCCGTCTTCAAAGTCCCAGGTGCGGTTGCTGTTCAGGCTGCTGCTTGGGGCCGCCGCGGATTGAGGGGCCGCCGCGGGTTGAGGGGCTGCGGCCGGGGGATTGTTGTCGGCGGGGACCTCCTTGAAATACAAGCCGTCGACCGCGATCGCGCCGGTGTCGGCCGGATTGCCGCCCGTGTGGGGGAAGATCGCCGGGCGCACCGAAGTCACATCGGCGGGAAGCGCTTTCAATTCCACGGCGAAATCCTGCCATTCGGTACCGATGTTGAGCCGGTGCCGCTTGGTCCAGCCCTTCGGGTTATTGTTACTGCTCCATTCGAAGTCCACCATGATGGTGCCCGGCTGGTCCAGACGGCGGATTTTTCCGCCGAGAATATAGCGGGAGGTGGATTTGACCGGAATCGGGTTGGCCAGCATATAGGGATTGAGCGTGGTCATGTCGTCGCGGAAAATCAGGGCTTTTGTGCCCTGTGCGGGATTTTCCGTGGTGATGGTGGCGATGGTTTTGCCCTTGGCGCGCATTTCGTCGTTCTGAACCGTGCCCCAGGGGCGCCAGTTCTGAGTGGTGCCGTCTTCAAAGTCCCAGGTGCGGTTGCTGTTCAGGCTGCCGCCCGGGGCCGTCGCGGTCTGAGGCGTGGCGGTCGGGGGATTGTTGTCGGCGGGAATTTCCTTGAAATACAATGCGTCGACTGCGATCGCGCCGGTGTCGGCCGGATTGCCGCCCGTGTGCGGGAAGATCGCCGGGCGCAACGAAGTCGCACCACTGGGCAGCGCGTCCAGCGTCACCTCAAAATCCTGCCATTCAGTACCGATGTTGAGCCGGTGCCGCTTGGTCCAGCCTTTCGGGTTATTGTTACTGCTCCATTCGAAGTCCACCATGATGGTGCCCGGCTGGTCCAGACGGCGGATTTTCCCGCCGAAGCGATAGCGGGAGGTGGATTTGACCTGGATCGGGTTGGCCAGCATATAGGGATTGAGCGTGGTCATGTCGTCGCGGAAAATCAGGGCTTTGGTGCCCTGTGCGGGATTTTCCGTGGTAATGGTGGCGAGGGGGGTGGTACGGGCACGCATTTCGTCGTTCTGAACCGTACCCCAGTGGCGCCAGTTCTGGGTGGTGCCGTCTTCAAAGTCCCAGGTGCGATCTTCCGCCGGAGCGGTTCCGGCCAGCAGCAGCAAAGCCGCTGCGGTCAGAAAGTGGTAACATCGTTTCATGACGTAGTTCCTTTTTGGTTGCATGATGAAGTTTCAATGGAGCTGTTTTTTCAATAAATTAGCAATCAGTATATCATAATTTTTAAGTGCAGTCAAATTGATCCGGGGACATCCGGAGGAAAATCCGGATACAGTGGGCATCCGGATTTTCTCCCCCGGTCAGGGCCGGGCCGAAATATCGAATGCGAAAAGACGATTCTGGTCCGTTCCGATCCACAGCCGTCCGGCAAACACGGCGCCCGCTGTCGGCCGTCCCGTGACCGGGAGCTGCCGGGTGACGGTGCCGTCCCGGTCGACGATCAGAATCCGACCGGGAACGCCGACTGCGAACGACGGTTCGGCGCCGGGCAGGGCCAGCACCAGGGTGGGATCTCCGGGGAGTTCCACCAGTTTCCGCAGCTGGAATGTCCGGTCGAAGAGGTAGAAGAGCCGTCG
>CASDQW010000078.1 GCA_949282965.1 uncultured Lentisphaeria bacterium
CCCGGCAGGTCGAGGAAAAAATCGTCGCGGAAGGGTTCGCGCCGGACCGTTTCGACGTCGGGGAACTGATCCGCATGGCGCGCCGTGCGCTCGCGGAGCGGAAACGGCAGATCCGGCGCGCCCGGGAATGGGAGTCCATTAGCGAAGGGAACCACAAAAAAAGCCCCCGCGCGAGGGCGGGAGCTTGGAGGCGGTGTCCTTCAGCGGTCGAAGGCCGCGTCGAACTGGATGGTCGACGGTTTGAAGTCGATTTGCCGGACGAAGGAACAGGCGTCCGCGGCGCCGTATTCCCGGTCCATGCCGACATCCTCCCATTCCACCGAAAGGGGGCCTTCATACCCGATTCGGTTAAGAGCACGGATTACCGCTTCAAAGTCCACGTCGCCATGCCCCGGACTGCGGAAATTCCAGCCGCGGCCGGGTTCGTCGAAGTCCAGGTGCGAGGCAAGAATGCCGCTGATTCCGTCCAGCTCCAATGCCGCATCCTTGATGTGCACATGGTAAATCCGGTCCGGAAACGCTTCGATGAATTTGACCGGGTCCACCTGCTGCCAGTACAGGTGGCTGGGGTCGAAGTTGAAGCCGAATTCCGGACGGTGGCCCAGCGCATCCAGCGCCCGTCGGGCGGTGACGAGATCGAAGGCGATTTCCGTCGGGTGGACTTCCAGGGCGAATTTCACGCCGCATTCCGCGAAGACGTCGAGAATCGGGTTGAACATGTCGGCAAAGTAACGGTACCCGTCCCGGATCATCTCCTTGGAGACCGGCGGAAAGCTGTACAGCATGTGCCAGATCGGGGAACCGGTGAAGCCGTTGACCACCGGCACGCCGAGATTGCGCGCCGCACGGGCGGCGAATTTCATCTGTTCGACGGCCCAGCGGCGTTTGCCTTCGGCGTCTCCGGCGAGTTCCGCCGGTGCGAAAGTGTCGGAACGGGCATCGAAGTTCGGGTCGCAGATCAGCTGACCGGCCAGATGGTTGCTGATGGCCCAGACGTCCAGCCCCGCGGCGGCGAGCTTGCCGCGCTGTTCATCGCAATAGGTTTTGGATTCCGCACCAAGACGGACATCGAAATGGTCGCCCCAGCAGGCGAGTTCCAATCCGTCGTATCCCCAGTCCGCGGCTTTGGCGGCCAGTTCCGTCAGCGGCAGGTCGGCCCACTGGCCGGTAAACATGGTGACTTTTCGGCTCATGATTTCTGCTCCATCGTAAGGTTTGGTGAAAATAGATCCGGTTCCTGCAGCACCCGGCGCAGGAAACGATAAAAACGCTCTACAGAGGCTATGCCGACCCGTTCCGAAGGCGAATGCGGATTCTCGATGTCAGGGCCGATCGACAACATGTTCAAGCCGGTTCGACGCGCGGCGAAAATGCCGCATTCAAGTCCGGCATGAACCGCCATGCGGCGCGGTTCGGCGGCGAACATTTCCCGGTACAGCGCGGTTATCCGTTTCAGCCAGCAGGTCTCCGGTTGCGGCGTCCAGCCCGGATAGGGATCGGAGGACTGGACCGATGCGCCGTTTCGAACGCAGCACAGGGCAATGTCCCGGGCGGCGGCGTTGCGTTTCGCATCGTCGAAACTGCGGGTCAGGCACCGGGCGCGTACTTCGCCCGGAAAGGACTGCACCACTGCCAGGTTGCTGCTGGTCACGGTGGATTGCAGCGTGTCGCTGTATTCCAATACGCCGTTGGGTACCCGGCGCAGGGCGTCCACCACCTGGCGCGCGGCCTCCTTCGACCAGATGGTTTCCGGAACATCCGCCGGGACGACCGTCATGGCGAATTCCGGGAAAACATCGAATTTCCGGCGCAGTTCCCGCGCAATTTCCGCCGCGTGAGCGGCGAGTGTGGGGAGTTCGTCGGGCGGGATCGCCACCAGCGCAGCAGCTTCCCGCGGAATGGCGTTGTCGAGCGAGCCACCATGGAATTCCGCAATGCGGCAGGCGTGGTGTCCGGCCAGGAAATCCAGCAGAACACACAGGGCATTGCCGCGGCCGAGCCCGATATCCGTGCCGGAATGTCCGCCCTTCATGCCGGAGACGGCAATGCGTGCGCCCTTCAGTCCGGATGGGCAGGGGAGGGGATCGGTACGGAAGCAAATTTCCAGACGCACTCCGCCGGCGCACCCGAGGCAGAAATCACCTTCGGTTTCCGTGTCAAGATTGAGCAGCAGTCCGCATTCCAGAAACTCCGGATCCACTCCGAACGCCCCGGCCATGCCGGTTTCCTCCTGGACGGTGGCCAGCAGCGCGAGCGGACCGGCGTCCAGTCCGGGATCGAGCAGCAGAGCCATGGCGGCGGCAAGGCCGATACCGTTGTCCGCCCCCAGAGACGTGCGATTGCCGGCACTGGTCATCCAGCCGTCGCGCATTTCAACGGCAATGGGGTCGTGCAGAAAATCAAAGACGGTTCCCGCATCCACCTGCGGCACCATGTCCAGATGTCCCTGCAGCAGAATCAGGGGGTGTTGTTCCCGGCCCGGCGCGGCGGGGCGGTCGATGCGGAGATTGCCGGCGCGGTCCGTGCGCACGGCAAGGCCGGCGTCGCGTGCCCGTCGGGCGAGCATTTCCCGCAGCGCTTCCTCATGACCGGATGGGTGGGGAATGGCGCAGATGTCCGTGAATTGTCGCCACAGATCTTCCGGCGCCGGAATTGAACCTTCAGCAGTCATAGTGAATCTTCCTCCCGGTATTGATTCTATACAGTACTGTCGGCGGTGGAAAAATCAACATGCCGATTTTCACCTTTCTGAATTTTCCCCGGTTCCGGACCGTCTTGGTGGCGCGGGGAGGCGGCAGACTTGATCAAACCTGCGTTCCGGCTCCGGTATTCCAGTTGTCGTAGCCCGGTCCGAAATCAAATTCCAGCTGGACCGGGCGGGTCAGCTCCTCTTCCGTCGGGAAATTGGAGACGGTGACGCCGATCAGCCGGACCGGTCTCCGGTCGGCTTCGGTTCGGGGCAGCAACCCGACCGCGATTTCGCCGATGGCTTCACCGTTGTCCAGAAAATGATGAAAACTGGCCGCACGGGTCACGGTTTGAAAATCATCATAGCGGACTTTCAGCGTTACGGTTCGCCCCGCCAGGTGATGGCGCGCCAGACGGGAGGCGACTTTGCGCGCCAGACTGCGCAGGACGATGCGGAGCCGCCGCGGGTCGGAGACGTCTTCGGCGAACGTGGTTTCCCGGCCGACGGACTTGCGCTCGTCGGTTACTTCCACGGGGCGGTCGTCGATGCCGCGGACGATCCGGTAGTAAAACGCGCCGCTTTTGCCGAAATTGGCGGTCAGAATGGCGAGGTCCAGCTGCTTTAAGTCCCTGCCGGTTCGGATGTTCATGCGCCGCAGCCGCCCGGCGGTTACGCGGCCGATGCCGTAGAATTTTTCGATCGGAAGCGCTTCCAGAAACGTTTCCACCTGTTCCGGGGGAATGACCGACAAGCCGGCCGGTTTGCGCAGTCCGGAGGCGACTTTGGCCAGAAATTTGTTGCAGGACACCCCGGCGGAGGCGGTCAGGCCGGTGCGTCGGAAAATGTCCCGCAGAAGTTCCCGGGCCAGCCGGGTGGCGGAAGTGAATCCCCGGCGGTTTTCCGTTACATCCAGAAAGGCTTCGTCAATGGACATGGGTTCGACCAGTTCGGTATATTCGTGAAAGATGGCCCGTATTTCCGCGGAAACGGCCTGGTATTTGCGCATGTCGCCGTCCAGAAAAATGCCCTGTGGACAGAGCCGCAGCGCCCGCGCCGTCGGCATGGCTGAATGCACCCCGAAGGCGCGTGCCTCGTAAGAACAGGTGGACACCACGCCGCGCCGTTCCGCCGCGCCGCCGACGATGACCGGTTTGCCGCGCAGCTCCGGCCGGTCGCGCTGTTCAATGGAGGCGAAAAAGGCGTCCATGTCGACGTGAATGATCTTCCGCACCGGTTCCGATTCGGCGGTCATGATACGTTCCCCGCTTTCAGCGCCGGCGTAACCCTCCGGGCGTGGAGCGGAGCCGTGGAACGGACGCAGGACGCGACGGACTGGACGGCATTTGATACTGTTTCAGCCGGATCCGCGCCGGGGTGTCGGCCGGGGCGGGGAGGGAGCGGGATGCCGGCAGCCGGGACCCGCGCAGCCGGACGGATGCGGGAATGTCCTGTTTTTCCGGACGCAGCGGAGAGGAAACGGCTTGGGCCGGGGTGAGTTCGCCGCGCGGTGTCGGCTGCGGAATTTGATGCCAGTACCACGGGTCCCGGGCAAAAGACGGCGTCCAGGGCGGTGGAATTTTCCACCAGTACCATGGGGTGTAACCGGATGGCCCGGGGCCGGTCCAGGTATGCCGGAGTCCCGGGCGGCGGCTGCCGCCGGACCCGGTCAGGATGGAAGGGGGTTCCGAACGTGTCGGGGATTCGGGTACCAGCCGGACCGACGGGGTTGGCGTCTGAGTCTGAGTCTGAGACGGACGAAGCCGGGGGCCGACGGCGGTGTTGGCGGGGGCGGGTTGCGGTTGGGCGGACGCTGTTGGGGCAGGGGCCGCGGCGGGTTCCGCTTGGGACGCAGGAACGGCAGCATCCTCCGCGCTGTACGCGGACAAAAGAGCACACAGACAGAAAAACAACAGAAACCGTTTCATGATGAAAAGATATTCCGTCATTTTCATTTTGTCAAATCAATTCCGGCTTGCAGCACTCCGGTTCCGAATGTAAATTGTAGGAAAAATGATTCGGAAATCCGATTATGCTCTCATACCTGAAAATCGAAAATCTGGCCCTGATCGAACACACCGAAGTGGAGTTTGAACGCGGCTTCAACGTCATTACCGGCGAGAGCGGCGCGGGCAAATCGATTCTGCTGGAAGCGGTTTCCCTGCTGCTCGGTGACCGCGCCGACCGGACGGTCATCCGTGCCGGGGCGGACCGTTGCGAGATCTGCGGCGTGTTTCTGCTGGCGCCGGAAACTGTGACGGAATTGCTGCCGGCGCTGGAAACGGCGGAAATCCCCTTCGATCCCGACCAGCCGGAGCTGCATCTGCGGCGCATTATTACCGCTTCCGGCGGGCGCTGTCATGTCAACAACGTACCGGTGACGGTCCGGGTGTTGCGGGAAATCGGCGAACTGCTGATCGACGTGCACGGGGCCAATGAACATCAATCCCTGGCCTCCCGGACACGCCAGCTGGAGCTGCTGGACCGTTACGCCGGGGTCGAACCGCTGCGGGAGGCCTGTGCGAAAATCTGTGCGGAACTTGCGGAGCTCCGGGAGGAACGGGCCGCTTTTGCCGCATCGCAGCCTTCCGCTGTGGAAGCCGGACATCTGGAAATGCTCGTGGAGGAGATCGAACGGGTTTCACCCCGGCCCGGCGAAGACGAGGAGTTGACCGCCCGCCACCGTCTGGCGGCCAATGCCCGGGAAATCATGGAGGAGAGCGCCCGACTGTCGGCGCTTTTGAGCGATGCCGAGGACTCCGTGGCCGACCGGCTGTCGGAAGCGTACCGGATGCTGCAGAATCTGGCGCGGCTGGATGAGAAAAAGGGGGGCGAACTTCTGGAGCGTTGCGGCCTTGCTGCGGAAACCATCCGGGAGCTGGCGGCGGACATCGCCGATTTCGGTGGCGGAGTGGAGATGAACGAAGCGGAATTTCAGGAGCTGGAGAACCGCCTGAGTGCGCTGCATTCTCTCAAACGCCGTTATGGGCCGTCGCTGGAACAGGTTCAGGAGACGCTGGAGGAGGCCCGGACCCGGCTGGAGGCTTACCGTAACGGCGATGCGCGGCGGGCGGAATGGGAGCGGCGGGAACGGACATTGCTGACGCAGCTCCAGGAGGCCGCCGACCGGTTGACGGAACGCCGCCGGGCGCGTGCAGCCGATTTCACGGCTGAGGTTGGTGCCAGACTGCGGGCAATCGGTTTTGCCGCGGGGACATTGACGGCGGAGTTCACCCGGCTGGAACCGGGAGAGAACGGGCAGGATCAGCTGGAATTGCTGTTTTCGGCCAATCCCGGTGAACCGGCGCTGCCGCTGCGCAAGATCGCCAGCAGCGGGGAATTGTCCCGGCTGATGCTGGCGTTGAAAACGGTGCTTTGCGATGCCGACCGGGTGCCGGTGGCGGTTTTCGATGAAATCGACGTCAACATCGGCGGAGAGACCGCGGCACGGGTCGGCGCGGAATTGCGGGCGCTGGGGGAAAAGCGGCAGTTGCTGGCCATTTCCCACCTGCCGCAGGTGGCGGCGCGGGGGGATGCGCATTTCGCAGTGGACAAAGCCGTGGAACATGGCCGTACGATTTCCCGCATCGTCCGGCTGAGCGGCGCAGCGCGGCAGCGGGAAATCGCCCGGATGCTCGGCGGAGGGGCGGCGGCACTGGCGCATGCCGGAGAGCTGCTGCAACATTCATGACGGGATCGGACGCATTGAAACAACGGGTGATCTCCACGCGCATTTCCCGGAATCGCGGCGCGGGATGGACGTTGCTGGACTATCTGGCCGCGCGTTTCACCTACCGGGACCGGGACGGCTGGCGGGAGCGGATCGCCGCCGGAGAGTTGCGGATCAACGGCGTGACGGCGCCGCCGGAACGGGTGCTTGCGGAGGGCGAGTTGCTCAGTTATCATCCCGGCGATCTGCCGGAACCGCCGGTTGATCTTACCTGGCGCGTGGTGTACGAGGACGAGCACTTCCGAATCATCGACAAATCCGGAAATCTTCCGGTTCATCCCGCCGGTCCCTTCTACCGGCATACGCTGTGGTTTGAGCTGCGCCGCGCTTTCGGCGGCATTCATCTCGTCAACCGTCTCGACCGGGAAACCTCGGGACTGCTGCTGGTCGCGGGGCACGCTGAGGCCGCGCGAAGGCTCTCCCGGACGGTGTGTCGGAAAGAATATCTGGCGCTGGTTTTCGGCGCATTCACGGATCCGGTGGAGGCCGAAGGGATGCTGCTTCCGGATTCCGGCAGTGCGGTGCGCAAGAAACGGCGGTTCGTGTTTGCCGGGACGGCGGCTTCGGAGGGCAGGGGGGAGTTTGCCGCGACCCGGCTGGAACCGGTGGCGGTGCGAGCCGACGTTTCGCTGGTGCGGGCGCTGCCGCGGACCGGGCGGCTGCACCAGATCCGGGCGACGCTGTGTTCGCTGGGATTTCCGCTGCTGGGCGACAAGTTGTACGGGCCGGACGAGCGGATCTATCTGAAAATCCGCGAGAACCGGATCGATGCCGCGGACCGGGCGCTGCTGCGAATGCCGCGTCAGGCGCTTCATGCGGCATCGTTGACGTTCCGTCATCCGTTTACCGGGCGGGAGGTGCATGTGGAATCGCCGCTGCCGGAGGATTTTCGTACCGTCTGGGAGCGGGCGGGGGAGACGGCGGAAACGGGGGCGGTTTTTTCGGAAAATTTGTGTGCAAAAGCGGAAAAACGCGATATGTTATAGCGCGGTTTTCAAACGAAGGAGTAGAAAGGTTTTTCCATGCTGTTCTGGTTGTCGAATTTCAGTGACTGTTTCGGTCCGCTGCGGCTGTTTGAATACGTAACATTCCGGGCCGGCGGCGCCGCAGTGACCGCCTTTTTGCTGGTGCTGCTGCTGGGCGGGCGCACCGCGCGGTGGCTGCGGAAACTCAATGCCCGGGCGGCCAGCCGCTATGCCGATCTGTTTCCGCCGGAATGGGTGGACAAGGAAAAGGAACGCACCCCCTGCATGGGGGGATTGCTGATCATCGGCGCATTGCTGGTCAGTGCGTTTTTGTGGTCGCTGATCTGGCATCCGATTTTTCTGACGCTGGCGGGGGCGACGGCGGCGTTTGCGGCAATCGGTTTTGTGGACGATTACCGGAAGGTGGTGAAAAAAGATCGCGACGGTCTTCCCGGAAAACTGAAGTTGTGTGGACAGTTTCTGGTAGCGGGGCTGGCGGTCTGGTATCTCTGCGCGCAGCCGGGCATCGGCGAATATATGAGCCAGCTGATGTTGCCGTTTTTCAAGGCGCCGGTCTGGAGCAACCGGATTCTGGTGCCGTTGTTTGCCGTGGTGGTGATCGTCGGCGCGTCGAACGCGGTGAACCTGACCGACGGCAAGGACGGACTGGCGACCGGCTGTACGATTTTTTGTACGATGACCTATCTGGTTTTCGCTTATTTGATGGGGCACAAGGTCTTTGCGGAATATTTGAACATTCCTTTCATTGCCGGGATCAGCGAAGCGGTGGTGTTTGCGGCGGCGCTGATCGGCAGCTGCATCGGATTTCTGTGGCACAACTGCCATCCGGCCTCCATGTTCATGGGCGACACCGGCAGTCTGGCTCTGGGGGGGGCGGTCGGATTGCTGGCGGTGCTGGCACGGCAGGAAATTTTGCTGGTGCTGGTCGGCGGCGTGTTTGTCATGGAGGCGCTGTCAGTAATCTTGCAGGTGGGGTCCTTCAAGTTGACGGGCCGGCGTATTTTCCTGTGTGCGCCGATTCACCACCATTTTGAACGCAAGGGGTGGACGGAAACCCAGATTGTGGTGCGTTTCTGGATTCTCTCCGGCGTTTTTGCGCTGCTGGCGATCGCCACGCTGAAACTGCGTTAAACGCCCGGATGCAGACAGTGCGGGCGGCATCCATGCGGATGGCCGCGCCGCACCCTGGGCGGAAAAGTGGTGTCAGCGCACGAAGTTTTCCATCAGAAACGTCCGGCTGTCGCTCAGCGATTCGAACGGGCTTTTCTGACAGACGTCCTGCTCGATGATGAAATATTCCACTCCGGCCGCTTCTCCGGCGGCAATGATTTCCGGCCAGTTGAGATTCCCCTGACCGATCGGGCGCATGGCTCTTTCGCCTTGAATGATGCCGAAATCCTTCAAATGCAGCAACGGCTGCCGCCCCGGGAATTTTTTGATCCAGGCCACCGGGTCGCAGCCGCCGGCTTGAACCCAGAACGTATCCAGTTCCGCCCGCAGCGCCGGGGCGTGATCGTAGATGATGTCCAGCCAGATCTGACCGTCGAATCGTTCGAATTCATGGGCGTGGTTGTGGTAGGACAAGGTGATGCCGGCGGCCGCCATGGTTTCGGCGGCGACGTTGAGTTTTTCAGCCAGGCGGACGGCCTCCGCGTAGCTGGTTGGTTTTTCGTGGGGGAAGGGATAGGCGGTGTGGCGGCACCCCAGGCGATGCAGGTGGTCAATGACCGCCTGGGTACGTTCCACGATATCCGCGGCTTTTTCATGGGTGGCGCAGCAGACCAGGCCTTCGCCGGCGAGGATGGCGGCCAATTCGCTGTCCTCAATGGGGCCGAGGCCTGAGAGCTGGACGGTGTCGAAGCCGATTTTTCGAACTTTCTTCAAGGTGTCGGCGATATCGGACGGGGTTTTGAGAAACTCTCTCAAGGTGTACATCTGGGCGGCGATCTGTGATGGTTTCATGGTGATTCCTTTGCATGAATAGTGGCATATTCAGGATGCGAGAAAGCCGTGTTCGGTCAGTTGTTCCAGGAACGTATCCAGATCGGCGGCAACTTCGGGCGGCGCATCGGTGCGGCAGGCGAGTTCCTGAAGAATTCCGTGGCGTTCGGCGCCTCCCGCCAGTGATTTCCAGATCAGCGTCGCAGTCGGGTTCAGTCCGAAGGCACGTCCCGTATTCGGATCGAAAAGAATGCCGGAGCCGTCAATTTCTTCCTGAAAAACAATTTGCGGATTGATTTTCATAAACGCCTCTCCCCGTTTTGCCAGCGATTCCCGAAGGCGCTTGCCGTCGATCTGTTGCTGTAATATACATGGTTTTTGTGGAAAAACAGCCAGCTTCTTTTTTTTTACCAGAAAATACCGCATGGATGGGTGCTTGGTGAGCAGGTGAGGGCTGACTAAAGAAAACGGCATTTCCCAATCAAGGAAATGCCGCAATATCGTCGCTGTTCAGGACAACGAAAGAATGGAAATTACATCCCTTCGATCGCCTTGGTCTTAGGCAGGCCGAGAACTTTGTCTTCGGGAATCCGGCCTTCTGCGCGGAGAAGGTCAATGCGTTCAAACCGTTTCATGACATTGCGCTGCTTGCGGACTTTGCCGCCGACGCGAAGACTCGGATGCTGGGACATGATGCCACCTCTTTATGTTATTTTGTTGTATACAGCGAATGAATATTCATTAATATGCATTTCCATTGTAGATTCGTCAAGCCGGATATGAGAGATTTTTCCGCTTTTTTTCTTTTTTTGCTTGCATTTTGCAGCGATGGCGGCAACCTTTCTGCCATGAAGAAGATATTGCTGTTATTACTCTGGCTGCTGGGTGCTTTCCGGATGTCCGTCTGGTCCGGAGAGGTGCTGATTCTCGCTACTTCCGATATGCATGGCGCCATGGAAAACATGAACCGGTTGCGACCGGTGATCGAGCGGGAACGGCAACGCGCAGGAGGCGAGAACCATGTGCTCCTGGTGGATGCCGGAGACACTTTGCAGGGCAGTTACTGGGCTGCGTATGAGGCCGGGGCTCTGCCAATGGCCATGCTGCGGGCGATGCATTATGATTTCTGGGTACCGGGAAATCATGATTTTGAACAGGTTCCCTGGCGTTTTCATGAATTTCCCGGCGTGGTGCTGGGGGCGAACTGGCGCAGCCGCGACTTTCAGCCGGTGCCGTGGCAGATGGTAACGCGCGATGGCGTCAAAATTGCCGTCATCGGGTTGGCCGAGGGACAATTGATCAACCGGCTGCTGCCGGATACTCTGATATGGGAATCTCCGGAAGCTGCTTTGCAGCGAGTATTGCCGGAAGTGCGCGCGGCCGGCCCCGATGTGGTAGTGCTCGTGCAGCATGACGGAGAATATTTCCGGGGCGGCAATCTGTATCGGCGTCTGCGGGCGTTTCCGGAGATTGATCTGGTGATCGGGGCGCATACGCACCAGAAAAATGCGGGGGTACGTGTCGGCGAATCCTGGTTCGTGCAGCCCGGTAGTCATGCGGAGGTGGTGGCCGCCATCCGTATTGACTTTGATGAACGGGAAAGAGTGGTGCGGCGCATCACCTCGGAACTGCTGCGGCCCACTCCGGGTGCAACGGAGCCGGCTTATCCCAGGGACGTTGCGGTCGGGATGCGGCAGCTCGAAAGGCTGGGCGATGTCCCGGTTGGGCGGGCGGAAACGGCATTGAAGGAACCGGAGAAAAGGCGAATGGAGGGCGCGTTAGCGGCATTGATCGGGCGTGCCATGATGCGAACCGGGGCCGCGGATGCGGCAATTTACGCATATCGCTCCCGGCGGAGGACGTATCCGGAAATGCTGACTGAAAAGAATTTATACCGGTTGTTTCCATTTGAAAACAACATCTGTACGGTGGCCTTGACGCCGGAAGAACTGCGGACTGTACTGGCGGAAGAATCCCGGCTGTTGCGTCGAGATCGGGCGCGCACAGTGTTGCTTGCGGGGATTCAGGCAGATATAACGACTCGTGGTGAAATGACTCTGCGACAGCTGCCGCCGCCCCGCCGGGATGGCCGCATCCGGTTGGCGGTAACGGATTATTATCTGGCAGGGAGCGGGGGGCTGACCATGGCACTGCGGCATCTGATCGAACAGGGAGCTTCGTATGAGACCAGTGGTATCCCTATCCGGGAAGCCGTTAGAAAAGAACTTCTCCCGCCGCTGAAAAGGTCTGCCGCCGGTCAGGATGCAGAAAAAAAAAGAAGGCTTTGAGGCCTTCTCTTTTGCCGAACACGCAACCGTAAAAAAGGGTTATTTTACGGCATCGGAAAGAATCGGAAGACGGATTTCCGTGCCGATGCGTTCCGATTCATGGATATTGAGATATTGCACGGAGGTAATAACCGCCGTAGCAATCAGCAACAGCAAGGTCAGAACCGCCAGTACCGTGTAAACGGGGGACGGGGCATGGACGCTCTTCTTTTTGAATTTCACGCCGTCGGAGAGGCCCAGTTCTTCCATCTGGTCCAGTGCGCTCTGCGGCATGCTCTTTTCCTTGTCGTCCTTTTTCAGGGCAAGACCACCGTCCGCTTCCTTCGCCGGTTCAGCAGCCGCCGGAGCGGGCGCGGGGGCCGGGGCGGGAGCCGCTTTGACCACGGCGGGGCGAGCCATTCTGACGGTCGGCTTTTCGGTTGCCGCCTGAGGCGCGACAGGAGCCGGCCGCTGCATTTTGACGGTATTGTCTTCGTCCATTGCCGCCTCGATGCTGGCGCCGGGTTTCGCCGGAGCATCCACCTTCTGCACTTTGACGGTTTCATCATTGTCGGCGGAAATCGCCGTCTGAATGCTGGCTGCCGGTTTGGCCGGGGCTACTTTCTGAACCTTGACGGTTTCGTCATCGCTGCTTTCTTCCGGGGGATTCAGCACGACGGTCTGTTTGGCCGCCAACGTCGGATCCACCGGCGTGTGCCGTGCCGGCGTCGGTTTGAGCATGACGACCTTGCGGGTCTGCGTGCCGGTGGCGCTTGAAGCCGCCGCCGGAGCCGCCGCCTGTTTCGCCGCATCAATATTGATGGGGTGCTTTTCCGAGACCGGCATGACCGGTTTCAGCTTGATGGTCTTGCGGGTCTGGGTGTCGGACAGAACGTCCAGATTGCCGGTATCGGTATCGCGTCCGCTCAACGGATCGGCGATCGGTGAAGATTTCGATGCTCCGGGATTCATGCCGGACGGTATCGGTGCGACCGGTGCTTTCAGCTTCACGGTTTTGCGGGTCTGGGTATTTTCCGCATCGGCGGAGGCATTCCCGGAAACCGGGGTTTTATCCAAGTCAGCCATTTCGTTCCCTTTCGCTCGAATATTTTATATTGGAAAATCCATACATACAAGCACAATTCAATGTAAACCGGAAATTCAGGAATTGCAACAATGAAAAGGTTTCCCCGAATAAAAAATACGGGTTTTTTTCATATTTTTCCGATTTTAGCTGCTTCAACCCTGTTTCTGACGGTTGTAATACTGCTGAATGCGGTCTGCCACATCCAGGAAATTGGCCTGATTCTGATAAATTTCCTTGTATTTTTCGATGGCCGCTTCCTCGTTGCCGGATTCTTCCAGCGTGGTGGCCAGATAGTACAGCGTTTCCAGTTTGGTCTTGTCCATGCGGTCCATTTCCGACAGCGCGCCTTCGAGCTGTTCGACCGCCATGTCGTACTGCTTGTTGGCGGCGAAGCAACGGCCCAGATACACCATGCAGGCCAGCCGGCGCTGCGGACTGCGGCGGGCCACCTGGAAATATGCGATCGCGTCATTGACTTTGCCGTTGGCAAACAGCAGTTCCGCCAGTTCAAAATTGAGCTGTGCATCGTTGGGATAGTTCTGGGCGCGTTCCAGGGCGCGCTGCATCCGATAGGCATCCCGTTGGGCTTCGAGGTCGGCAATCTGCTGCTTGGCCGCTTCGCCGGCGTCGGGATTTTCCCGGATCTGCCGGATCTGTTTGTTGTAACGGGCGACGACGGCTTCTTCGATGCTTTTGTCCAGCAGCGGGTCCATGGTGCCGAGGGTCTTCACCACTTTTTCAAGTTCGGCGATGGCGGCGTCGTAATCTTCCATGATCATATAGGCGTCGGCCAGTTTGCGGCGGATGTCGATGGAATCGTTTTCCTTGAGGTCTTCCTGGAATTTTTCCACCAGCAGTTTCGCCTGATCGGCATCGTGAATGGTCCCGTCGATCAGCTGTTGGGCAACAGCGGCCTTGGCGTCCACGGTCTTTTCCTGGGTTGTGCCGCTTTCTTCCCACTTGCCTTTTTCCATACTGGCCAGGGCCAGTGCGGCACGCAGTTCCGACTGCGTGTTCATGTCATTGGGATACCGTGCGGCGATTTCCTGGATGATTCTCAAGGCTTCCCGGGCCTGATTGTTGGACTGCATGCAACGGGCCAGTTTCCAGGCATTGGCTTCATTTTTCGGGTGAAATTCCCGGATCAGGCTCAGCGCATCGACGGCGATGAACATGGCGCCGGCGTTTTCCGCAGCTTCCGCCAGTGCGTTCAGAACGGGCGGATTGTCGAGCGATTTGGCCAGAACGTCTTCGCACAAGGCCATGGCGGCGAGCGGGTCCCGGTTGGTGAGCGCTTTGATTTTCGCCAGCTTGAAGCTGGAACTGATCTGCGCCATGAGTTTGGTGAAGAATCCATCGGTCATGGATTTGCGTCGTTCCAGGCCGCGGAGTTTTTCCCGGGCGTTGATGAAGGCCGGTTCCTCTTTGATGGCTTCTTTCAGCAAAGCGATCTGCGTGTCGAGGTCGCGGGTTCGGTTGGCACGGCTGTAAGCTTCCCGGATGGCGGGAGGCACGTTCTGAATCGTTTTCTTTTCCATGGTCCTATATCCGTAATTCGTTAGAATGATTTGCTGAAAACGGAGTCCGGACTGTGTCTTGTTGTTCGCTGCCGGAGAACAGCGCAACTGCCGGACGCGGACCGAGTGCATTCGGCAGAAGCGGAATTTTTTCCGGTGTTGACACCAACCATGTTTCCTGTTCGATTCCGTGGTGACAACAGCCGCGGGCAACCGGCAGGGCCGCCCAACCCGGAATCGGAACCCGGACTCCTTTCATTGGTCCCTGGGGTTGATCGTTTTAATGATGTTACCTTATACTCAAAACAGCTTTTTTTCAAGTGTTGTGAATGATTTTTTCACTTTCCATCCTCAGCGAAGGTGAGGGTGAAGTGTTCATTCTGCCCCTGCCGCAGCTGCATGCGGCCGCCGCGGACCCGGGCCAGCCAGGCCGACAACTCTTCTTCGGGGTTGAGCGTCCGCAGAATCCGGATGGCCAGCGGGCGCATCAAAGATTGCGGAATGGCGAGGTTGCCGAGGCGGAAACGTTCAATTTCAAAATTCCCTTCTTTTTCCCGATTGCCCTGAAAAATGGCGCTCAGACGCCAGCGCACCTTGCCGTAGATTCTGCCGGTCAAGGCAAATTCAAAGCGGTTGTCGCCGTATTTTTCAACTGCGGCCCGACCATTCACCTTTTCCGGTTCAGGGGCTTCCTTGCCGTTGGCTTTGGCATTGCCACCGGCGGTTTTGGTGGGCGGGAAAAGCAGCTGGTTTGCGACCACGCAGGCGGAGTCCGGAGTGAAGGCCACCGGATTCTCATCTCGTTTCATGGCGGCGAGCGCCTTTGCCGCCTCCTTATGAGTGGCGTCGCTCTGGGGAATGTCGCTGTAATCCGGCCATCCCATGGGGGCGAAAATCAGAAACAGAATGAAACCACCGCCCAGCACCAGCACCACTGCCACGACGGAAAGCACCAGTTTGATTTTTTTCAAAATCCAGCGGACGAGCCGGAACGGCGCGGAAGCAATACGACTGAAAACTCCTTGTTCCTTCAAGCGGTTGAACAATCGGTTTTCGGCATGATCCAGTTGTACGCCGCAACTGGAGCAGACGACGGCCTCCGCCTTGTTGGGCGCGCCGCATTCCTGGCAGATGGTCTGACGCATCTTTGACTCACTCCTTCCATCGGCATTCCGGACTCCGCGCCGTCCGGTTGCGGGCGGAAGGCGGAACGTTTTGTTATTGGGCCTGTGCCGCGCCTTCGCGAATACCGCGGAGGCCTATTTTCACGGGAATGCGTCCGCTGCCGTGTGGCGTCAACTCAAAAGGAATTGCAGTTCCTCGATAGACAGCTTGTTGGCGGCCGCATTCGGATTATCAATGACATGATCGAAAATTTCCTGTTTCTGCTCCTGCAGACTCAGGATTTTTTCTTCAATGGAATCCTTGACCAGCAGTTTCAAACTGGAGACCGGGCGGGTCTGACCGATCCGGTGCGTCCGGTCCGTGGCCTGAAGTTCCACCGCGGGATTCCACCATGGATCGCAGATGATGACCGTATCGGCGGAGGTCAAGTTCAAGCCGGTGCCTCCGGCTTTCAGGCTGAGTAGAAACAGCGGAATGTCCGGATCACTGTTGAAGTGGTCGACCCGGGCCTGACGGTTGCGGGTGGCTCCATCCAGATATTCATAACGGATGGCCTCCGCGTCCAGCCATTCGGTAATTTTCCCGAGTAGGGTGGTAAACTGGCTGAAGAGCAGCAGTTTGTGGCCACTGTCAATATGTTCAAGTACCAGTTCCTGAAGCAGTTCGAATTTGGCGGACGGTATCTGGTGCGCCGCGGGATCGGGCAGGAGGCCCGGATGACAGCAGATCTGGCGAAGCCGCAACAGCGTGGTAAAAATTTTCGTATTTGCCCGGGGATCTCCCTGGGCCAGGCGGGAGAGCTGCTGCCAGCCGGATTCCCGTACCGATTCATACAGCTGCCGCTGTCTGGAATCCATGACGCAGAAGAGCATTCGTTCCTGTTTCGGCGGCAGTTCCTGACCGACTTCCGCTTTGGTACGGCGTTTCAGGAACGGGGCGACGCGGGCGGCGAGATCTTCCTGCAGCGCCCGGTTTTCCCGGATATCCGCGTAATAATGGCGGAAGGCGTTGAATGTACCGAGCATGCCGGGATGCAGAAAATCGAAAATGCTCCACAGATCCTCGGTGGAGTTTTCCAGCGGGGTCCCGGTCAGTACGATTCGGTGATCCGCTCCGATGGCCTTGCAGCTCTGAGCATTGACGGTGCCCGGATTTTTGATATGCTGTGCCTCGTCGAGAATCAGGTAGCTGAAATGGTGTTTTTTCAGGTGTTCCGCATCCCGGCGCGCGGTGGCATAGGAAGTGATGATCAGGTCATATTCGCCGGGATTTTCCCAGACGTTTTCGCGACCGGCGCCGGCGAGGGCCGCAACCCGGAAGTCGGGGATGAATTTCCGGCATTCCCGCTCCCAGTTGGTGACGAGGCTGGCCGGGCAGATGACCAGCGCCGGCGGGCGCTGCGGGGATTTCCGTGCGGCCAGCAGCGCGAGCAGCTGAATGGTTTTACCCAGGCCCATTTCATCGGCGAGAATCACGTTGAATCCGGCATCGGTCATACGGCGGAGCCAATCCAGCCCTTCCTGCTGATAGGGGCGCAACGTTCCCTGAAAAGTGTGCGCAGGCGGCTCATACGGAGTCGGCAGGGGGACCGCCGCCGTGAACAGTTCCGGCGGTCTGGCGGCCGGCAGCTTTTCCGTCAGATGGAGAAAGTATTGCGCAGAATGAAACGGCAGTTCGAACGTGTGTTCCTTTTCCGAAATGGTGCGGAGGATATTTTCCGCTCCCCGCATGAAACCGCGCAGCGGTTCCGTGATGCGCGCCTGCCTGCCGTCAGCGGTGGAAAAATACATTTTTCCCGCCCGTGCGGCAGCGGAAACCCGCTTGAAAGAGAGGGGCGCTCCGGCGGCATCAAGCGTATATTCAATCAGATAATGATCCTTGCCGGTGGCGCGTACCCGGCAGGAAAAGTGGATGGCGTTCAAGCCGTTGCCGCCGGCGGCCAGGCGGGCCAGAGGGGCTTCCAGACAGATGTTGTTGCGGGACGTCATCCACATCGGCAGCAGCCGGTCGAGAAACTCCCCGGCCGCTTCCGGATTTTTCAGGGAAAATACTTTGCCGTTGCGGCGGAAGCCGAACATTTCCAGTTCATTTTCCAGGCGCAGCTCCGTGCATTCATCCCGCTGCAGAAATTCATCCCCGATGCGGGCGAGGCGGCCGGAATCCACCGGGAAAATGTGATTTTCATACAGATAGTGGACCCGCAGATGAAATTGTTTATCCGCGTCGAAGAGCCCGCCCAGCAGGATCTGGCACGGGGCTTTCCGGACCTCCAGGCTAGTCGCCTGCACCACGGGCAGCGGGAACTGTCCGTCCCGCAGAAATTTTTCCATGCCTTTTCCGGTCAGATCCTGTTCGCCGGTGCGGAAGAAATTCCGCAGCCAGCCGACATCCACCGTCGCGGGGACGAAGTAATATTCTCCCTGGCGTCCGATCCAGCAACCGGCCCGGCCGGTGATGACCTTGGCATGGCGGATCGGCAGCAGGGTGTTGCCGACGCGGATGCCGGGAGACAGGCGGCAGGAGTCGGATTCGTTTTTGCGGAGGATAACCGCTTCGCAGGTTTCACCGTGCACGAAAAGTCTTCGGCCGTCCCGGCGGAAACGTTCAAACCCGATCAGACAGTGAAAAAATTCCGCGGTTTGTTCGGAATTGAGCAGAACGCTGGAGTTGTCCGGTTCCCCGTTGATGGCGAGGTAACGGATGATCTGCTGATCCTGCAGCGAGAAATCGTCCAGTTTCAGAGAGATGCTCAGCGTCTTTTCGAAGAAGAGCTGCCGCAGATTATTGACATTGCCGAGGTATTCGCGTTCCGCGTTGCGCAGTCGGACATTGAGGACGGCGTTTTCCCATTTGCTGGGCACGTGGGGGAAGGCGGAGGCGGCTTCGAGGGTCAGCTGTGCCGGCGCGTGAGGTTTTTCCCGCGAAGCGAGTGCGTCCAGGCTTTCGTATTTGAGACCGGCGTATTGGGAAATACCGTCATCAATGGGTTTGTTTTCCTGGTGAAAACGTCCGCAGTACATGATGGCCGCCACGGCATGTTCACAGAGCTTGCCGGAATTTTCCCGGCAGCTGCACTGCGAAACACCGGGATCGCCGGGGGAAACCTCGGTATGGGCGTAACAATTACGGTCCTGAAACGTTGCGTTGATTCTGCCTTCGGCGTCGCGCCAGGCGCATGTGAGCGCATCGGTTTTGAGCAGCTGTTTGGCCGCTTTCAGCTTTTCTTCGCTGGAGGCTTCGATCAGCTTGCTCTCAAAACTTTTCGCCATGACGTTCCCCCTCCGGAATTTCAGCTTGTTTCCGCCAGTCCACCTGATGCGCTCCTGCCGGGCCGAAGGAACGACCCGGTCTTATAAAGATAACACGGATAAGGGCGTTTAGCAAATACTTTTCGCGCAAAATCAGGGAAAAATATCCATGGCGACGGGGGATTGACCGGCGTCGTCTTCCGATCTTGCCAGTTGTTCCGCCAGTCCGGAAGTGCGGATGGCGTCGTGCAGGATTCCGGTGATCAGCGCTTCCTGAGCAAATTGCCAGAAGAAATGCCGGCGGGCACGGGTGATGGCCGTATAGACCAGTTCCCGGCTGACAAATTCGGACTGGTCCGGCAGCAGCAGCAGTACCGCGTCGAATTCCGATCCCTGGGACTTGTGGACGGTCATGGCGAATGCGGTTTCATGCCGCGGCAGCAGCGACAGCGGCACGAAGCGGATGCCCGGTCCTTTCCGGGAAGGGAAGCAGGCGGCGAGGCGGCCGTCCGGGGCGGGAAAGACCACGCCGGTGTCGCCGTTGAAGAGATCAGAATCCCGGTCGTTTTCGACGATCAGCAGCGGACGGCCGCGGAAAAACGGCATCTGACGCTGCCGCGCCGGGTCGGTGCTGAGCCACTCATGCGCGAGGCGATTAATCACTTCGCTGCCGAATGGGCCGACCCGGGTGGCGGTCAGAATCCGGAATCGCTCCAGCGCACCCAGCGCCGCCTCCGGCGTGGTGGCATCCAGCAGCGGGCGATACTGTTCCCGGATCAGGCGGCGGAGTTCCGGCGTGCCGGTACGTCGGAATTGATCGGCGTCGCCGGGGCCGGGCAACTCCGACAATTCCGAAGGAAATTGCCGGATGAGCAAGCGGACATTTTCGGCGTCGCTGCGGGTTCGGGCGTTTTTGACGGCTTCAGCCAGGCGGGCGATGCCGCCGGAAGCGGAGAAGCGACGGCTGACGGTCAATTCCACAGTGACGTCGGCGAGTCGTGCGGTCGTTTCGGCGAACCCATCCGGATCGTTTCCGAATGCGCGGCGGTAATCGGCGAAGAAGTCTGCGGTGAAGGCTTCCGGCTGTCCTGCCCGGCAGAGATCTCCGAAGACGCAGCCCGGCTCCACCGAACTGAGCTGATGCATGTCGCCGAGCAGAATGAGCGAAGCATGTTCCGGCAAGGCGGCGAAAAGACCGGCCAGCAACGTCAACGGCACCATGGATACTTCATCCACCACCACCACGTCGACCGGGAGCGGGGCCTGATGGTTTCGCCGTCCGTCCGGCCGGTCCGGCGTGATGCCGAGCAGCCGGTGCAGGGTGACCGCGGCGGGCGGTTCCGGGGCCAGTTGGGCCGCGGCGATGGCTTGTGTCAGGCGGGCGGCGGCTTTGCCGGTCGGCGCGGCCAGAACGAGACGGGGGGCCGGGCGGCAGGCGCGTTGCGCCATTTCTCCAAGCAGCGCCAGAATCCGGGCGGCGGTATAGGTTTTGCCGGTGCCGGGGCCACCGGAGATGACGGCCAGCCGGCTGCGGACGGCGGCGAAAGCCGCCAGCTGCTGGCGGAATTCCGGTGATCCGGGGGCATCCGCGTTTGGGAAGAGGTCGCACAGCACCGCTCCGGCCGCAACGGGATCGAAATCCGGTTTCCGGGCGGCGAAGCGTCTGACGGCCGTTGCCAGATCTCGTTCATGGAGATAGTAGCGCTGCAGATACAGGCGGTTGTCCTGCAGTACCAGCGGTGTCTCCGGTGTGGCGGATACGACTGCGGGACAGCGCAACAATTCCGTTCGCCATCGTTCCGGCGGCGGGATGAATGCGGGACGCCGGCCGTCGAAATACAGTTGCGGCAGATCCAGGCGACAGCAGACGTGCTGCTGCGACACAGCGCGTGCCGCCATGGCCGCCGCGGTCCGCAGTGATTCCGGCGCACCGGGAGACAAGCGGACCATGAAATCCGCAAAATTCTGTTCAAACCGGTTGAATACGGAGGCAAAAGTCAGTTCGTTCATGATCGCGCCTCCGGAATGCGTTGTTCCAGTTCCCGGATCAGTTCCGGCGGCGGAATGACGTCGCGGAAAATTCCGTATTCCGGTTCTCCCTCCCGGATGCCGCGGAGAAAGACGTAGAAAACCCCACCGAAATCATGTTCGTAACAATATTGCCTGAGCGTCCGCGTCAGATGCCGGTTGAGCGCGACGATGTAAAGCAAATATTGCAGACAGTAGTGGTTGCGACGCATCTCCTCTTCCAGTCCCGGGGACAGGAAGGAGGAATACCGGTCGTCCAGACGGTTGGATTTCCAGTCCAGCAGATAAAATTTCCCCGCGTGTCGGAAAATCAGGTCGGCGGCACCGGTCATGATGGCTTCCGGCGGGATGCCGTTCCGAAAGGCTTCACCGGGGTGATAGGGGCGGCCGGGACCGGAGTAACGGGTCAGCAGGGCCGCCAGTTCTTCCCGACGCGGCGCGGTCATGCCGGTGGGGTATAGAAATCGCAGTTCGCGCAGCGTATCCTGCCGTGCAATGTCCGCCAGTCGGAGGCCGGGCAGCAGCGGCAGTTTCCGGATGGTTTCCGCCATGCGCACCATGGCTTCTCGGCGTTCGGTCAACTCCGGTTCGGAATCGCCGGTCAGTCCGAATTGATTCAGCACGGTATCGGCGAGATTCCGGAGCGCGTCAGGCGAAGCGTTCCGGAAATCCATTTCCTCGAAAAATCGATGCCAGCAGTTCCCGGTTACAGCGCCCGGCGGGAAAATTTGCGGAATGTCATCCGCGTGGTGTGACGCCGGGGTGTTTTCGGGCAGCATGTCGGAATCATCCACCTGGAAATCGGTGTCCGGTGCCGGCATTTCGTCGGCATCGTCGTAGTCCAGAAGTTCTTCCGCGTATTCCGGGAGGGCGGCGTGTCCGGCCAGAGTGGTGAAGCTCAGCATTTGCCAGGACGGGAGGACGCGCCGGGGGGTGGGCGGGGGTGTCTGGAGCGGGGCAGGGGGGGCCGGGGCCCACGGTTCCGGCGTCGGCAGGGTGTTGACCACGATTCTATCCACGGCGGATTCCGGATGGTCTGACAGAATGGGGGGCCAGGGACCGAAGAGGTGTTCCAGACTGCTCCGGTGGTTTGGTTCCGTCGGATACTGGAGAACATAGCAGCGGTTTTCCGCGCGGGTGAGGGCGACGTAGAGCAGCCGGAGTTTTTCGGAGAATGCTTCCGCGTCGGCGGCATCGCGGATGGTTTTATCCGGGGCGATCGTCAGGCGGGGTGCGCCGGTTTTCGGCAGGTGCCAGCGGACGAGCTGCTCGGGCGTTTTCAATTCGCAGAACAAATAGGGGACAAACGTAATGGGGTATTGCAGCCCCTTGCTTTTGTGAACCGTGATGATGGTGACCGCATCCCGGTCGCTTTCCAGGCGAATTTCGTTTCCCTCCTCGTTCGTGGTGCCGCAGCTTTCGCGGAAGAAGCGGACGATTTCGCCGAATTCGGCATGCCGGGTACGATCGTAACCGTGCAGCAGTTCCGCCAGCTGCAGGTAGTTGGTCAGGCGGCGTTCCCCGCCGGGGAGCGTCACCAGTCGTTCGCGGATGCCGAACTCCGCCACCAGCCGGTAGAAGGCGGTGATGAAACCGGTGTCACGCCATTCCTCCCGCGCCCGGCGGAAGCGGTCGCGATAGCGGGAAACGATTTCATCGTCGAGCAGGGCGTTCGCCGGTTCGCCGAAGAGGTCCAGCGCCATGGCGGCCCGGACCAGCCGGGAGGATTCCCACTGATCCACGGCGGCGGCCAGACGGAGCAGGTTTTCGGCTTCCACGCTGTCGAAAACGTTGCCGGTTTTGCGGGGGATGGCCGGAATGCCGCAACGGGCCAGCGCGTTGCGGATGGCAACGCCGTGGGGATTCCAGGAGACCAGCACGGCGATGTCCGATGGGCGGATCCGGCGTCCTGCGAGCCGGCCGGCGGGATCGTTCAGCAGGCGGCTGATTTCCGCCGCGGTCACGGCTTCGGCAAAGGCACATCCGGCCTTCTGCGTGCGGCCCAGCGTTTCCACCAGTGATTGGGTGGGAAAGAGGAGTTTCAGTGGCCGGGGATCGGACGCTCCGTTGATTTGAAGAATCCGGCCCGTCGCCTCGGGTTTCCCGGATGGGTGAATCGGCGTGCCGTAAAGAACTTCCCGGCTGGCGAACGGCGAGAAATCCGGACGCCCGAAAAGCTCATTGACCGCCGTCACCAATCTGGCTTCGGAACGGTAATTGGTGTCGAGCGCCCAGTGGTTCGGCGTTTCCCTCCGGGCCCGCTCGTAGGTGAAAATGTCCGCGCCGCGGAACGCATAGATCGCCTGTTTCGGGTCTCCCACCAGAATCAACGGGAAGTCTCCGACCGCAAACAACCGGTCGAAAATACCGTACTGAATCGGGTCCGTATCCTGAAATTCGTCGATCAGCGCCGCCCGGAACCGCTGCCGGATCGCCGTTGCGCCGTTCACTCCGCTCGGAGTTGCAGGATCCAATGCCTTATACAGGTCGGTCAGGAGGTCGGTGTAGGTGATCACTCCATCGCGTTCCCGGGTTTCCGCCAGCTTCACGGAGACGAACGTCCGGCAGTCCAGCAGCAGCGCCGTCCGCAGCCGGTGCTGTTCCTGTTGCCACGCTTCCGCCTGTTCAAAGAACGGATGGGCAGGGGGAAGATCTCCTTTGGCGAGAGCGGCGGGTTTGCTGCCGGCCCGCAGGGTGCCGGTCGAGAAAGCTTCCAGCGCTTTCAGGCCTGTCCGGGACCAGATGTGCAGTTCCGCAGCGAGGTCGAGTGCTTCGGCATATGCGGTGATGTTGGCGGTACAATAATTTTTTTGAGCGCGTGACAGGACCGGGGAATCGTTCAGCAGTTCCAGAATCTGGTCGCGATTTTGGTGCCACCGGGACGCCAGTTCTCTCAGACGCCGTTCGACGGCGGTGAAATCCGGTGGCGGCAGGGGCGGTGTCTCAAGCGGTACGCCGGGTTGTTCCAGAATTTTACCGATGAGTTCGGCCATGCCCTCCGGCGTGATGCCCGCGGCGGCGAGCAGCGCGGCGACAGTGGGAGTCGCGTGATAGAAATGAATCCGCCAGTAATCCCGGACAATGCCTGCGATCACCTCCCGGCGGTCACCGGTTATCTGCTGTTCAAAAAGCCGCTGATTTTCAAAGGCAAATTCCCGCAGCATGCGCGAGCAGAACCCGTGAATGGTGGCGATCATGGCTTCGTCGAAGTCCCGGAGCGCCCGGCGCAGGCGCCGTCGCAGTTCATCCGGCGCGATGGTGTTCAGCCTGTTCAGAAGCTGATTTTCCACCGGGTCGTCGGACGGCAGCCCCGTTTCCAGTACCGTCAGCAGCGATTCCAGGGAATTCCGGATGCGGTCCTTGAGTTCCCGGGCCGCGGCTTCGGTGTAGGTGACAGTCAGAATGGATTCGACCGGGAGGTGTTTTTCCAGAATCAGCCGGGCGAACAGGGTTTTGATGGCGTGGGTCTTGCCGGTTCCGGCGGCGGCTTCCAGCAGATGCCGCCCGGAAAGCGGCAGCGCCAGTGCGGGAGAGAACGAGGTGGTCATGGCAGGTCCTCCGCTTCGCCGAAGAAAGCCCGGGCGTTCTCCTGCCAGAGCGGCAGTTCGCCGGAAGTTTCCGGATTTTCCGGCACGAACAGCCGGACGGTGAAATCATCGCCTTCTCCGGGGAAGCCGTTGTAAGACGTTTCCCAGGCCGATCGGTAATTCTGGTGCCGGGCCAGCAGATAGGAGGTGCCTGGCAGAAAACGCAGTGGTTTCTGTTGGCCGGCCCGGTACAGGCGCCGGATTGTTTCCGCCCGTTCCCGGGTCCGGGGGGAGTTCTCGCCCGGAAAGCGGGCAATGCGGTCTGCGCAGACCAGAATGACGCCTTCCGGAGGTGTGCCGGGCGTTTCCGCCAGCTGTCGCAATCCCGTCAGGGTGCGGTACAAAATGCCGAGCACGGCCATACGGCCGTCCCATTTGCCGGGCAGCAGCAGCGCGGTGCAGTCGTCGCGTCGGGCGGCGGCGAGGATTCCCGGAAACTGCAGTTCCGGCGGGAGTTCCAGACGGTTGCCGGAGAGAAAAAGTTGCCGGACCGTTCTTCCCCCAAGTTCCTTGCGCGGCAGGTCCAGCAGTTCTCCGCATTCCCGGTCCAGGGCCTCCAGTACCAGTCGGTCGAAAGGGGCGGGCGGCAGAGAACCGTCGGCGCGACGACATGCAATCCAATCGGACCGGGATTGTCCGGAAAACTCCAGACGCAGCAGTGCGGAACGCAGTTGACTGTATTGCAGGGGATTCGGCGCGAGCGTCTCCGTGTCGTCCGGCAGTTCCGCCGTTTCAAACTGATCCTGCATCCTCAGGGTCCGGCGACAGAACCAGCGGAACGGGTGGCGGAAAAAGGAATACAGGTCCGCCGGATCCGGCAGTGCGTCGGGATTCTCTTCCGGTTCTTCCGGCGGCGGCAGCGGTTCGGCCAGAAACGGCGGCGGCGGAACTTCGCACCCTTCCGTCAGGCGACAGGCGGTATGGTAATTTTCCGGAGACCACGAATGCAGAATGCCGCCGGAAAAATAGTCGCGGGAATAGGCCTGCAGCGGATGGTGTTCCGTCAGGGGGCGCTTCCGGGCGGAAAGATCATACCGGGTGCTCAGATAGTTGGTCAATTCCGATACCAGGGATGACGGCGGACAGGGTTCATTGTCGATGACCGACTGCCCGACATAACTGATGTACAGCACCTCCCGTGCCGCCAGCAGCGATTCCAGAAAGAAATAGCGGTCCTCCAGGCGGGGCGAACGGTCGCCCCGGCGCGGCTGGCGCCAGATCAGATCCGGGCCGAAATGACTGGTCCGGCGTGGAAACGATTCCTCGTCCATGCCGAGCAGACAGATCATGCGGTGCGGGATGTTGCGCATCGGCTGCATGGCGCAGAAGGTGACGCCGCCGCGCAGAAAGCCGCTCCCGCTGCGGTCCCGCGAACGGAGTTCCTGCTCGATTTCCGCAAACAGCACTTCCGCCGTCACGGGAAAAGCGATTCCGGCCCGTTCGGCGTCGGTACATACCGCCTCCGCCGCCTCCCGGATATGGCGAATGGCCAGATAACGGAGGTGGTCCGGAGAAAAAAACATTTCCGGCAGCCGGCTCAGGATCGGTCGCCATTCCGCCGGGGGGCGGGGCCGGCTCAGCAGGGGTTCCAGCCGGATCAGCTGTTCCAGAAATTCGTCCAGCCGCATGACCAGCGCGGCTCGTTCTCCTTCCATGAAACGGGCCGGCAGAATGCCGGAATAGAGTTTTTCCGTGCCGTCCACGTCCGGTCGCATGGCGAAGCCGAGCAGCAGCCGTTCCCGCCAGCGCCGCCAGGACTGTTCTTCGAACAGCGGCGTGTTTTGGCCGAGCAGTTCGCTCCGGTGGGCGCCGTCGATGCCCCAGGCGACGGGGGTTTCCCGGAACAGCGTCCGCAGCAGTTCGAAATCGGCGGCATCGAAGCCGAATTTCGCCGCCACCGCCGGCGTGCTCAGCAGCGCGAAGACTTCGCTGAGCGGGTAGCGGCCGAAAGCGATTTTCCACAACGCGAGAAATGCCTGGTACACCTCGTCGTCGCTTTCCGGGAGGCGGTCGCCGAGCTGGAAGGGAATGTAGCGGGGAGAGTCCTGCGGAATGCTTTCGAAGACGGCCTTGATGTAAGGCGCATAGGCGTCGATGTCCGGCGCCATCACCATGACGTCGCCCGCGCGCCATTCCGGATGGCGCGAAAAACGGGTCAATAGTTCGTCATGGAGGATCTCAATTTCCCGGAGCTGATGGTGGCAGCTGACGAAATAAAGGGTGTCGTCATCGGTGGCGACGACCGGTGTCCCGGTACGGTTGACACCGTCGAGAATATCCTGCTGGAGTTGATGCAGCAGAGTGGCACCGTCCTTTTCCGGTTCGTGAAAATCATTGCGGGGATCGTCGGGATCATAGTCGGTGTATTCCAGGATCGAGGCGAAAAATTCCCGCCCCAGCCGGCCGCAGGAGGTCAGCAGAACGTTGAAATCATCGTCGTCGGCGTCGGGATTTTCCAGAGAATCGTCTTCGCTGCGGGTCAGGCGGTCCAGCGGGCGGCGTTTTTTCTCGCAGGCGGGGATGGCGAAACTCCATTCGGCCCGGCAGGGCGCAAGGTATAGAAAGTGTACCGGAATGAATTCCGCAAGTTTCTGAAAGAACCACAGATACAGCGGCGGCATCGAACCCGCCCCGAAGACATGAAGCCGGTGAAAGCGGTTTTTGACCGCGGCGGCACCGCGCAGCTGGAAAAAACGTTTGAATACTTCCGCCCGCCCTCCCGTTTCTCCGGAAATACGCCGCCAGAGCTCCCGCTGGGCCGGGTCGTCGGGACCTCCGCGCAGCATCATCTCCGGTCGGTAAATCTGGTACTGATCGAATACCCCCGCCAGTTCTCCGGCAAGCATCCGGGCCCGTTCCTCCCGGCGGCCGCCCTGCAGATAGGCGCGGTAGGCCGCGAAGGCCGGACGATCCTCCAGCTCCAGCAGTGCGGCGAACAGGCGAAAACGCATTTCCCGGGGCGTGAACCGGTCCAGTTCCGCCGTGATTTCCCGGGGCAGGGCCAGATGCAGGACGTCGTCGATCAGGCGGTTGAGAAACGGGAAGTCGATGTTGCAGCAGATGCCCAGTCTGCGGCCCAGATCCTGTTGCAGAAACGTGGCGATCCCCCGGTTCTGCACCACGACGGTTTCCGGGCGGAAGGGATCATCCGGCGGCTCGGAGAGCAGCATGGCCAGGCGGGCCGACAGATCTTCCGGACGATTGCCGGCGTACAGTTGAAAACGGTTTTCCATGAAACTCCGCATTAATGGAACGGCGGCGAAAACACCGTTTCCGGAAGCTGCCGTCATTGTTTTGCCCAAGGCGACGCGGCGCGGTTTGCCGGGATCTCCTGACGGAAGGCTCCCGGATCGAGGAACGCCCCGGGGGGGAGGCCTGTCGCGCTTTTCGTGGATTATGATAGACCTGTTCCTGGAAAAATCCAGTCGTCCGCCGTAAAAAATACCAAATTCATTGGCCGGATGGTGCGAAAGCCGGGTAGGCGACGCGGTTGGAACGCCATTGCAGGACATCGATGGGGCGGAAGTCGAACCAGCCGCCCTGCGCCAGTTTCTGCCGGAGGAGTTCGCCCTCATTGCCGCTGCGGTGAAATAGATAATTCTGTTCGCTTCCGTAACGGAGAATTTCGTCGGGCAGGCGACCGCTGCTGAATTCGAGATTCGCCAGATCAAAGGAACTGTCGCTCAGCATCCGGGAGGGATAGGTGAGTTCCTCTGTATTCTCCAGGGCGCGGAATTCATACTGCGCGGTCCCCTGACTGTCCGGATCCCGTTCGCTCAGAGAGGCGGTGCGGTCATGGAAATAATCGGTGGAGATCCGTTCCCGGGCGTTGTACGGTTCGTCATTGGCCAGAAATGGAATCCGGACCGTACCGTCCACCTGATTTTTCTGATACTCAACGTTTGTGTAATTCCAGTCGCCGATGTCGCTGCCGCCTTGAAAGCCGCTGCTCGTGCGGGAGGCGAGTGTTTCCGCGTCGGTACGGGCGGTGAGCAGCACCTTGATGCTGGTGATACCGATGCCGCCGACGAAAAGAATGCCGACGGTGACGAAGGCGATCGCCAGCAGGGAAATCGCGACTTCCACCGTGGCCTGACCGGATTCCCGGCAATATGGCTTGAACGTCGGTTTTTTCATGATCCCTTACAACCTCGGCGGTCCGGAATTGGTACCGGGGGGCAGGCCGGGGCCGCCGGGATAATGACGGGCCTGTCCGCAGGCGATGTCTTCATTGGTCAGGATTTTTCCGTTGCGGGTGAGAAAATAACGGTACCCGTCCCGGTCGTTGCCGAAATAGGTACGCAATGCGCCGTCCGGTTCCAGCACCACTTCGGTCACTTGCCGGGCGACGTTTTCCTCGACCAGATATTTCCGTTCCATGGTGGGGTTTTCCGCATTCTCCGTCCCCGGTGTCGGCACCATGATGTAAGGGCGGCTGGCTGTCCGGCTGAGCCAGGCTTCCTGCAGCCAGCCGGCGCCGGAGGGATCGTTCGGGTATTTGTAGAGATCAGTGAAGAGCAGGCGCGGTTCCAGCAGGTCCACGCCGGAGAAGTCGGGGTTGTAGATCCGGTTCAGATAATCTTTGCTTTCCAGTTTGAGCAGGGCCTCGCGATATTGTTCCGTGCCGCTGGGGGGAACTCCATCCAGCGACTGATGGTCGGCCAGCCACTGCAGAAATCGTTTGAGATCGTCGTCGCCGCTGGTCTGCATGCGCAGATTGTAGGGCATGGCGCTGGGGATGATGGTCGGCTGGCGGAAGATCGGCAGAATCATCGGCACGGTGATGGGGGCGTCGTCCGGTGCGCGACCGTCGCCGAAAGAGCCGAGTGGCTTGGCCACCACGCCGCGGTTTTCCGCGTTGCGGGAGGGGGCGTAGCCGATGGTGGTGGTGCGCAGATCGCGATGAATGCCGAGCGTCCGGTCATTGGCGCCGCCGCCGCCCTGCAGCAACCGGTTGCCGGTCAGCGGCGGATAGGCGAACGTACGGTTGTAACGGGGCAGTTCAATGAAATTATCCACGGCGGCGCAGGGGCCTTCATACAGATAACCGGGGCGGCGGTCTTCGCGCAGCCAGCGGTTGCGCCGCCAGTTCTGCTGGTCGGCGTCGTAGGCTTCGGCGGTGTAGCTCTCCGGATACCACTGGGCGTCGTAGTTGCACCAGATGGTTTCGTCCAGCCGGTCGTGAGGGGGGGCGGGCATGGTACCGCCGGGGTAGATGGTGTCCCGGATCAAATTGGTCATGTCGGAGGAGCCGAATCGGACGCCGAGGGTGAAAAGTTCGCTCTCTTCCACAAAGGGGGCGTCGATGTATTGGATGGCCCAGGCTTCCGAAGTGGCCGGAACGCCTTTTTTCGCCATCTGCATGAGCTGCCAGTAGCAGTAATTCTCGTCTTCGATGGCGGCATAGAGATCCGGTTCGCTCAGCAGCAGCCGGAAATCCCCGGTGATCGTCCGGCTCCAGACTTCCGGCAGGTCGGCGGCGCGGCTGTTGACCCGGACTGCGACGCCCTGTTGCAGAATCTGTTCGGCGAGACGGGAAACGGGCGTATGCCAGTAATAACCGTTGCAGGCGATGTTGCGTGAATCGTGCAGCGGCAGGTGCCGGTCGACATAATATTCAAAAGTCCGGTTGTTGGCGGGCATGCCGTTCTGCTTGGCCGTCTGCTGGGCGGCCAGCACGCCGAGCATGGGGACGATGAAGGCGATGCGCGACTGGGTTTCCGTAAGCGTCCGCACCCGGGCGCGGAATTGCAGGTCCCGTTTTTCCCGTTCTTCCTCAGTGGTGTGGGTTTTCACACTGTCGTAAGGGGTGGTATAATCGCTGTCGTCCCGGGTCATCAGTTCGCAGGCTTTGATCAGGTTGATCCGGCCGATCAGGTTCAGGCCTTCCACCTGCCAGCCGGCGCCGGCGAGGGCGGCGGCCTGCTGGGCGGTTTCCACCTTGATTTTTGCGCGGATGGCGTTATGCAGGTCGAAAAGCATCATCACGCCCAGGATCAGTCCGAAGAGGATGACCACGGCCAGTACCAGCACCTGTCCGTTTTCCCGGGGGGGCCGGAAAACGGGAAGCGATTCAGTTTTCGAGCAGAAGTTTCGCATAATTGTACATTTTGTGTTCGCCGACCGGTTCGGGCGCGCCGTCCTCGCCGCCTTTGAGCGCCATGATTTTGCCCATGACGGGGAGCAGCAGCGGCGCATCGCTGAGCCGCACCCGGGCGGATGCGGTTTCGCTGTATCCGTCAAAATTCAGATTCAGCAGGGTATTGCTGCCGAATTCGGGCCGCCAGTATTCGAAGTTGACGCCGCTGCCTTCGCCCAGCGTCATATAACGCCGCGCCTGATAGCGCAGTGCGTCCTGGGAGGAAGACAGTAGCGACACGCGGCCGGACGTGGAAATGTCGCGCCCGGAGATGCCCGTGGCACCGATCCGGGCCGCCTTGCGGCAATTTTCTCCGGCGTATCCGAGCGCCGCCGCTTTGGCTCCGTAAAACGCGGCATAGTCCGTCACCATTTCCCGGGCGATCCACTGAAATACCTGGAGCAGGCATCCGAAGACGAACAGCAAAAAGAAGATGCCGAACAAACTTTCCAGCATGGCGCTGCCGCGCTGCCGGCGGCGGCGGATCGTGCAGGATCGCTGTTGACGACGACCATTCATGGCGCAATCTCTTTTCTTTGCTGGTGTCGGCGGCCGGATTCACCGGGAGGCCCGGACAGAAAAACGCTGGCCGCGACGGATTATTGCAACGACGGGCGGCTGACCGGAACCGCGTTTTTCAGAATTTCCAGTTTCAAATATTCAAACCCTGCCTCCGGATCGAACGTGCCGAGAATTTCGCCAAAGCGGAAGACGACGACCTTGCCGCGTCCTCCGGCCAGTCCCAGGTCGGCGTCGCGCGCTTCTCCGGGACCGTTGACGGCGCAGCCCATCACCGCGATTTTCCGCAGGTTGATGATTTTTCCGTCGGCCTTGATCTGATTGACGAGGGTCTCTACCCGGTTGGCCAGGCCGATCAGGTCGATTTCGGTACGGCCGCAGGTCGGGCAGGAGACGATTTCCGGCGCGGCGTCGCGCAGGGCGCAGGCTTCCAGAATCCTCCGGCTGGCAATCACTTCCTCGACCGGGTCCGCGGTCAGGCTGACCCGGATGGTGTCGCCGATTCCCTCCAGCAGCAAGGCGCCGATGCCGACTGCGGATTTGACGATGCCGCGTCCGGGAGTACCGGCTTCAGTGACGCCGATATGCTGTGGGTAATCTGCACGTTCGGCAAACAACCGGCAGGCATTGACCGTTTCCGGTACGCTGGAGGATTTCAACGAGACCTTGATGGCCTGAAAGCCGTATTTTTCCAGCTGGGCGCATTCGGCGAGCACGCTGCGGACCAGAGCTTCACACATGGCTTCGGAAGCCGACATTCCGGCGTTTCGGAGTTCCCGGAGCAGCGCCGGGCGGACGCTGCCGGAATTCGCGCCGACCCGGATCGGAATCCCGGCGGTTCCGGCCCGTTCCGCCACCTGGCGGACTTCCTTTTCATCGTGCAGGTTGCCGGGATTGAGCCGGATGGCGGCAGCTCCCGCGTCGATGGCGGCCAGCGCCAGACGGTAGTCGAAGTGAATGTCGGCAATCACCGGAATGGGACTTTCGGCGGAGATCGGCGCCAGTGCTTCCGCCGCCCGCATGTCCGGAACGGCGACCCGGACGAGTTCACAGCCGAGCCGGGCCAGTGCACGGATCTGGGCCAGGGTTGCCGGGACGTTGCGCGTATCGGTATTGGTCATCGACTGGAGCGACACCGGTGCGCCGCCGCCGATGACGACATCGCCGATACGGATGCTACGGGTGAGGCGTCGCGTCAGCATGATCGGAACTCCCCTGATTCGGAGCGGCAGATGCCGCGGATGTCGCGGGGGCCGCGGAAATGGCGGTGGCGTTTTCCGTCGCCGCGGGTTTATCCGGCAGCAGCCGCAAAATATCGAAATAGGTAACATAGAGCATCAGGAGCACCAGCAGACCGATGAAGAGCGCCGACAATCCCTTGATCACCACCGTCGGCAGCGGTCTGCGGCAGATCAGTTCGATGACGGCGAAGGCGATGTGTCCGCCGTCCAGAACCGGCAACGGCAGCAAATTGAAAATCGCCAGCGCAAAGGAGATCATCACTACAAAGTAGATACCGGTAACCAGCGAGACATCCTTGACCGAGCTGTAAAGAATGGTTCCCATGCCGAGCGGTCCGGACATGTGGCGCGGTTTGAGCGTGCTGGTTTCCTCGGTAAGTCCCAGCGAGTTGGCCCCGTTGACGAGCATGCCGCGCAGGGATTTGTAACTGTTGATCAGGATGTTTTCAAACTGTTCGAAGGGCGTCGGATGACTGAGCAGGACCAGTTCGACGCCGATGGTGCGGGGGACGATTTTTTCGGGAGCGATGGTCAGTTCGCGCTGTTCATCGCCGCGCCGGACGGTGAAGGTCATCGGTTTGGTGCCGTTCTGCCGGACGGTCTGAATCACCTGATCGAAGTCAGCCACCGGTTCGCCGTTGACGGCAAGGATCAGATCGCCGGGAGCGATGTCGGTGTCGGCGGCGGGGGTGTGGGGGAAGATCTCCGCCACAATCGGTTTCGGGTCGGACGTGAGAAAACTTACGCCGATACGGTAGGTGGTAAATTCCGGACCGAGGTTCGGAACCGGCTCCGCCTGAATCGGAATATCCAGTTTCTGTCCGTTCCGGTCGATCTGAAAATGCAGTGTCCGGTCACCCGCGTTGTTGAGTGCCAGTTGAAACTCCATGAACGAGGAGATGGGTTTGCCGTCGATCGAATACAGAATGTCGCCTTTGCGAATGCCCGCCCGTTCCGCGATGGAACCGGGCAGCGGCCGCAGTTCGATCGGCGTCAGCACCGTGAAAAACGGATAGCCGATCTTTTCCTTGGCCAGCCGTCCCGGGGCGTTCGGGTTGTCGATGGGGGTGTAGGTGATCGGAATGATTTTGCCGTCCCGCTCGACGTCGAGCGTGATGTCGCCGACGCTGAACATGATCTGCTCGACGAACTTGAGCCAGGTGCAGTGGAATTTTTCCCCGTTCAGTCGCACGATGCGGTCGCCCGGGCGCAGGCCGGCGCGATATTCCGGACTGTCCTCCGCCACCTTGGCTACCTCCATGGAACTCATTTTCGGCGATTCCTGAGGCAGGCCTGCGATCCAGACCACGCAGCCGAGCAGCAGACCGAAGAGAATGTTGAACAGCGGTCCGGCGGCGGCGGTGATGATCCGGTCCAGCGGTTTGGCCCGCTGCAGTTCGGTCCCGTCCGCGCTTTTGGGAATTTCGTCGGTGGCGTCCACCTGGGGGAGTTCGACATAGCCGCCGAGTGGGATGCAGCCGATCCGGTATTCGACGCCGTTGATCTTCTTCGCCCAGATCTTGCGGAAGCCGATGGAAAAGGCGTCGATGTGCAGTTTGCGCCAGCGGGCCGCCAGAAAATGTCCGAGTTCGTGCGAGAAAATGCACAACCCGATGAAAAATACAACGAAAACCAGCGCACCGATGGTTTCAAGAATATTCAGAATATACATGGGATGGGTCCCCCTCTTGCTCTTTTCTTACGTCCGGAAGAGGTTTGCGGCGAAACTGCGCGCCGCCCGGTCCGCTTCCAGAATCTGCGCCAAACTTTCCTGCGGCTCCACCCGGTGTGCCGCCATGGTTTTTTCAATAATACTCCAAATTGTCGGAAATGCAATCTCGCCGCGGTGAAATTTTTCCACCGCGACCTCGTTGGCGGCGTTCATGACCGCGGGCATGGTGCCGCCGCACCGCATCGCCTCCTCGGCGAAATCAAGCGAGGGAAAACGTTTCCGGTCCGGCTCCTCGAATTGCAGCGTCAATCCTTGCGCGAAACTCAGTTTCGGCAGGCCGCCGGCGGTCCGTTCCGGGTAGGTCAGGGCGTATTGAATGGCAAACCGCATGTCCGGATGGGACAGCTGGGCCAGCAGTGCGCCGTCCACGAGTTCCACCATGGAGTGGACCACTGATTGCGGATGAATCAGCACCTTGAGTTTTTCCGGCGGCAGATCGAAGAGGTGCCGGGCCTCAACCAGCTCCAGCGCCTTGTTCATCAGCGAAGCGGAATCGATCGTCACCTTGGGGCCCATTTGCCAGGTCGGATGGGCCAGCGCGCGCTGCCAGTCGGCGGCGGCGATCTCTTCGCGGGAGGCCGTGCGGAACGCGCCGCCGGAAGCGGTGAGAATCAATCCCGCGATTTCATCCGGTCGCCGCCCGTCCAGACATTGAAAGATCGCGCTGTGCTCGCTGTCCACCGGCAGCAGGCGTCCGCCGGGCGAAGCGGCCAGTTCCCGGCGTACCAGTTCTCCGGCCATGACCAGCACTTCCTTGCTGGCCAGCGCCACCGTTTTGCCGGCGCGGAGCGCGGCCAGAACCGGCAGCAGTCCGCCGGTGCCGACCACGGCGCAGAGCACCAGGTCGACGTCATCGCGTTCCACCAGCCGGATCATGGCTTCCGGTCCGGCGTCGGCGTCGACGCCGGGGGGGAGCAGCCGGGCGAGGTCGGTGCTGCGGGCGGGATCGGCGGTTACGGCGATCCGGGCGGAAAGGAGCCGGACTTGTTCGGCCAGCCGTTCAACGCGGGAATGCGCCGCAAGGCCGGTGACTTCAAAGCGGTCCGGAAAAGCGCTCAGCACCCGGAAAGCGCTTTCTCCGATGGATCCGGTCGAGCCGAGTACAACGATGCGTTTTCTGCGCTTCATGCTTTTGACTCCAGAAGCAAAGTGACGGGGCCGTCGTTATGGATTTCCAGCTGCATGTCCGCGCCGAAACGGCCGGTTTCCGTGGGAATGCCGAGGGCGCGGAGGTGTGCCACAAAACATTCATAGAGTTTTTCCGCCGGTTCCGGCGCAGCGGCGGCGGTGTAGGACGGGCGGCGGCCCCGGGTGGTGTCGCCGTACAAGGTGAACTGGGACACCGTCAGGGCCGATCCGCCGATGTCGAGCAGCGAGCGGTTCATTTTGCCGTCATCGTCCGGAAAGATCCGCAAGGTCGCGCACCGTTCTGCAAGATAAGCGGCAGCCGCTTCGTCGTCGGCGTGAGTGACGCCCAGAAGAATCACCAATCCGCGTCCGGTCCGTCCGATGACGGTCCCGTCCACGGATACGGCGGCATGGCTGACTCTCTGCAATAGCGCGCGCATGTTCTCACCGGATCAGGCGGGTGAATTCGTTGCGGGTGGCCAGCGAGCGGCGGAAGGTGCCGACCATGGAGGAGGTGGTCATGATCGAATGCTGTTTTTCCACGCCGCGCATCTGCATGCAGAGGTGCTGGGCTTCGACGACGACGCCGACGCCGGCGGCGCCGGTGATTTCCATGATGGCCGCGGAAATCTGCCGGGTCATGCGTTCCTGAATCTGGAGCCGGCGGGCGAACATGTCGACGATCCGGGCCACTTTGCTGACGCCGAGAATTTTTTTCTTCGGGATATAACCAACGTGGCACTTCCCGAAAAAAGGCAGCATGTGGTGTTCGCACAGACTGAAAAACTCAATGTCGCGCACGATGATCATGTCGTCGGATTCTGCCTCGAAAAGGGCGCCGTTGACCACCTCTTCCAGACTCTGGCGGTAGCCGCGCGTCAGAAAACGCCAGGCCGCCTCCACCCGTTTCGGGGTGTCCAGTAACCCTTCCCGTTCGGGATCTTCTCCGATTTCTTCAAGAATCTTCCGTATTTCCTGCTGCATAAAAAAATCCATTTCCAGTTCGCAACCGCCGGATTGAGGCCGGGCTTGCGGACTGCTTGTTCCGGTTTGAATTGATCCTTTAATATACTCCTGATCCGGCCCGGCGTCAATCCGCGAACCGCTTCCGGAGGTCTGGCGGTGTTCCGGTTATTCAATTTCTTTTCGGATCGTCGGAATGGTCCAGGAACAGGTTTTTCACCGTTCGAAGCGCACGGAGGGCGCCGCTGCGCAGTTTGCGCATAGCAGTACGGGGACCGGTATATGCCGTGGCGGCCGCAGCGAATCCGCGGCGGCGCAGTGCCCGGAAAAACAATTTCCGGTCCGGATGCGCTCTGCCGGCAATAAAAAGTCGGCTGCGGTCGCTTTCCAGCGGAATGAACGGCCGGATTTCCAGTTCCTGCTCCGCGGTCTGGAGCAGTGCACGACCGCGCGGTGTATGGACCAGCACCAGCACTTCTCCGCCATGCTCCGGCGCTTCCGGGGAAAGATGGCGGCAATGTCGCCCCGCGGCGATGGTCAGGTCGGTTTCGCGTCCGGCGCCCGCATAGGGACATGTCGCACAGGACGGCCGGTCGATGAGGTGGCTGAGCAGCAACCGGCAATACGGGTCGCCTCCGCACTCGTCCCGATATTCAGAGCCGTCGGAAAAATCCGCTTCAATGCCGATTCTGGATTCGTCGAAAGCCGGGCGAAAACGGATTGCCGTAAGTTCAGAATCGTGCGTTTGCGTCAACCAGCGGCGATATTCCCGGAAGACCAGAGGGGACGGGGCTCCGGCGCAGAGACAGTCCACCGTGATCAGGTTTTCCGGATTCCGCCCGAGAAAAGACCGCAGCGCGGCCGTCTGGCAGGGCGTGCCGGTGAAGAGCAGCGGCCGCTCTTCCCGCAGCAGTTCCGCCGCCGCGACGAAGACCTGGGAACAGTCGCTCTGCACATATTTGGCGCCGCACATGGCGTCGCGTCCTTCCGCATCGTAGGCGATGGAGTGCAAAACGCTGAAGTTTGCCGTCCATACCGCTCCGGCCACCGCGCCTCCCTGATGCAGAATCGCGTTGCTCAGCGCGGTGAAGATCCCGCCTGAGGCCCCGTTGTTCCCCGGCACCGCTCCCGTCCGGCGCCGGGCAAGAAAGAATTCTGTTTTTCCGGAAGCGGCGGTAGATAACGGCAGGGCGTTTACCGGGCAGACCTTGATGCAGCGCCGGCAGCCGAAACAGGCGGAAAAATCAATCACCGGGACTGAAAATCCTTCGGCATCCGGCTTCATCCGGATACAATTCTGCGGGCAGGCGGCGACACAGGCGCCGCACCCGAAACAGCGAATTTCTCCGTTGATGTATTTGAGTGTTTTATCCATGCTGACTCTACGCCACCGGCGGCGGGCGGCGATTGCGTGGCCCTCTGCCGCGACCGTCGGAAAACGGCCGCCGTGCCGGAAAGGCGATTATTCCAATCCATACCATAGCACCGAAACGGACGATATGCAAGACCATTCCCAACGGCTGCGCGCCGCCCCCCTCCACGAAAGAGCGTTACCTCCTCAAGCCGTTTTCGGCCACCGGCGCGCGTTGATGCCGACGACCGGAGCGGAACGCGTCTCCGCGAAGAGGGGGGCGGAGACGGCGCGTTTTAGTTTTGATTTTTCAGAGTTCGATGGTCCGGTAGGAGAACGTGCGGTGTTCCGGATCGCAGGTGATTTCCACCATACTGCCGTTCCGGGTGACGGATCCGGCACAGTTTTCTCCGTGTCCTTCCGCGTCCGTCCGGTTGTAGGGACGGTGCACATGGCCGCACAGCGAAACGTCAATCAGACCGGATTCAATCATCTGCCGGACCGATTTCTCACCGAAGAGGCGGTGCCGGGTCCGCAGAATCGG
This sequence comes from uncultured Lentisphaeria bacterium, assembly GCA_949282965.1. Taxonomy (GTDB): domain Bacteria; phylum Verrucomicrobiota; class Lentisphaeria; order Victivallales; family Victivallaceae; genus CALXOD01. The sequence goes on from CASDQW010000078.1 coordinate 37,820, forward strand.
ATGGTCTTCGAAAATCGGATAGTGGTTGACCAGAATGCGCGGCCGGACATGCGGCTCTTCGCATTGCCGCCGCAGCCACTCGGCATCGCTCCGGGCGAGAAATCCCCAGGAGCAGAGCAGATTGGACGGGCGGCTGGTGTTGATCAGCAGAAAATCGCATCCCGCGTGCTGCCGGAGAATCGGCAGATCGCTGAATTGATAATTCCCGCGGGAAAGGTAATCAACCATCTGCCGGACCGCGGCGACGCACCGCGGCCGCCGGACATAGCAGTCGTGGTTGCCCGGCGTGTAAAGCACCGGAATGCCGGAATCGCGGAGCGGCCGGAGAATCGGCAGCACTTTGGCAAATTCCCCCGGCTGCCCGGTGCTGGTGAGATCGCCGGTGCAGACCGCGACGTCGGGACGGGTGTCGAGAATATAGGCTACTGCCTGTTCCAGTTTGCGGAGATCGTGGCGGAAGCGGCGGCGGAAACGGTAATTGAAAACGCCGACCCAGCGTTTGTCGATGTAGGCGAGGGCGTCTTCCGCCGGGCCGCCGGCGTGCGGATCGGAAAAGTGAACGATTTTCATGCCCGGGTGATTCTCCTTCCTGCTTGTCGCCGGGCAATCCGCCCTGCCGGACCGGTATCTGTCCAAAATAGCATCGTTTCGGAGGTTTGTCCAGTCGCGCGGTTGTAAAAGCGGGATTTTCCGCTATAGTATTCGTTTATTCATTATGTTTTCCTGAGGTGAGCATCATGGGGATCGGCATTGTTTTCGGGCTGTTCACAGCGTTTTTTCAGGCGCTGGCATACTTTTTTTCCAGACATTTTCTGATGCGGCACGGCAGTCCGGCACGGCTGCTGGTGGCGTCTCAGCTGGCGCTGGGAGTGATTTCCGTGGTGCTGTTTCCGCTTACGACGCCGGCCGGAGCGGTGGGGACGGCGCAGATCGGACCGCTGCTGTTGTGTTCGCTGTGTTTCATCGCCGGGCAGGTGTTCTTTTTTCAGGCGTTGCGCCGGATTGAGGCGTCGCGGATTGCTTCGCTGCTGGGGCTGAAAGTGGTCCTGGTGCCGCTGTTCCTGTATATTTTCTTCGATCAGATGTTCAATCGCGGGCAGATTCTGGCGCTGGTACTGGCGGTGCTGGCGGCGCTGCTGATGAATTATCAGGGCGGCAGACGCTTCCAGTGGGAGGGGATGGGCGTCTGCGCACTGGCGTTGCTGGGGTATGCGTGGAGCGACATCGGCGTGCGGCTGCTGGTGGCGTCGATCCCGGTGGAGGGGATGCTGCGGGCGGCGTTGATCGGGACGAACCTGAATAATGTTTTCGTGGCGCTGGTGCTGCTGCCGGCGGCGTTTTATATGCGTTTGAAATGGGCGACGATCCGGGATGCGCTGCCTTATGCGTTGTGCTGGGGAGGCGGCGTACTGTGCTTTTTCGTCTGTTTCGGGTATCTCGGAGCGGCGTTCGGCAATATCGTGCAGGCGGCGCGGGGGCCGGTGACGCTGGTCATGGGCATTCTCCTGTCCCGCATGGGATTCAGCTATCTGGAGGCGAAAGTGCCGGCCCTGGTGTGGCTGCGTCGCGGCGCGGCGGCGCTGCTGATGTTCGGCGCGATTTTGATCTATGCGTTTGCCAGCCGCTGACCGGTGGTTCAGGGGCGTCGGGTTTCCGGTTCGGTGGTTTCCGGTGAAAAATCGGTATCCGCGCCGGCGCGGCGGCGGTAGGCGCCGGGGGAGAGGCCGGTCCGGCGTTTGAAGAATTCACAGAAGTAAACGCTTTCCCGAAAACCAAGTTGTTCGGCCAGTTCCGCGATGTTGAGGTCGGAGTATTCCAGATAATGCCGGGCCAGTTCGGTCCGTTCCCGGTCGATGAAGGCTTTGGCGGTCAGCCCGGTGCGTTCCCGCAGCAGCAGTGAGAAGTGGCCGGGGGAATAGCCGAAGTGCCGGGCCAGTTCCGCTGCCTTGACCGGTTTGCCGCGCCGGGCGGCAAGATAATGCCGCACCCGGGCGATCAGGCCCGGCGTTTCGTCCGGGACGGTGGCCAGGCGATATTCCAGGATGGCGGCGATCAGTTTTTCGATGAAAACGCTCTGACGCCGGTCGGCGGGCGGCATCAGTTCCCGCTGGGTGTGCCGCCATTCGCCGGGCAGAAGAAAACCGGAAATGGCGAACCGGGCCTGGGCGATGATGCCGGCGGTAAGCGGAGAGGCGGTCAGATGGACCGCTTCGCAATTCAGTTCCGGAGGGGGATTGTCGAGCCGGAATTTCAGGGAAATCTGACTCAGCGCGCCATTGGGAAGGTAATGAAACCGGTGCAGGCTGTGCGGTGGAAAGATCAGGATGTCGCCGGTCTTGACCGGCATGGTTTTTTCTCCGGAGACCAGCTCCATGCGACCGCCGTCGATCAGATTGATCTGCCAGTAATTGTGCTGATGGGCCAGCGTGGCTTCCGTGCCGGGCGTCAGGCCATAGCCCCAGATTTGCAGTTTGACGTCAAGATCCATGGGGTGATCGTGGATTTTTATAATGAATCATGGAAAATGCCCCTGTTTTTTCTTCTTTTATATGATATAATAGTAATCGGAAAAAGCCAATCGAAATATGGCCTTTTCATGAAAAAAACAAGAATAAGGATCGATTATCATGGCAGAACGCACTGTTGCCGTCATTACCGGAAAAGGGGAAGTGGTTGCTGTTCGGGAGAAAATTCCCGCGTTGAAGGAAGGAGAGGTGTTGATCCGTGTGCACGCCTCATTGATCAGCCCCGGCACGGAAATGTCTTCCGTAGCCAAACTTCGGCAGGAGCCGGATCCTAACCGGAAAACCGCACCTTTCGGTTATGCTAATGCCGGTGAAATCATGGAAATTAACGGGCCGGCCCGCGATCTCAAAGTTGGTATGCGGGTGGCCGCCATGGGAACCAATGGCGCGTTTCATACCAATTATGCCTGCGTCCCGGTCAATATGATTGTGCCGATTCCGGACAATGTTTCCTATGAGCAGGCGGCTTACGCCTGTCTCGGCGCCACCGCGCTGCAGGCGGTCCGGCGGACGGAACCCCAGCTCGGCGAATACGGCCTGGTGCTCGGTCTCGGGATCGTCGGCAACCTGGCGGCACAGCTCTATCAGCTCAGCGGCAGCCGGGTTTTCGCCTGGGAGGGACTGAGTAATCGCGTCCGGATCGCCCGCCGCTGCCGGATCGGAAATATTGCCGTCCTGAAAAAAGATGACGTAGTAGAAAAAGCCCGGGAATTTGCGGCGCCTTATGGCATGGATTTCGCGCTGTTCGCCTTCGGTGGCGAGGCGACGCCGGCCTGGGAACAGGTGAAACGCTGTATGAAGGTTTCCGCTGATACGCACGCCATGGGGCGGGTGGTGCTGGTCGGCGGTTGCAAGGTGACAGTCGGCGGCGGTGCGGCCTCCGGCAATCTTGATGTCCGGGCGGCTTCCCGTACCGGAGCCGGATATAAGGACTTGGATTACGAATATGGTCGGACGGAATATCCGGCGGCTCTGGTGCCGTTTACCACGCAGCGGAATCTGCGTGAAATCATTCAGCTGATCGCGGAAAAGCGTCTGATTGTCGATCCGATGACGACCCACCGGTTGCCGCTCGAGGAAATCGGTTCCGCCGCCGATCTCTTGATCAACACCCCGAACAAGGCGATGGGGATGATTATGGAAATGAAACACTGAATTTCCCGTCTGGGATGATCCAATCGTTTAAGGAGTAAATAAAGATGGCATTCAAACTTGGTCTGGTCGGGTTGTGCACTTCGCATCCCGGCGCCTGGCTGCCGCTGATCAAAGAAATGATCGATGCCGGCAAAGTGGATCTGGAGGTAGTGGCCGCCTGGGATTCCGGCGAAACCCGGCCTGCGGGATTTGCTGCAGAATTTTGCGCTCAGCATGGTATTCCGCACGCGGTCGAAAACATGACCGACATGCTGCCTTTGGTGGACGGTGTGATCGTACACACGACCAACTGGGACCGTCATGTGGAGCAGGCCCGGCCGTTTGTGGAGGCTGGCAAGTCCGTGCTGATTGACAAGCCGCTGGCTGGAAATCTGCGGGATCTTAATACCATTCTTGACTGGATGAAATCCGGACGGCGTGTCTGCGGTGGTTCCAGTCTGCGCTTCTGCAAGGGGGCTCTGGATTTCGTTGCGGAGCCGGAGGCCGAGCGGGGACGGATTCTGACCGCCTACACCACCTCGGGCGTAGACGAATTCAATTACGGAATTCACGCCTACGCCCAGGTCTGCGCGGTCATGGGCCCCGGAGCCCGTTCTGCCCGTTTCCTCGGTTCGTGCGGTCGCCAGAAGAATATCCTGCTGGAATGGAATCACGGCGGTGTCGCCATTATCACCATCGGACGCAGTTCCGCCTGGCTGCCCTTTATGCTGACGATCGTCACCGATCGCAAGGTCGTGCAGATTCCGCATGACAATGTGAATCTTTACCGGAGTATGCTGGCCGCGCAGCTGCCGTATCTGACCGGTCAAACCGATGTGCCGCCGCTGCCCTGTTCGATGATTGCCGAACCGGAACTGCTGGCGCTGGCTGCCCGGAAGTCCTGGCTGACTGGCGGAAACACGGTTTTTCTGGATGATCTTCGAACTGATGATCCGGGATATGACGGGACGGAATTCGCTGTGGAATACCGCCGCGCACGGCTCTGATCTTTGATCCTGAAAAACTGAAAAAAATAAACGGGTCGCGGGATTTTATCTCGCGGCCCGTTTGTTTGGTGGAATTTCCGCTCCGGGAATTTACCGGGGCGCCGCGCCGGTTCCGTTCAGGGGCATCCGGACGGTACCTTCGGAATAAAACGGCAGCGGAACGACCTGCCCGGACAACCGGGCGCTGCCCGCATCGAGCGTCAGGGGCGTTCCTACCGCAGTGAATTCGGGGGTGACATAGGCCATGGCCACCGCTGTTCCCACAGAGGGGGCAAATGCACCGGATGTGACAATTCCGGCCGGAGTATCCTGATGATACACTGTGGCTCCGGCCCGGGCGGCCCGGC
>CASDQW010000079.1 GCA_949282965.1 uncultured Lentisphaeria bacterium
TGCGATTGGCGAATTGCAATACTATAGCACGGAGTTTCTTCTCTCGCCTTTAAGCTGAAGCTATTCGGCTACATACCGGCGCAGCCGGTAGTTTTTTTGCGCTTAAGCAATATAAAAACGTCCGGGCGAATGTGCATTCGACCGGACGGAGGGGAGACGCAAACGCCGGCGGGACGCCGATGGGCTTTTCAGGGTTTCCGCCGAAGCGTCAGCTGTCGGACGTCTCCCGGTGTGACGGTGAGTTCCAGGACGCCGTCCCGGAGGCGGGCGTCTCCTGTTTTCACTTCCCATTTGCCGCGGAGCGTCAGGCGCACCGGACCGGGCCGCGGAAAAATGTGGCGGGAAAGTTTCGACGGATGCGTGTCGCCCCATTGGTAATCCGGGTCGGTCACGGCCAGTTCCAGAATGCCGTCCGCCCGCTCTTGGAGCACCAGCAGCAGCGGCGTGGAAACGGCCTGTATGGGAAATCCCTCCGCGAGAGCCGTGTCCGCCCCTGCGACGGCGGCGGAAAAGATTTTTTCATCGGGGAACCGGACGATGTGCGCCGCGTCATCCTGCTGGAGCACCCGGTAGTGCGGCTGCCGGTCCGGCGCATCGATCATGACTGCGTATTCATAACGTTCGTTCTGCGGCGCGCGGCCGTGCCGCAGCAGGGCCGTTTCATAAAATCCCGAACGCAGCTCCGGACGACCGCATTCGTCGCTGCCCTGCTGCGTGATGCGCATGGTTTCCAGCGTCATGCCCGCCGGGACGAAATAACGGGTGCCGTTGACATCCGTCAGGGTTTCCGGCCGGGTGAGTTGCCGGCTCTGCCGTCCGGTTTCCCCGACGGGGGCGGAACCCAGATAATTCTGAAACAGCGTGGTGATGGTTTCGACGTCGCCGCGGCGATTGGCGATGCCGCTGCCCAGGGCCACGATCAGCTGATCACACAGGTGATAGCTTTTGAAAGCGGTGAAATCCTTCAGGTGCGGGTCGCGCAGTTCAAAACCGTAGACGCCGTTCCACCGGTCCAGCGCACAGCCGCCGACCAGACGGCCGCTGCCGTATTTGCGGCCATATCCGGCTGATTTCGGCAGTTCCAGCTCGGCGACGCGCAACTCCAGGGCGGTGGTGCCGGGGAAGTGCCGGAAATCCCAGCCGGAATTGACATAGCCGCTTTCCGCGCCGTTTTTGCCGGGGGCGAAAATCTGCAGGGCACCGTGGCTGACGAAGCGTGCCAATTTGTTTTCGTAAATGCCCGCGGCATTGCGGCTGCCGATCTCCATGTCCCAGGAATGCGGGCCGAAGCCGCGGATCGCCGCCATCCATTCACCGCGTCGGTGAATCAACTGCGTGGCGCTGTTGTAGACGAAACAGCCCCGAGGTGGCGGTGCCGGAGGCACGGAGACCAGTTGTTTCGCCAGTTCGCCCATCAGCGAGAATTCCCCGGGCGTATTGCGCAGACTGCTGCCGTGGGTGAAATCCCCCGCCAGTTGTTCCGGCTGGTAGACGCGGCGGAAAATCCCGGCGACTTCCCGGTCGCGGGGGCGTACCGCCAGATAATAGGCGCAGATCGACGCCAGAGTCCGGGCGTTGCCGGCGGAGAAACACCAGCGGACGTTGGTGGCCGCGGGCGTGTCGAAGCGGCTTTGCTGACGGTCGAGCGTGACCAGGGCCAATCGCATTCGGTCGAATGCCTGTCCGGAAGGCCGATAAGGTGTTCCCCGCAGCAGATACGCCAGAGACAGTGCGCCGTGTAGGCCGTCCGGGCCGTAGGATTTGTGCGCTGTCTGCCAGTGGTGAAAGAGCGAACCGTCGCGTTTGATCAGGCCGTGGTTGCCGCCGGCAAACTGGGTCTGCTGTTCCAGAATCTTTCGGATCGAATGGAGGACGGCATTGGCGCGGCGGTCGTCCAGGGCCAGGGCGGCGAACGTCGCTTCCGGGAAGCAGAGCCGCAGCGTGTCCGCCGAGACTTCCAGTTTCCGGCCGTCGTCCACTGCGTTGCTCAGTGTATAGGTATGCCAGAAAACCGAGGCGGCCACGTCGTCGAGAATGCCGGCTTCCCGCAATTCCTCCCGGAGCAGCAGACAGGCCTGACCGATGCCGCGCATGGCGAAGACGAAAATCCAGTTGGTGTCGGCTCCGTCGGTATGTCCCCGGTAGAGCAGCAGTTTCAGCAGCTGTACCACCGCGGTCCTGTATTCCTGCCGATCGTAGTCGGAATTGCCGTCGAAGGGTTGGGTCGCGGCCTGCAGCAACGGCAGCAGCAACTTGCCGGAGAAGTTGCGGAACCCGCGAAAATATGTCTCCGGCTGGTCGGAAAAAAGCGGATTCGGTTGAAACGACATGGTCCCGTCCGGATTTTCGGTCAGGGCCAGCTCCCGGTAACGGCGCCAGGCCTCCCGGGCGGCGTTCTGCAGCTGTTTCCTGGCGGCATCGCTCAGTTCCGGAGCCGTCTCCGGCGCGGTTTCCGTGAGAAAACGGCGGCAGCGCTCCCGCAGGGTCCGGAGGGCGGCGCATTCCTCCTCGGTCGGCTCCGGGGCTTCGGCCCAGCGGGCCCGCTGGGCGGCGCAGGCGGCGGCGTAATCTTTGCCGGGAATGGTGGAATACCGGGGCGTCCGGTCGGCGTTGATCATCGGCAGTCGCAGATTGGGGACCCGTTCCCAGGACTGCTGAAACAACAGCCCGTCCAGATGAAATTCCGCCGGGCGGCTGCCGTGGTAGGTCAACACCAGCGCATCTTCGGCATCGTCCGTGACCTGCGCCGGAAAATCCTCGGCGGCATGCGCCCGCAAAAGCTGCCAGCCGGTGAAATCCAGCGCGAGATCGGCCTGGTAAACGCGGCGGCGGCGCGCGTCGCCGACGCTCAGGGTCAGGTGGGCGTCCGGTGCGGCGACGGCGTTGCGCAGATAGAAGGAGAAGGCCCGTTTCGCGTTTTGGGCGGCGGGCATGGGAATGCGCAGCTGCGCTTCCGGCGCCGCCTGCCATTTCAGCGTATATTCGCCGAAGAGGCGACAGGTCGTGTCCTGTTCGATGGTTCCGGCGATGCCCCGGAGGTCTTCCGGGGTTTCGAAGGAATTGGCGGCGGCGGGCGTGGTCGTCAGCAGGATTCCGGCGGCGGTGACGGCAAAGAATCGGATGGTGTTCATGAGAGCTCCTGATTCAGTCGCAGGTCCAGAAGTCCGTCACGGCGCGGGAGAACGGCTCGTACAAATAAGGATTGTGTTCCATCGTGTACGCCTCGCCGAAGGGTTCGCTGACCAGCCCCCTGGCACTGCTCACGTGGCCGTCGACCCAGAGGATGTTGACCATGTTGCTGTGCCGGATGGCCGGGTGGCCGGCGGAACTGCTGCCGACGGCGGGCTGGGTGCGGCTCAGCAGATAATGGCCGCGGAAGATCGAATCACCGGTGGCCATGTTGGTTTTGGAATCGGTGAGCAGCAGTTTGCGGCTGGGGTGTTTGATCCGGTGCTGTTTGGCCGGATGCCCGCCCTGGCTGATGCTCTTGTCGTCTTTGGCGGGGGAGCCGAGATACTGGCTGCCGCCCATGTAAAAGTAATTGTACCCGTAGTCCACATAATAGAATTTTTCCGAGGTGGCGGTCTGCACCAGCGATTTCCGCAGGAACTGGGAGGGGGAGCTGACGAGAGGGTTTTCCGGGCACAGGTAGGTTTTCTGGTTGCGGTTGTAGCCGTTGATCAAACTCAGAATGGCCGGCCAGGTGGTTTTATCGGCCGCCAGGCAGTAGGGCACGAAGAATCCCATGCTGTCGTCGCAGTACAGCGAGATGGACAGCCCGTGCTGCTTGAGCTGATTGACGCAGGAGATGCGCTTGGCCGTCTGGCGGGCCTGATTCAGGCTGGGCAGAAGCAGAGAGGCGAGAATGGCGATGATCGCCATGACAACCAGGAGTTCGATCAGGGTGAACGGCGTTTTTCTCATGCGTCGGTTCCTTTTTCTGCAAGTGTTCGGACGATGCGAATCTGCGACTGTCTGGCCATAATTATAAGGGATTTTTTCATGACGGACAACGGATTTTTTTACATTTTCATGGACAAAAATGGACATTCTCTGGCGCATGCGCAATACCATGTTATAGTAAAATATTATGAAAACCGTCACTTCCTCCATGGTGGCGCGGGCGGCCGGAGTCTCCCGCACCACGGTTTCGCGGGTCGCCAACCACAGTCCGCTGGTGGATCCGGAAACCCGCCGGCGGGTCATTGCCGCGGCGGGAAGGCTTGGTTACGTGCTGGAGAGCCGGTCGCGGCGGCGCACCGTCGGGGTGATTCTGCCGCCGCCTTCGGCGGCATCCGAGCCGGGAGGGTATCACAGCATGATGCTGCATGCGATTTTCGAAGAACTGGGGCGGCGGGATTGGCGGGGCGTCATTTTCAGCGACCGGGAGATGACGCTGGTGCAGGAGCGGGTGCTATGCGGAGCGATTTCCATTGCCGGGGAGGAGCTGCACAACCGGGAGTGGCTGGAGACGACGGGGCTGCCGCTGGTCCGCTGTTCGGAACGCGGGGCGCCGGGAGAGAACATCTTCACCGTTTATTTCGACAACCGGTACAACCTGCGTCTGGCGGTGGATCATCTGCGGGAGGCCGGACATCGCCGCATCGGGTTGATCCTGCCGCGTTCGGCGGCGGAGGAGGAGGGGCGGCTCGACCGGGCGGACACGGCGTTCATGGCCATGGGGCCCGGCAACGCGGAGCTGATTTCCTATGCCGACGGCACGCCGCTGGCCGAGCGGCTGGAGCGGCTGCTGCGCCGGAACGTTACCGCCCTGATCACCTATCCGGGGGAACTGGGGCTGCGGGTTTGCGGGGAGCTGAATCGGAAGGGGATTTCGGTGCCGGAGGGGCTGTCGCTGATCACCCGCGAACTGGCCGGGATCACCGCGTGGTGGAATCCGCCGCTGACCTGTTTCGATCCGGACCTGCGGCATTTCGCCCGGGCGGCCCTGGATCTGCTGGAACGGCTTATCGAACACCGGACGCCGGTCGGCAATGTCGGGATTCCCGGTCGGCTGATCGTCCGGGAATCCGTGAAAAAGGTCCATTCTTGTTCATCATAAAAGCGGGTTCCGGAGTTGTTTTCCGCCGGAAAGATCCTATACTTGTCTATGACGATGAACGAATTCATTTTTTTGCAGGGAGGTAGGTCAGATCCGATGAGAACGGTGCAATTGGATGCTGAGTTTGTAGTGGTTGGCGGCGGGCTGTCCGGGATGGCGGCGGCGGTGGCCGCGGCCCGGGAAGGGGTGCGGACGATTCTGGTGCATGACCGTTCCGTGCCGGGGGGCAACGCCTCCAGTGAAGTGCGCATGTGGGTTTCCGGCGCCCACGGGGAAAACCGGCGCGAAACCGGTCTGATCGAAGAGATTCTGCTGGAAAATCTGGCCCGCAACCCGGATCGGAACTTTTCCATATGGGACAGCGTGCTGTACGGGTTTCTCAAGCGGGAGCCGAATCTGACGACGCTCTTGGATACCGTCTGTCTGGAGGCAGACACCCGGGAAAACCGGATTCGCGGCATCCGCTGCTACTCGTCGCCGTCGCAGACGTGGTACGAAATCACCGCGCCGCTGTTCAGCGACTGTTCCGGCGACAGCATCCTGGCGACGCTGGCCGGGGCGGAGATGCGTTACGGCCGGGAAAGCCGGGCGGAGTTCGGCGAATCGATCGCGCCGCCGGAGGCCGACCGCTGCACCATGGGGATGAGCTGTCTGCTGCAGGTGCGGGAAACCGGTGAACCGCAGGATTACACGCCGCCGCCCTGGGCCCGGCGATTTACGGATGACTCGGCGTTTCAGTTCCGGTCGCCGCAGCTGGAGCCGCTCCAGAACTTCTGGTGGATTGAATTCGGCGGGGACGGCGATGCGCTGCACGATACCGAACAACTGCGGGAGGAACTGCTCGCGGTCGCTTTCGGCGCCTGGGATTATCTGAAAAACCATCCGGACAACGCCGAAAAATACCGCAACTGGGCGCTGGAATGGGTCGGCTTCCTGCCGGGCAAGCGGGAAAGCAGCCGGTGCGTCGGAGATTACCTGCTCAACCAGAACGACGTGCGTGCGGGAGGGCGTTTCCCGGACGTCATCGCCTACGGCGGCTGGCCGATGGACGATCATTGTCCCGGCGGATTCCGGACGCCGGAGGTGGAACCGACGATTTTTCATCCGGCGCCGTCGCCGTTCGGCATTCCGTATCGCTGTGTCTATTCGGTCAACATCGAAAACCTGTTTTTCGCCGGGCGCAACATCAGCGTCACCCATACGGCGATGAGTTCGTGCCGGGTGATGGCGACCTGCGCTTTGCTCGGTCAGGCGGTGGGGACGGCGGCGGCACTGGCCGTGCGGCATCGGTGTTCGCCGCGCGCGGTAGGGCAAACGTATATTGAAGAGTTGCAGCAGCTGCTGATGCGCGACGACTGCTTTCTCCCCGGAATGCGCTACACGCCGCCGGCGTCGACCCGCGAAGCCGCGCTGCGTGCGGATTGCGGGGATCCGAGCGGGCTGCGGAGCGGTTTGAACCGGGCGTTCGACGGGGTGGACGAATCGTGGCTGGCCGCTCCCGGCGCGACGGCGGAATACCGCTGGGAAACACCGCGGCGCCTTTCCGGCTGCCGTCTGGTGTTCGACAGCGACCTCAACCGGCAGGAGAAGAACATCGTCGCCGTGCGGTTCCTGAATACGCCGCGCGTGGCGCTGCCGGAAACGCTGGTGCGCCGGTTCCGCCTGGAATACGAGGACGCCTCCGGGAACTGGCGGGAACTGGGTACATTCGACAATGAGCAGCGGCTGCGGAAGATCGCGTTCGAGGTGACTGCCGTGGCGTTGCGGCTGACCATTCTGGAAACCGGCAGCGGCCGGGCGGAACGGGTCTTCGCCTGGGACGTCTGCTGAATAGGCGTTTTTTTCCCTAATAAAAACCGCTTCCCGCGCCGCGGTCGGCACAGGAAGCGGTAACGCATTGTTTTTTCGAATTTCAGCGGACGCTCTGCAACATCAGTTCCGTGATGCGGCGGGCGAAAGCGGCGGGATCCGGAATCGGACTGCCTTCGGAAAGCAGCGCCTGATCGTAAAGCGTCCGGGCATATTCGTCGATCGCCCCGTCGCCGGTCTGTCGCTTGTTTTCCAGTGCGGCGATGAGCGGATGATCCGGATTGAGTTCGAGGATGCGCTTGGTAACCGGGACGTCCTGATTCATGGCCTTGAACAGCCGTTCCAGATGGGGGCTGAGCGCGTGGCCTTCCGTTACCAGGCAGCAGGGGCTGTCGGTGAGGCGGCCGGAGAAGCGGATCGTGGCCACTTCCTCGCCGAGGACCTTGCGCAGCGCCTCCAGCAGGTCGGCATATTTCCGGTCGGCATCGGCGATTTTCCGGTCCAGTTCCTCCTTGTCCTTGCCGGTGAGTTCGAAATCGCCTTTGGCGACGGCCTTGAAGTTTTTCTTGGCATACTGGAACATGGACTGCATGATCCAGTCGTCGATCGGATCGGTCATGAACAGCACGTCATAGCCTTTGCTCCGATAATACTCCAGCACGGGGGAGGAGGCGACGGATTCGCGTTTTTCGCCGGTAATGTAGTAGATTTCGGTCTGTTCCGGAGGCATGGCCTGCACGTACTGGTCAAGCGAAATGAGTTCTCCGGGCTTGTTGTTCATGGTTTCGTACATGGCCAGCGCCTTGAGTTTTTCCTGATTGGCGCGGTCGGTGTGGATGCCTTCCTTGAGAATGCGTCCGAATTCCCGGAAGAATGTCGCGTATTTTTCCGGTTCGTTTTCCTGCATTTTGCGCAATTCGCTGAGCACTCGTCCGACGATGGCCTTCTGAATTTTCAGCAGCTGCGGGTTTTCCTGAAGGATTTCCCGGGAGACGTTGAGCGGCAGGTCGCTGGAGTCGACCACCCCGCGGATGAACCGCAGATAATCGGGAATCAGCTCTTTGCATTCGTCGGTGATGAAGACGCGGCGGACATAGAGCTGCAACCCCTTTTTCTGAATGTCCGGCATCAGCAAATTGAACGGCGCAGTGGCGGGAATGTACAGCAGCGCCTTGAATTCGCTGGCGCCTTCGGCGGCGATGTGGATCGCCTTCAAATATTCCGAGCCGCCCCAGTTGGAGAGGTGCGAAAAGAAACTCTTGTGTTCCTCGTCAGTCACTTCCTCGGGTTTGCGCAGCCAGATCGCCTTGCGGGAGTTGAGTACACGTTCTTCAACGGTTTCGGTCTTGTCTTCATTGGTCTTGGTGACCGGCAGGATGATCGGATAGGCGATGAAGTCGGAATATTTCTGGATGATTTCGCCGAGTTTCCAGGGTTCCAGATACATTTCCGATCCGGGACGGAGCTTGAGGGTGATTTCGGTTCCCGGCTCGGCTTTTTCCGCCGTATCGATTTCAAAGGTGCCTTCGCCCCGGCTGCTCCAGCGGACGGCGGGGGCGTCGGTGCCGGCCTTGCGGGTGAGGAGCGTTACCTCCTCGGCCACCATGAACGCGGAATAAAAGCCCACGCCGAACTGTCCGATCAGTTCCGGGATGTCGGTGGCGGCGGTTTTCTGCTCCGCGAGGTTTTTCAAAAAGGCGCGGGTGCCGGACTGGGCGATGGTGCCGATGTTTTCAATGACTTCCTCCTCGGTCATGCCGATGCCGTTGTCGGCGATGGTGAGGGTGTTCGCCTGTTTGTCCGCGGTCAGCCGAATGGCCCATTCGCGGGCGAGTTCGGGACGGGTGAGGCTTTCAAAACGGGCTTTGTCGATGGCGTCCGCCGCGTTGGCGACGAGCTCCCGCAGAAAAATGTCCTTGTTCGAATACAGGGAATGAATCATGAGATCCAGCAGTTGCGAGACCTCGGTTTTGAAGGATTGGGTTCTGGCCATGGAAAATCACCTCCTGGGTTCTTTTGTAAATGATTAACAGGAAATATACCGTTTTTTTTGCGGAAAATCAAGCAAAGTGCCTGTTCCGGACTGGAAAAAGCGGCTGAGGATACTATTTTTAAGCGGTTATCCAAGGAGTAGCGACATGTCAGAATCCCAAACTCAACATCCTGAACCGCCGGGCGTCGGCGTGCCGGAGCGGCTGCGCCCGCTGCTGCACGAGCGTGAACGCATTTGTGCCGAACTGGAATCGCTTGCCGGAAAAGACGATGAAGTCAGCCGTACCCGGGCGGCCGGTCTGGGCGCCGATTACCGTCGATGCGAGCCGCTGCCGCCGGAATATGCGGAGATCATGGACCGGCGATTCGCCGCTGCTGAAGCTGCTTTTGCCGAAGGATTGACCGTTGCCGCGGAACGGCGGGAGAAACGTGAACAGGTGCTGGAGACTTTGCATTCCCTGCTGACGGAACAGGCGCGGCTCAGCGCGTCGCCGCGGCTGCTGCCGCACCGGCGGGAATTTGAACGGCTGCGCAAGAACTGGCGGGTCGCCGCCACCGGAGTGGATGATCTGGACCTGCTGGAAAAGGCTTTTGCGGATTCCTCCGCGGCGATCGCTGCCCGGATGGAGAGCGAGGCGGCGGCCGCCGTCTCGGCCCGGGAGGCGCTGGCCGGATTGCGCGGAGAACTGGAGGCGGCCCGGGCGGCGGACCGGCCGGAAGAATTCAAGGAGAAACGGGAAGGCTGGGAGGCGGCCCGGGATGCCGCTGCCGCGGCGCTTGATCCGGATTCTCCCGAAGACAAGGCGCTTCTCGGTTCCATCCGCGAGCTGTTCAAGGAACTGAACGATCGTCTGGTGCTGTATTATCAGACGCTGGACCTGGCCCGCTGGGAAAGTTATACGCTGAAGCTGGATCTCTGCCGGGAACTGGAACAGCTCCGGGATACGCCGGAGGAAAAACTGCCCGCCGCCGCCGTCCGGCTGCGGGAAATCCGCAAGCGCTGGCAGGAGCTGGGGGCCGTGCCGCGGGAAAAGCAGAATGAACTCGGTCCCCGGTATTATGAATATACCACCGCGTTGCAGCACCGGATTGATGACTTTTTCAAGGCGCAGCGTGCCGCGCATGCGGCGGCGGCGGAAAAGAAGACGGCGCTTTGTGAAGCCGCGGAGGCCCTGCGGGAATCCACCCGGTGGAACGAAACCTCCGAACAGTTGAAGGCGTTGCAGGCGGAATGGAAAACCATTGGACACGCGGGACGGGAGGCCGATGGCGCGCTGTATGCCCGGTTCCGGGCGGCCTGCGACGTGTTCTTTAACGCCCGGGCGCAGTACTGGGCGGAGAAACAGCAGTTGCAGAACGAGGTCGGCGCGCGCAAACGGGAATTGTGTGCGGCGGCGGAGGCCCTGTCGACATTGCCGGTACAGGAGGCGGTGCGGCGGGCGAAACAGCTGCGTGCCGATTTTCAGGTTGCCGGACGGGCGGGCAAACAGGAACAGAGTTTGAATGCCCGGTTCAACAGTGCGATGGAGGCGTTTTTCAATTCCCGGCACGAAGCGGTTCAGAGTGCCAAGAACCGCCGGGAGGAAATTCTCCGGGAATTGGAATCGTTGGCCGCCATGCCCCCCGTGCAGGCGGAGCAGCGCATGGGGGAACTGCGGACCGAATGGCGTTCGCTGGAACCGCTTCCGCGGGAGCAGGATGCGCGATATGAGGCGCGGGCGCGCGCCGCCGCCGCCGAATTGGAAAAGGCCTTGGCCGCGGTCCGCCGCCGGCAGCAGCGGGAGCGCGCCGACTGGCTGATTCCGGCCATGCGCGCGGCGGCGGAGGTGGTGACGGCGGCCCGGCGCGGGGAGCCGTTGCCGGAAGTAACGCTGGATCTGACGCCTTTTCCGCGTCTGGCCGCCCTGGTCACGGACGTGGTTGCCGCGGGCGGGCGTTGTCCGGACGGCATGGACAAGGCCTTGAGCCGCAACGCCCGTGAATTCGGGTCGCTCCTTGAGGAATGGGAAAAGACGACCGGTTCCCGGCGCGGGACGGATGCCGCGCAGGATCTGGCGGCGGATCTGGCGGCGGCGATTGCCGGAAATTTCGGCGGCAGCGCGATGGCCGCCGTCAGAAAGAAGGAAACGGAGCCCGCCGCGCTGTTGCGCCGTCTGCTGGATGTCGGTCTGCCGGAGCCGGAGCAGCTGGGGGATTTGCTGAGTCGTTATGCGTCGCTGCGGGCGACGATGAACGGAGCCGGGAGTCGAGACGATGGGGCGCTGCAAGGCTGATTCAGACCGGCTGGTCCAGTATCTGGAAACCCGGATTCTGGCTGGAACGTTCCGGGCAGGCGAACTGCTGCCCTCGGTGCGCCGCCTGGCGGGGCGTTTTGAACTCAGTTACGGGACCGCGTACCGGACGATGGAACGGCTGTGCACGGAAGGCTGGCTGGAGAAACGTCTCGGGGAGGGTTTTTTTGTGAAAGCTCCGCCAGCCGCCGATGATTTCGGCATCCGGGTTGGCGTGGTGCTGGAGGTGAGCAATGAGAAGATCAACTCCGGTTTTCTCTGTTATCATGCACTGCTGGGGATCCGTTCCGCTGCGGCGGAG
>CASDQW010000080.1 GCA_949282965.1 uncultured Lentisphaeria bacterium
GTAACGCCACGACTCCGTTCCGACAATGAGGCTCGTCGGTCCTTCCGGACCGTCCAGTTTCGCCGGGAAAATCGTCCGCGGCGCACCGGGCCGTCTCATATAACCGGGCAATTCCTGTTTCCAGAGTTCCTTTCCGGTATCGTCGATCCAGTGCAGCGTACCGGCCGCATCCACTTCCGCGCCGACGGGGCGGCACCCCACGGCCCAATAGTCCTGATCTCCATCGGCGATCGCCGTCACCGCGGACACCTCTTCCGGCAGCCGGATCCGGGCCGTTTCCCGGCCGTCCCGGTCGATCAGCAGAAACGTTCCGTCCTGCAATCCGACACCGAGCGCCCGGCGACCGCTGCCGACCGCCGTCACCGGAGCGGCGAAGGAAACCGCAGCCCGAACCTCCGGATTCTTTTCCGCCCGCGCGACCGGCGTTACCGGAGCGGAAGCCGCCTGCCGCCGCAGCGCCGCAAGATCCGCAGTCATTTTTCCGGTAGCCACAGTGCCGCCGGGGGCGGCGAACAGCGCCGCGCCCTTCCCGTCCAGCACCGCGATCCGCCCGTCGGCGGCAAATACATTTTTCGCAATCCAGCGGATGGCCACCGGTTTTTCATCGGCCCCCAGATCCTTGAAATAGAAGGCGAAGATCTCCCGTTCACCGGGCTGAAGTTTCGCGTCCTTCCAGAACACCCGCGTCCGGGTCAAGCCGTCGGAAAAGCGGAATCCCGCCAGATTGCCGCTCTTCCCGCCGCGTCCATGCGAACGTTCCAGCTCCGAAATGCCGAATGCGGTCGAACCGGTTCCTTCCGCCATGGAGAAGCGGTTGCGGTCATTCGGATTGGAAGCATCCGGCTTCTGCGTTACGACCACGCCCTGAAGCGCGTCTTCCGTTTCGCCGGTGGTGCGCCAGCGCGACGAGAAACGATAATCCCCCGCCGTGCGCGCCACAAATTCATCGATCACCCACAGACCGCCGTCAGCCTCCCAGCCGTAATGCCGGTAATAGTCGACACCGTTATTGTTTTCCAGCAGCAGAGACACCGCCGCCTGCTTCCGGTCCGGACGCTGGGCGGAACCGACAAGCTGGGCGAAGCGTTCGGTTTTCGGGATCCGGTTCCGGCGGCGGTCCGCGGCCATACCGTCGCGCACCACCGACGCCAGGTTGTGATCCTCGGCAAAACGCCGGATATAATCGCCTTCAAAAAGCCAGAGATGGTTGCCGATCAGATACTGACTGACCCCGATCCCGTCATCGTGACCATGCGGCGATCCATTCAGACCGTTCACTGCCAGAAACTCCGCCCCGGGCTCCCAGGAAGAACGGAAAATCGCTTTGTCCAGCGGCGGATATTTCGCCGGCGACAATCCGATCAACCGCTGCCGGACCGGACTGACCGTAAAGGTCCGCAATCCCAGGTAACGCGAATCCGACGGCGCCGGAAGATCCGCCGGCACGCCCCATTCGGCACATTTGTCAGCATAAAAACCGGCCTCCGGATTTGTCCGGCGAATTAACGAAAGAATCGCCCAGGCTTCAGGGTCTCCGGTAATTTCATAGTTTTCGTACAACGGCACAAAACCGCCGCGCATACCGATGACATTTGCGTCGCCGTAGCCCGCGGTATAGCCGAGGTGATTAAAAGACATCTTGGCATAATCCATATATTCCCGAAAGGCGGGCGAATGAAACAGCGCGGCATCCGCCTTGCCGGTCGCCAGCATGTAATCCGTAAAAATCCGATATACCAGATACTGGTATCCGCCCGCGTCCTCGGGCGACAGCGGATAGGACCGCACCCCTTCAAACGTATTTGCCGCCACGGCCCGGAAATAATCGGTCCCCGGCAAGTTCGTGCGGGCAGCCAGATACCGCGCCGCACCGTCCACGGTCCGCGAAGCGAAGCAATAGTGGTTGGTCTGGTATTTCTGCCGACCATACCGATACAACTCCACCGGCGTCAGCATTTCCCAGGTTTTCATGGCATCCTCCGCCACCCGCCGGCAGAGTTCCGCTGCGCGGCGGCGATCCTCCGCCGTCAGCGCCGGAGAATGTTCAAATGTATACAGATACTGCGGGAATTGATGGAATTCGAAGGTCGGCGGCATACCGTTGCTGTACTGCAACGCCGTTTCATAGTGATCCAACAGGATTTTCAGCATATCGCCGAAAGCGCGGACATAGCGTTCATCCCCCGTGGAGCGGAAGGCCAGAAACGCATTTTTCATATGAACATCGATCGTCAGATTAATCTGCCGCGCCTGCCGTCCGGAAAAAAATTCCTGAACGGTTTTCACCAGTTCTTCCGGAGTCGGAAATTCCTCTGTGCGGGAATCGAAACTCCAGTAAGTCAACGCTTCCGGCCCGGAAAAACGTTCCGTCAGCTTCCGCACGGCCTCCATGATCTCCGCTTCGTTGCGTCCCCCCACATAAACCGCACCGCGATGCCAGTCCATTACTTCCGGCCAGACCCGGACCTCCGCTCCCTGCGGTGGACGCCGCAGCTGCAAATTGGCTGCCAGTTCCCGCATCGGGTTATTGCTCATCCCCGAACCGCACAGAATCAGATTTTCACGTCCATCCCCGTGATTGGCTACGGCCCGGATCGGCAGCTTTACCCCCCAAGCCTGCGCCAATGCCGCCTGAACCGCAGTCGCAATCCGCATACCGTTCGCCCCTTCCGGCGGCACGATTACCGCCTGGCGCATGTTCATGGAAGCAGCCGGCATTACCGGCTGGAAATCATCTCCGAACGGCTGCGACGGCACCGGTTGCAGACGTCCTGCCGAAGCGACTGTCGCTGCCGAATCCTGCTGCAATTTCGCCAGCTCTGCCGGACTCAGCGCATGACTCCAGATCGAAAGATCGTCAACCAGTCCGTACAGTGCTTTTCCCGCGGTACTGGAAGCAGCTCCGAGATAGAGGCTGTCTCCGCGGGGCAATGCCTGATCCAGCGTCCTTTTTCCCATATCCCGGCCGTCGATCCGAAGTGCAACCTGCCGGCCGGCCAATGTCATTACCACTTCATGCCACTTTCCGGCAAAATTCTTCGGCAAGGCGAAAGCCATCGGCTTGGCTCCGCCTCGCGGCGCGAACACCAGCACATTCCGCGTCGGCTGGTATTCCAGAGCCCAGGAGCCATACCGGTAAAGCAACGTCTGTGCAGCCTTGCACTTCGCATCCGGCCGAAAATAAAAATGAACCGACCAGTTCCCGGAAAAATCCGGCAGCACATTTTCCCGGAAATAAACAAACCCGCCCTCCAGTTGCAAAGCCTGTCGACTGCGTTTCGCCAGTTCCTGCGGAGCGGCATTCGCATATTTCACCCCGCCCTCCGGACCGCGGAACGACCCGATCACGCCTGAGGGCAGAACCCCTTTCACACCACCGGGAGCATTTTCCTCAAAATCACAGTACAACTCCAGCGCTGCCTGTGCCGCCACACCGGCCAGCAACGTCAGGAGTCCCAGCACTCGTTTCATTCGCATGATTTACCCTCAGTCTTTTTCATCAGTTCATACAACTGTTTGCATCCA
>CASDQW010000081.1 GCA_949282965.1 uncultured Lentisphaeria bacterium
CAGCGTTTTCAGCGCTTCCGGAGTCGCCGCCCAGGGCGTGTCCGAAAGCAGCCAGCAGATCCGGGACGCTCCGGCCATGGCCCCGTACACGTAAGCCGGATAATGCCCCCAGTGATGGAATACCATGCCGTCCGGCTTGAACCCGCCCATCCAGCCGGGAGTTTCCCAGGAGAGGTTGCGATTGAAAAAGGCGCTGAAGGCCTTCAGCCGCGCCGCCTTCTCCGGCGTATCCGGCAGCATCATGATCGAAATCAGCATGGACCGCATGTCGATGTTGAACTGGTCCGCGTTCGGCAGAATGTAATAACGCTCGTCCAATGTGGCGTTCAAGTCAAAATGCCACTGCCCCATCCGGAAGATCTCTTCACGCAACCCTTTTTCCGCCAGCAGATCCCGCATCAGCATCAGCGCACCGAACATTTCTCTTGTCCCGTACCCGGCAATGTGCCGCGCCCCCATGTTGCTGCCGTACACATACCCCTGGTCCAGCAGATGCCGCACCATCAGCTCAAAATATTCTCCCAGCATTCGGCGAAATTCCGGATCGGTCGTGCGCCGGTAGCTCTGGGCGAGACGCAGCATCATGGTGCCGTACTGACGCACCGGTACGAAATCTTTGGAGATTTCCGCACCATTGCGTACCAGCTCGTACATACGCGGATTGATCACGAAGAAAACGGGCCGCCCGGTAATCACCCCGTCGGCAGAACGATGAATCCCGAATTCTTCAAACGCCTTCCGCATCGATTCCATTTGTTTCGGCACCGCTTCCGGCGCGATCATTTTCGGATTTTCGCCGTTGAAATCCTCGTCGAAATGCCGTTCAATCGTGCGGAATCCCGCTGTTTCCTCCGCCGACAACTCTTTTGCCATTTCCGGCTTCAGATGAGTCGTCAGCCAGGGATTTCCCAACGTTTCGCGGTTATCGAACTCATCCGAATAACGCACGAACGGCAACTGCAGATCCGGCTCCTGATGCCGCCGGTCGATTACCACGCAGGGGATCAGATCGTCCAGAAACAGCGTCCCCCCGTCCCCTTCCGGCGCCTTCAACCGGATGAAATCCATATCGGGATGAGGCGTTCCCTGCATATCGCGGCTGTACGCCACCCAGCCGGTCCGCCAGCCGGCAAAGTCCAGGCCGAAATCAAACCAGCAGTCCGCCTGATTGCGGGCGCTGCGTCCGAACTCCACCCGTAATTTTTTGCCCGGCTGCGGCCGTTCCTGATACAGTTGCAGCACCACCACCGAAACGGCGGGATTGCCGTATTCCTCCGTGGCGGCGTCGTTGTCCACGTAGAATTTTTCCAATCCCAGCTGCAGTGTTTCGCCAGCCCGGTAACGCCATTGCAGCGAATGTTTTCCGGACAAAAAATGCCGTTCGGACAATGCGGCCGCATCCGCCCGGTCCGTCTTCAGCGTCGCCAGATCCGCCGGTGTCTCAAACGTCAGAATCTGACGCATCACACCGCCCCTTCCTGCCTGTACTGTCCCCGACATCATCATGATCAGCATCACCGTTGCAAAAATCCAGCGCATATTTCTTTTCCTATTCTTTTAACATTACGGCTTGATGAATTACAGTACTACTGAATGGGCCATTTTTCTACATTATCCGGCAAGATCCCGCCTGCGAATTTCCTGCCCGGCCCGGTTCATGGCCAGAAAACCCTCCGGCGGCATGTAGGCCGGTACCGAATTCCCGGTTCCCATGGCATAACCGCGGGCCCGCCGCCGGTAGCGCGTCGCATGTTCCAGAACATACGAGTACACCTCTTCCGGACGAAAGCGGCAGATCACATCGACGTCCATGCCGCCGAACAGACCGATTCGATCGCCGTAACGGTCAATCCATTCATCAAAAGGCGCGATGGCGTCCTCATTGGAATGCTTGGCATCTATGCCGGCCACGTCGATCAGAGCCTCCATAAGCGGAAAAATCTTCCCGCAGGAATGCAACAGAAAGGGCTTCCCCGCGGCATGGACTAGAGCAATAATCTTCCGATAATGCGGAATCGAATACCGTAGAAAGATTTCCGGAGCCAGCAACGTGGATGTGCGATAGCCCATGTCATCCCCGATCCGGCAAACCGCAAAATCATCTCCGTGACGTTTCAGCAGTTCCCGCCACAGCGTCAGATGCAGCTCTCCCACCTTGCGGAAAAGCGCGGCGAAAAGCTCCGGCTCATCCATCTGCATCAAGCAGAGGTTTTCGTATCCGGTCAAATCCTGAACGATTTCAAAAATGCCGTATCCCACGCCGCCGACCACCTTCATCCCCGGTGGCAGCGCCTCGCCCAAGGCGGCAAAACAACGTCCGTAGCGCTCCCAATACAACTCCGGCAGCCGGTCCCAGGGATATTTTTCAAAGTCGGCCCGATTACCGATCGCCGGTGTTTCATGCCCCACCAGGGCCCCTCCACCGGGCAATATATCGCAGACCCCGCACTCAAAGGAAACCGTGTCGTATTCGTGTTTCAGAAAAAACCCGGCATAACGCCGAAAAAATTCCCGGAGATCCGCATCATCTCCATGCTCCAGCCCCTGTAGTGGCACGCCGTCTATCGCCTCCATCACCTCCGGCGCCACAGCGTGATCATAAAACGGCATTCGGTCCGGGCGGCGACCATACGCCGCCGCCACCAAATTCCGATAATCAGGTTGAAACATGTCCCCGGGCCTCGAACCGCGTTAATACAGCTTCATGCGCAACAACTTCGTCCCGACCGGGAAATACATCCAGCCGTCCGGCTCAATATGCAGAAACTGCCAGGAGCGGGTTTTCAGCTTCGGTTCGATGAAAACGGTTTCAACCCGGCCGCTTGCGGGAGAATAGACCCCAAGCCAGCAGCTGCCGAAACAGTAATTCTTCCGTTCCGGTCCCATCGGCTCAGGTTGTGTATATACATCCTGATGGATGTCCGCCTCCACCTTGCCGGAAGCCGTTACAACACGTTTTGCCGGATCAAAAACCACCCAGGTGTACCCCCCTTCCGGCATTCTGGCGAAGGTCAATACCTTGCCGTCGGCTGTTACTCCGGTTCCAACGTATTTGGTGGCGCCGGGCACCACCGCACCATGCCAGACCAACCGGTCGGACGCCGTATCCCAGAGCAGCAATTCCGCCTCTTTCGCCACCGGTTTCGCACCAGTGCCGCCCTCGATCGAACTGCCGCCGCACAACAGCGTGCTTTCCGGCAGCGCCACCAGATTCTTGATACTTTGATCCTGAATCACATTTCGCCAGAACTGCACGGAAAAGTCGCGCATATCCAACTTCATGATTCCCCCTCCGATCGC
>CASDQW010000082.1 GCA_949282965.1 uncultured Lentisphaeria bacterium
ACCGGTGTCGCCGCCGATAATGACGACCGGATGGGTGGCCCACAGTTGCCTGATGTCATCGACCCGGGCGGTGATGGGCAGATTTTCCGGGAAGCTCCAGCGCAACCGGTCGGCCGGATGGACGGCCGGAGAGGCGGACGGCGGCAGAGAAATGGATTGTTCCAGTGGTTGTTGCATTTGATAATGTACACTTCAGCACCGGGAAAATCAATCGCACATCTGGTATTTGCCGCCGGTTGGATGTATGGTAACCGGGGAAACATTCATCACAAGGAGGTCTGACGATGAGACAATGGCTGAGATTGATGGTTCTGGGCGTGGTGCTCACGGGAATGACGGCAGTCGCGGAAGCGGCGGATCAGCAGACAGCGGGCGCGGCCGCCAGGCCGGACCGCTCACAGGAATGTGCGGCGGTTACGATCAGTTCTTCGAAAAACGGCGAGACGTTTCTGATTTTCGGTACCGGGCAGACCGGCAAGGTGGAGGATCTGCCGGCCGCTTTGAGCAAGGACGGGTACGGCCGGGTGGCGGTTTCCAGCTGGGCCCCCAAGGCCGACCACGAAACCACGCTGGTCAATTTGCTGGAAGCCGGTATCGATGTGGAAATGTATTATGTACTTCAATCCGGCAAGCCGGACTGGGAGCGGGCTGAGATTGCCGGATTTGAGGCCGTCGAGCCGAAGGGGGCGCAGCCGGCGCCGGTTTATGTGAAAAAATTGATCGAAGCCAACGACTACAACCGTCGCCACAAACTGCCGGGAAAATTCCGGAAAGTCCGTTATATCACCATTCACAACACGGCCGAACCTTTCTCCGCCCGTCAGGAGCGGGACCGGGTGGATTTCCGTCGGGACGGCGTGCATGTGTCGTTTCATTATGCGGTCGATGAGCAGGAAATCGTGCAGATTCTGCCGCTGGATACGCACGGCTGGCATGCCGGAGACGGAGCCCGGGGGCCGGGTAATTCCGAAAGCATCGGCATTGAAATCTGTCGCAGCCAGTGCCGGGACGACGTCGACTGGCTGTATCGGCGGTCCGAGGCGAATGCGGTGCTGCTGGCGGCGTCGCTGCTCAAGCATTACGGGCTTACCGTGAACGATCTGAAAATGCATTACGACTGGATTGGGAAATTCTGTCCGCACCGGATTCTGGAGGAAAAGCGCTGGGACGACTTCCGCAAACGGGTTGCCGCGGCATTGGAAAAAGATGAAAATCTGATTCCCATTCAGGAGTGAATCGGGCAGGGCGGTGATTTTCCGGCGGCGATGGTTGATTCCGCATGGTTTCCGCGTTATATTATTCCGATCGTTCATGGAAAGAAAACACAACGAGGGAGCGTCGGAAATCATGGCAAAAGGCACTGTTACTCAAAAAATCATCGACCGCCATTACATCAGCGGCGATAAAATTCCCGGTTCGCCGGTCTCCATCCGCATCGATCAGACCCTGACTCAGGACGCCACCGGCACCATGGCCTATCTGGAACTGGAAGCCATGCGTGTGCCGGCGGTGAAAACGGAACTCTCGGTCTCCTACGTCGATCACAATATGATGCAGAACGGGCCGGAAAACCGCAACGACCACCTTTATCTGCAATCGGTCGCGGCGGCCAAAGGGGTTACCTTCTCCGCTCCCGGCAACGGCATCTGCCACCAGGTGCATCTGGAGCGTTTCGGGGCGCCGGGAAAAACCCTGCTCGGTTCGGACTCACACACGCCCACCGGCGGCGGCATCGGGATGATGGCGATCGGCGCGGGCGGACTGGATGTGGCGTTGGCGATGGCCGGGAAGCCGTTCCGGCTGGCGTATCCGAAGGTGATCGGCGTGAAGCTGACCGGCCGCCTCGGAGCGTGGTGCGCGGCCAAGGACGTGATTTTGCATTTGCTCTCCATTCTGACCACGAAGGGGAACGTGGGGTGCGTGGTGGAGTATTTCGGTCCCGGCGTGGCACCGCTTTCGGTGCCGCAGCGGGCGACCATCACCAACATGGGCGCCGAACTCGGGGTTACGACGTCGATCTTCCCGTCGGACGAGGCGACGAAGCGCTTCCTGGAGGCCCAGGGGCGGGCGGAATGCTATCAGGAATTGAGCGCCGACGCCGACGCCGAATATGATCGCGTCATTGAAATCGAACTGGACCGGGTTGTGCCGCTGGCCGCCTGTCCTTCCAGTCCCGATCAGATCAAGCCGGTTTCCGAACTGGCCGGTCGGAAGGTCGGGCAGGTCATCATCGGTTCCTGCACCAACAGTTCCTACCGGGATCTGGCCATGGTGGCGCAGACGCTCAAGGGCCGCCGGGTGTCGCCGCAGGTGACGCTGGCGATTGCGCCCGGCAGCCGCCAGGTGTTGGAAATGCTTTCCCGCAACGGTATGCTGGCCGACATCATCGCCGCCGGCGCGCGGATTCTGGAAACCGGCTGCGGTCCGTGCATCGGGCAGGGGCAGAGCCCGGCGCAGGATACGATCACGGTCCGCACCTTCAACCGCAATTTCGCCGGGCGCACCGGCACCAAGGGGGATCAGGCGTATCTGGTCAGTCCCGAAACTGCCGTGGCCGCGGCTCTGACCGGAGCTTTTACCGATCCCCGGACGCTGGACGTTGCTTATCCCGAAATCGCGGAAGTGGAGCATTTTCTCATCAACGACAACATGATCACCCGTGCCGCAGGCGCCGACCCGTCGGTGGAAATCATCCGCAAACCGACCATCGGAGAACCGCCCGTGAACGGCCCGCTGCCGGAGCGTATCGACGGTACGGTGGTGATCAAGGTCGGCGACAAAATCACCACCGACCATATCATGCCGGCGGGGATTCATCTCAAGCTGCGCAGCAACATTCCGGCTTATGCCAAAGTCGTGTTCGAATGCTTTACCGAACCGGGACGGCCGTCCTTTGCGGAACGCGCCGCGGCGGTGCGGGATGCCGGGCGCTGCGGTGTGATTGTCGGACGCGACAGCTACGGACAGGGATCCAGCCGCGAACACGCGGCCATCTGTCCGATGTATCTCGGGGTGAAGGCGGTGATCGCGCTGGCGATCGAACGCATTCACAGTGCCAATCTGGTCAACTTCGGGATTCTGCCGCTGCTTTTCGCCAATGCCGGGGATTACGACCGGATCGACGAGGGCGATGCGGTGATTCTGGAAGACACGCACCGGCAGCTTGCTCCGGGAAAACCGGTCATGGCCCGGGTGGTCAAGGCCAACGGTGAAGAATGGCCGCTGGAGTTGAAACATCGGCTTTCCGCGGAGGACATCCGGATCATTCTGGCCGGCGGGATGCTCAATTGTCAATGAAACTGCCCGATTCCGTCCCCGCCGCCTGGCGCACGCTGATCGTTCCGGAACTGGATCCGGTCCGGATGGCGGCGCTGGCGGATTTCGTTGCGTCGGAGCGGGCGGCGGAAACGGTTTTTCCGCCGGAGGACCGGGTGTTCGCCGCACTGGAGCTGACGCCGCCGGAAGCGGTCCGGATTCTGTTGCTGGGACAGGATCCGTACCACGATGACGGGCAGGCGCACGGGCTGGCGTTTTCGGTGCCGGAACCGGTGAAGCCGCCGCCGAGTCTGCGCAATATTTTCCGGGAACTGGAGCAGGATCTGGGGATCCGGCCTCCCGCCGGAGGCGATCTTACGGCGTGGGGGCGGCAGGGCGTGCTGCTCTTGAACAGCGTGCTGACGGTTCGGGCGCATGCTGCCGGTTCCCATCGAAACCGGGGCTGGGAGGAACTCACCGACGCGGTACTGCGCGCCGTTAACCGCGGACCGAATCCGGTGGTGTTCATCCTGTGGGGAGCCGCCGCTCAGGCCAAGAAACCATGGATCGATCTCCGCCGGCACCGGGTAATCGAAAGCGCACATCCATCGCCGCTTTCGGCCTATCGGGGATTTTTCGGCAGTCGCCCGTTTTCGCGGGCCAACGAATATTTGCGGGAACTGGGACGCCCTGTGGTGGACTGGCGTCTGGAATCCCTTCAACCGGAACTGGAGCTGATATGAACGAGGCGGCGAAAGTAGTGGGCACTCTGATCATCGGAACGGCGCAGGAAAATGGTTTTCTGGACGGTCCGCTGACGGTGATCCCGGAGCTGGCGGAAGAGGAGAAAAAACTGTTCGTGCGGATGATTGCGGAGTTGAGCCGGAGACGGGCGTTTTCCGGGGATGAACTGAGCGCGGATGAGATTTCTTCGCTGTTCACTTTCGCGCTGGCCAAGGCGGCGGAGCTGCTTACCTGCCACGTCAACGGGAAAATGGATGAACCCGCGCTGGACGGGATGTTCGATGGAAAAATCCCCCTCTATGCCGATGATCAGCTCACCGGATACTGCAAACAATGCCGCTGGCCGGAAATCGCGGCGACGGCGTTTATAGACTTTGAAATTCCCAGGGGAGCGGATCCGCTGCTGATGCTTTTTGAAGCGCTTAAATGGAGCTTCCGGATCTCCGTGCATCTCGCGGCGCTCCATCTGGAGCGCCGCGGCAAACTCTGACGCGAATCGACGGTTATTTCGTCGGCCGGTTGTGGAAGTCCCAGGCGCTCTTGTCGTTGAAGACTTTGGTCGAGGAGGAGACCCGCCGGTAGGCTTCCACATGGCCGTCGAAACGGAGGGAATTGATCTCATTATTGCTGTGCCGTCCCCAGGAAACCCCGGTGGCATTGTCCCAGTGCGAATACAGCCAGATGGCGCTGTAGGTGCCGTCGAAGATACTGAGTTTTTCGCTGGGACGGTAGAGACGGCTGCTGCGCAGAAGAGTGTTGCGATTCTGAATGTTGCCGTCCGTGTAGTAGGCGTCCCACATGTATCCCGGCCCCTGGAACCGGGCATAGCCGCCGTGATGCCGCTGTACCGTACCGGCGTTGTTCAGGAATTGGTAAGGGGCGACGATGGTGTCCGTACGGCCTTCCTCTTTCGCATCATCCGGACAGCGCGGTACCGCGGCGCAATTGTGCAAACCTTTGCGTTCTCCGATGGAAGGCAGGTAAAACCAGACGTATTCGAACCAGAAGCGACCGTCATTGGGCGAGCTGTTCGGATGCAGCGTCGGCGTGGCGCCAAGCGACGGAAGAATAAAGGAATCATTGTCCGCCTGGTACAGCATGTCGACGGCCCCCAGTTGTTTCAGGACG
>CASDQW010000083.1 GCA_949282965.1 uncultured Lentisphaeria bacterium
GGTGCGGAATCTTGCGGAATGCTTCGAATTGAGTCCCCGCCACCTGAACCGGATCTTCCGGCAGGGCACCGGGAAATCGATCAAGGAGTACCAGAACGAGCTCCGGATTGCGAGCGCGTGCGATCTTCTGCGGAACAGCACGCTGCCGGTGTCGCTGGTGGCGGAGGCGGTGGGATTTCACCGTCCCGGCCTGTTCGCGGCGTTTTTCCGGAAGCATCTCCACCGCACCCCGCAGGAGTACCGGCTCCGCCCGGAATGAAACCGATGCCGGTGAAACGGCCGGATGTCGCTGCGGCGAACCGGTATTTCCCGCCTGCATCACTTCCTGATTCCGGAAAAACGGGATTCCGGTCCCGCCGGACCGCCCGGGATGTTTTGTGCATAAATATGAATGATTTCATTTTTTATTCATTTTCACTTGTCATTGGAAGAACTTTATTATATAATATTAATGTATTTCATTCATGAATTGAAAATGGCAAAACAGGAGTTTTCTCATGAGAAGAAAGGAACCGGTTACTCTGACCGATGTGGCGGTGGCCGCGTCGGTCTCGCAATCGACGGTTTCCCGGGTGTTGAGCCGATATCCGCGCGTGAACGGCAATACCCGGAAACGGGTGTTGGACACCATCGCGAAACTGGGGTATGATACTTCGGCGATCCAGCGCCGTCAGGCGGCACGCAACAGCCGGGCGGCATTGAATGTCGAGTTTCTGCTGTGTCCGCGCGCGGAGCAGAAGGACATGCTTTCGCTCTCCTACTTCAGCACGGTTTTCGACAGCATCCGGAATTACTTCGGGAGCACTGAAAATGTGAATCTCAACCTCTGCACCTGGGACAGAACCCGGAGCGAACAGCTCTGGTCCCGCCTTGCCGTCGCCGACGGCGTACTGGTGCTCGGGGCTCCGGAGCGCGAACTCTTGCGCAATCTGGTTGAATGCCACATCCGGTGTGTCCTGATCGCCTGTGGCGGAGAGGAGTATCCGCTGGATGTGGTCGGTACCGACAACATCTCCGCCGGAGCGGCGGCTGCGCGCCATCTGCTGAATAACGGTTTCCGCCGGATCGGTTTTCTGGACATTCCCGACAACGAGGAGTGGAGGCTGCGCAAGCTCGGCGCACTCGCGGAGACCACGGAACGCTGCGGTGCAGAGAGTTTTCAGAGCCGCGTCTCCGTCTCCACCGCTCCGGCGCCGCTCGTTGCGACCTTCCGGGAATGGATGGCGGAGGGGAATTTCCCCGAGGCGCTGATTCTGCCGTATTCGAAGGCGATGCTGTCGCTGGAACTGGTGCTCCATGAAAACAATCTCAGCTGCCCGGAGGATGTCAGTGCCATTTCGTTCGACGACGGCGTCAACGACTCATTCCATACGGAACCGGCCCGCTTCGAGCTTTTTCCAGACCGGATCGGCGCCAAAGCAGCCCAGCGGCTGCTGCAGCTGATCAACGGTCCGGAGGAAACGCCTCACCGGATCGATGTTCCCTTCCGCTTTATCCCCGGCCAATCGATTCGCATTAAGAAATAAGGAGCTCCTATGCGCAACTATTTTACTCTCATTGAATTGCTCATCGTGATCGCAATTATAGCCATTCTTGCGGCCATGCTGCTGCCCGCCCTGAACAAAGCCCGGATGAGTGCCACGCGGACCGGCTGTCTCAGCAATTTCAAACAGATCGGCTCCATGCAGCTCATGTATGCCGACAGTTATGACGGCGGGTTCGTCCCCGGTTATTACAACGACGCGCCGAACTGGGGATATACCCGGATTCTGGAGGCGGCCGGGCTGGCGAAACATGACGACAAGGTCTTCCTCTGTCCGGCGGAAAACTCCCGGAACTGGGACAACACTCTGCAGACCTACACGGGCCACTACGGTACGAACTTTCATCTTTCCGGGCCCATCAAGAAAAATTCCGGTGTCGCCTATCGGGATTTCACCAACTACGGCATGATTCAGGCGGTTCACCGGCTCCGTACTCCCGCCCGGCTGATCCTGATGAGCGAGGTCATCGGCAACGCGGTCGGCTGGTGGTGGGACGCGAACGGCGCGACCTTCATCGCCAAAACGACTCCCAACGACCGGCATGATCCGAAGGGGCAGGGGCGGAACTACCTGTTCGCCGACGGCCATGCGGCCTACTATGGCATCTATCAGCCTTTTATTCTCAACCCGTGGGATTATTTTTATTACAGGTAAGGAGGCGATCATGCAGCTCAACAATCTGGAAAAATTTTTCGATGACCGCCCGCGCGGCATTGCGGCAAAAAACCATTAATACAACTGGATTCAGATTCTTATGAAATATTCCATCCTCTTTTCTCTTCTCCTCCCGCTCGCCGTT
>CASDQW010000084.1 GCA_949282965.1 uncultured Lentisphaeria bacterium
ATGGGACTGACGATTCTCGGCTTTCTGGTGCACGGCGCGGTCGGGCTGCAGCCGAGCGTGGTGGCCATGACGGGCGCGGCGCTGGCACTGGTGGTTTGCCGGGTTAATGTGGACCACGCACTGGAAAAGATCGAATGGAGCACGCTGTTTTTCTTCATGGGCCTCTTCATTCTGGTGGCCGGTGCGGAGAAGGCGGGGCTGATGGCGGAATTCGGAAAACTGCTGTCGTTCGCCTCCGACTGGCCGGTTCCGGTCACGGTGCTGGCGGTGATGTGGATCAGCGGTACCGCGGCGGCCGTGATGAACAACGTTTCCTTTACCGCGGCCATGGTCAGCGTGGTGGCGGCGTTTTTGAATACCACTCCGCAATTCCAGAGCAACGTCGCCTGCCAGGAGCTGATGTGGTGGGGGCTGGCGCTGGCGGTCTGTCTTGGCGGAAACGGCACCATTGTAGGGGCCGCCGCCAATCTGGTGATCGCGGGCATTGCCGAAAAAAACGGCCAGAAGGTGACGTTTATGACGTTTTTCCGCTATGGATTCCCGGTTACATTCGGTTGCATGGTGCTGGCTTCGGCTTACATCGTAATCCGCTATTATGTCCTCTGCCGCTGATACGATTGATATCCGGGTGATCCGCTCCGCCGATCCGGCGGAGATTACCCGGTTATATCGGTTGGCCGGCTGGTGGGAAGAGGATTGGAACGGCGATTTTATCATGCCGATGCTGGCCGGATCCGCCGTGGTGGCGGGTGCGTTTGACGGTTCGGGGCGTTTGATCGGATTCGGTCGGGCGGTTTCCGATGGCGCCAGCGATGCTTATATTCAGGACGTGGTGGTGGATCCCGATTTCCGGCGCCGGGGAATTGCCGGTACCATGGTGCGGCTCCTGCTCCGGGAATTGCGCGACCGTGGCGTGGATTGGATCGGTTTGATCGGTGCTCCGGGCACCCGGGGACTTTACGAGCGATGCGGCTTTGAAGTCATGCCGGATCATCTGCCCATGCGCTGGTCCGGAAACATGTCGGACCTGACGGAGGAATCCACCGCAACCGAGAAGTAAAACGACGGGTTTAGCCCCGTCATTTTTTATCGGCGAGAAGGGGCGGAATGTCCCGCGGATGAACTGCGACGAAGTCCGGTTGTTCCGCCTGCAGCTGCGGCAAAGTTTCATACCCCCAGCCGACGGCGAGGGTTTGCATGCCCGCGTCCGCTCCGGCGCGGATATCGCCGACGGTGTCGCCGACCATTACGCAGCGATCGGGGCGCAGGCCGTGCCGGACGAGCGCAGTCCGCAGCATGCCGGCTTTTCCTTTTTCCCCTGGCGGCAGGGGGGTATCAATGGTATAGAATTCGACGAACGCATCGTGCAAGTTGAATTTTTCCAGAATTTTCCGCATCGGGCAGAGGCGCTTGTTGGTGGCGATGAACAACGGGACGGCGGTTTTTCGCAGTTGATCCAGCATTTGCGGAACCCCGGAATAGGGAGCAGTATCAGGAAATCCAGAGTCGTCGTAGAGCTCGCGGAACACGCGGGCGATTTCGGCGATCAGGGCGTCCGACGCATCCGGCAGCACTTCGCGGACGCAGTCCGCCAAGGGGGGGCCGATACGGAATGCCTGCTGATCACAGGCAATGCCCAGCCGGGTGAATGTCCGCCGGTAACTGTTGAGAATGTCCGCCCGCGTATCGCATAACGTTCCGTCAAAATCAAAAAAAACGGCTTCCATCCACAAAATCCTATGCGTTATGCCGTTGCCGGACAAAGTCGGAGACGGCGGCAGCCATGAAATCGAGTTTTTCTTCCGTCATACCGGGATAGACGCCGATCCACAGTGCATCGTTCATGATTTTGTCGGTCATCGGCAGCGCCCCGATCGTCCGGTAATCCACGCCGGGGCGCAAGGTGGCGCAGCATGGATGTCGCAGCAGGTTGCCGGCAAAGAGGTTGCGGGTCTGGATCCGGCGTTTTTCCAGCGCCTGTGCCAGTTCGTTGCGTGAGAACGGCGCCTCGTCCCGGCGCAGCAGCAGGAAGCCGAACCATGACGGTTCCGTCTCCGGTGCCGGCCGCGGCAGGATGAAATCGGACGCCAGCGGAGCAAGCCGTTCAGTCAGCCGGTCATGGTTCCGTCGCCGCGCGGCGATGAAGCCGGGCAGTTTGTCCAGCTGGGCACAGCCGATGGCCGCCTGCAGATCGGTGGCTTTCAGATTATACCCGAAATGGCCGTAGACGTATTTATGATCATATCCCTTCGGCAACGTACCGAACTGGCGGTCGAAGCGGCAGCCGCAACTGTTGTCCCGGCCGGGTTCGCACCAGCAGTCGCGCCCCCAGTCGCGGATGGACAGCATGATTTTGTGCAGCTGCGGATCGGACGTGTACGCCGCGCCGCCTTCCCCGGTCGTCAGATGGTGCGGCGGGTAGAAACTGGAGGTGCCGATGTCGCCCACACTGCCGGTGCGTCGTCCGCGCCAGAGTGAGCCGAGGGCGTCGCAGTTGTCCTCCACCAGCCAGAGGCCGTGGCGGTCGCAGAATTCCCTGACCCGGCCCAGATCGAACGGATTGCCCAGTGCATGGGCGATCATGACCGCACGGGTACGCGGCGACCAGGCCGCTTCCAGTTCATTACAGTTGATATTGCCATCGCTGCCGACGTCGACGAAAACGGGAACCGCGCCGTATTGCACGATCGGGGCGACGGTGGTGGGAAACGCGGCGGCAACGGTGATGACTTCGTCGCCTCTTTTCACCCGCTTTTCGCCGAGCGTGGGGGAGGTCAGTGCCGAAAACGCCAGCAGATTGGCCGACGATCCGGAGTTGACCATCAAGGCGAAACGCACCCCCAGAAACTCCGCCAGACGACGCTCGAATTCCCGGGAGCGGTCACCCCAGGTCAGCCAGAAATCCAGCGCGGCGCCGGTCAGCGCGGTGACTTCCTCCGCATCAAAAACGCGCCCCGCATAGGGAATGCGGCTCTCGTCCGGCACGAACGGGGTTTCGGCTGCGGCATCGTGACGCAAGCGGCAATAGTGCGCGACTTTTTCCATGATTTCAGCGCGCAGCTCTTCTAGTGAGTCCATACTAAATCCTTTTCCTTCGCCGCGGCGACATAATTTTCCAGATCTTCCCGGGTCCGCACGGCTCCCTGTTCATAAAAGGCGCGATACCAGTCCGCCGTCCGCTTCAGCGCCGTCTCCAGATCCCAGACCGGCTGCCAGCCGAGTCGCCGCCGGGCGCGGCGACAGTCGAGCCGGAGCAGACCGGCCTCGTGGGGGCCGGACGGGGCGGCGACGCATTCAAACCGGACCGCGGGCCAGGCGGCGGAGAGTTTCCGGGCGACATCCCGCACGCAAACGGCATCCTCCTCCGCCGGACCGAAATTCCAGGCGGTCGCCGCCGTCTTCCGCCCTTCCAGCAGTTTCTGCCCCAGCAAGAGATAGCCGGAAAGCGGCTCCCACACATGCTGCCAGGGGCGGACCGCATCGGGGCGGCGCAGCATTTCCACTCGTCCGGCCGCTGCGGCGCGGATCAGATCGGGCACCAGCCGATCTTCGGCCCAGTCGCCGCCGCCGATGACGTTACCGGCGCGCGCGGTCGCCAGCAGCACGCGCCCTCCGGGCGTGAAAAAGGAATCCCGGTAACAGGCCGCCGCCAGTTCCGCACACCCCTTGGAAGCGCTGTACGGATCGAATCCGCCCATGGGGTCGGTTTCCCGGTATCCGGTGGTGGTTTCCCGGTTCCGGTAGCATTTGTCGCTGGTGACGACGATTACCGCGCGTACCGAATCGCAGGCGCGGCAGCACTCGAGAAGGTTAATGGTGCCCTGAACGTTGATTTCAAAGGTCTCCACCGGATTGCGGAAAGAGGCCCGCACCAGCGGCTGCGCCGCCAGATGAAAGACGATTTCCGGACGGAATTTCAAGAACGCCTTACGCAGTTTCAGGCGATTGCGCAGGTCGCCCCAGACCGATGCGACCGGCAGCTCCAGGTGCGGAAAAAGCGCCGGTTCCGTGATCGGCGGCAGGGAATATCCGCAGACCTTCGCCCCGAGCTGTTCCAGCCAGCAGGCCAGATGCGCCCCCTTGAATCCGGAATGCCCGCTGATCAGCACCCGGCGATCCCGGTAAATGTCTCCGAACATCATGATGCGGCCTCCGGTCGGGCGTCCGTCCAGAACCGGGCCCAGGGGGCGCAGCGGTTTTTCCACATTTCATTAAGCAGCGTGTATTCCCGGGGGGTATCCATGCACTGCCAGAAGCCTTCGTGGCGGTAGGCGTTGAGTTCGTCGGCCGCTACCGCGGCGCGCATCGGTTCGGCTTCGAGAAAGACGTCCCGGTCCGCAGGAATCATCCGGTCGATGAAGGCTTTTTCCATCACCATGAAGCCACCGTTGATATAGCCCTCGGTCCGGGCCGGTTTTTCCGTGAAGCCGCACACCCGGTCGCCGTCGAAGCGCATTTCTCCGAAACGTCCTTCCGGATGCACCGCCGATACTGTCAGCAATTGTCCGCCCGCGCGGTGGCGTTCCAGCACCGCCGTAATGTCGATGTCCGCGACCGCATCGCCGTAGGTCAGGAAGAAACACGAGTCCGCCGGTTGCAGATGCCGGGCCGCCAGCCGGATCCGGGTGGCGGTGCAGCTGTCCGGGCCGGTGTCGGCCAGGGTGATTTCCCATTCCGCCTCGGGGCAGGCTCCGGCGTAACGAATGCCGCCGGGGGCGCCGGGATGCAGTGTGATGTCCGAGGTCAGCGCCCGGAAATTGAGAAAGTAATGGACGAATTCCTCGCGTTTGTAACCCAGGCAGAGGATGAACCGCCGCACGCCGAAAGCGGCGTAGCATTTCATGATGTGCCAGACGATCGGTTGAGGACCGATGGGGACCATCGGTTTGGGCAGCAGTTCGGTTACATCGCGCAGGCGGGTGCCCCGCCCGCCGCATAGAATCATCAGCGGCGGCATTTCCTGGCAATTCGACATTTCGGGGGTCTCCTTCCGGATGATGCAGTGTTCTTTCCAAAGTACACCGTCTCCACTGAAAAAGCAAGGCGGGGACACCCTCTCTGCGGCGAAATTTCACCCGGTCGACACGGCTCGCAGTGGAGAAATTCAAATTTTTCAAAAAAAAATATATTTCAGTTTGCAAAAAAAGTGATGTACACTATATTAAAGGCGTGTTGAGGTTGTCCCTATCGTCTAGAGGCCTAGGACACCGGGTTTTCATCCCGGCAACCGGGGTTCGAATCCCCGTGGGGATGCCACTTTTTGAGTGAAGAAAAGACCAGCCGTTTTGCGGTTGGTCTTTTTTTTGTTCGGATCCCCGGCAGGAGGCGTCAGGGCATGTCCGCTGGCTTGTTGCCAGAAGGGGGTGGATCACGGCAGGGGCGTGTATTCCAGCCGGATGGTGCCTGCTGCGACCGGTTCGGTCAGAGTCAGCGCGATGCGGACCGGTGTGATTCCGGCGGTCATCGGCCGGGCCCGGAGCGGCGCTGCGGTGATGCGGACCGGAACAGGTTCGCTGTGAATGCGCAGCCGGAGCCGATAGTCGTCATTGAAAAATTCAATGGTTTGATCGTCCACGATCCGGAAGGATGCCACCGTGATAACGGCGGTTTCAAAAGGCCGGGGGGCGGCGAAGCGGAAACGATCGGTTACGACAACGCCCGGTGCTCCGGTGCGGCGGAATTCAAAATCCCGTTCCAGCAGTTCCAGGCCGGGGAGCTCGTAGGCGCGACGCAGATTCAGGCGCAGTCGATCCGCTTCCGGTGAGAGACTGCGTTCGAGAAGTTCGGCGGCGAAGGCGGCGCCCGGAGATTGCAGCGTATTGTCCGGTTTCGGTACCGGGTGCCCGAGCGAGTTGATGAGATCGCTCTGATAGCGCCTGGCGGTAAACGTGCCGGCGTGATATTCCTCGCCGCCGGGATCACAGACCGCCGCCAGACTGCCGAGTTGAACGGCATAGCTGCCGACATCGTTATGGTTGTGCTGTTCGGCGTTGTGCCCGCCCTTGGCGGCGAGGCTCAACGGGACTGCGCCGTCGGTGCGGCAAATCAGAATCTGGGAAATTTCAAAAAAGTCCCGCAACGGCAGTTTCCCGCTTCCCGCAGGGGGCGTTTCCGGATCGACCAGCAACCGCAGCGCCAATGCGCTTTGCGGAAGAAAATCGTTGATCCAGAATGGATTCCTGC
Organism: uncultured Lentisphaeria bacterium; assembly: GCA_949282965.1. Taxonomy (GTDB): domain Bacteria; phylum Verrucomicrobiota; class Lentisphaeria; order Victivallales; family Victivallaceae; genus CALXOD01. The sequence goes on from CASDQW010000084.1 coordinate 6,184, forward strand.
GGCTGGCACAGCCGTAGAAGCGGGCCGCCGCCAGCTCGTTGAAGGGCTTGACGCCGTTGGTCATGGAGGTGTCCGAAAACGCCGGAAACCGGCGTCCCTGCATTTCGAACCGATCCACAAATCGCGCCATGCGCACGGCTTCCGGACGGTGAAACTCATCAATGACTCCGCCGCTCCATTCATACAGCGCTGCGGCATACATCATGTAGTGCCCGAAGCCGTAGTTCCAGTAACCGATTCCCTCGTTGCAATAGCCGTCAGCGGGAATGGACTGCAGATATTGGCTCATGCAGTACCGGACACCAAGCAGAATCTGCGCCGTTTCCGTTTTCGGCAGTTCCAGCGTGATGGCGGCACAGGCCAGATTGGAGCTGCAGACGGCGCCCCAGTTATTCAACGCCAGCACCCAGTTGAATCCCCCGGCGATCCGGCCGGTGGAAACGCAGCGGCGGAACGGAATCAGCAGCCTTTCCTGAATCCGTTCCGCTATGCGTTGACGCAGTTTTTCCGACAGGGAGTCGGCAAAGGTCCGGCGGATGGTGGCCAGCAACGCCCCCCGGGCGGATGACCCCAGATCAATGGTGATCCGTTTTCCGGAAATATTGATGCCGTCGCGGTCGTGATGCGGCATGACCCAGGTCGGTTCGTCGAGAATGGATGTTGCCAGTTCCCGGATTTTCGGCAGGAAGCGGCCGCGGTTTTCCAGGCATTCCGCCAGCGCCAGCGCCGCCAGCTGTTCGCTGCGTTGGTGATAGAGTTTCCGGTAACGGTAAGGGCCGTCCGGATCCTTGTAACTGTTTTGATACAATTCCCGGGTAATCGTCTGTACCGGTTCGTCCAGAATCTTTTCCGCCAGCTGGAGGAGTTCCTGCCGGCGTTCGAATTGCGTGGCGGCGCGGTCCCAGAACGTGCGGTCGGACGGTGGCGGCAACGGTGCAAAAGGGCGGTCCGGCAGCTGCTCCGCCAGGGCCGCGATTTCTGCGGCAGACGGTGGCGGAAAATCCTGTCCGAAATCCGGCAGCAAATCTTTCTGTTTTTCAAATTCCGCTTCCGGAATTTCCGTCAGGACCGGCGCCCGGAGCGTGATCCGGCTGCAGGGTGCGGCGAACGTCCGCAGCGAAATCCGTAGCGTGGCCGCTCCCTCCGGCGCCCGGGCGACGAGAAAAACCGGCTTTTCTCCGTGCGTACTGTAGGGGATGGAAAGCTGATACCGGCCCGGCAGCTACTTGCCGTCGGAGCCGTAAAAATGCACATACAGTCCCCCCACCGTGGAGCGATTGGTCGTGGATGCCGCTTCCAGACGGGCTTCAACCCGATAGCAGCGCCCGGGGACGACCGGCTGAGCGAAAGTTCCGGCATAAGCGCCCTGTTCCGGCGAACCGTCGTCGATGATCAGGCGTTCGTCTGCAATTTTCGCCTGTCCGTTGCGGCCGAGATTCCAGTTGGCTTTGCCGTCGGGGCGGGTCAGGGCTACGGGGTTTTCGGCGGCGCCGATTCCGGTGGACAGCAGCAGGAGACCGAGCAGAAAGCGCTTGAACATCAATACCGGTCCCACAGGTTTTTATCGCTGTCATTCGGAACGGAGTTCCAGCCGTTGGCAAAGCGGCCGCCGTATGGTTGCAGGGCATTGGGCACCCGTTCATGCGAGACATTGCCGCCGACCCAGAGAATATTGAAGCCGCTGGCGTGGCGGGCATGAAGATAACCGGTGTTGGCTTTGTCTCCCTGGACCGGATGCAGATTGGCATAGCCGTTTTCGACCGTTCCCTCCCGGGTGTCGCCGGCATACACCGTATTCGACGGGCGCCGGATCTGGTTCAGCTTGGCGGGCGTCTTGGCGTCGCCGCCACTCTGTTTGCTGCCGGTGATGAACTGGTAGTTGGTACCGTAGCTCACCCGGTAGAGGGCGGTCCCCGCCGGGCCGTCGGCGGTATTGAAAACGGTGTGTTCCAGCCCCTTGCCGGAGGTGGAGGCCGGCAGCACCAGCGACGGGCACAGATAAACGCGCCCGGTGGTGTATTTGCCCCGGATCAGCAGCCCGGAGAGCAGATAATCGGACCCCTCCTGTTTGTATGGCGGAAAGTAGTCATCAAAGTCGGCCTGATACATGCTGGTTCCCAGACCAAATTGACGAAGATTGCTCAGACACTTTGTCGTTTTCGCCTTTTCCCGCGCCTGGTTGAGCGCGGGCAGCAGCATGGAAGCGAGAATCGCGATGATCGCGATCACCACCAGAAGTTCAATCAACGTGAATGGCTTTTTCATGGCTGGTTTCATGATCCCCGGTTGTAGTTGCTGGTTGAACTGGCAACGCGTGGCGGCGTTGAAAAATTAAGACAAGAAAAGAAGAACGTTATTTTAATGTGCACCAATTGTATTATTGTTTTATTATATTATAATATAATCTCAATAAAAAAACAAGACTTTTCCGAAAAAAAAGTGTTTTTCACAGCTTCGAGAGGTTCAGAGATAACAGGGATAAACTCCGGCGTAAAGACGCCGGGCCGGACTGCCGGGAAAGCGCAGTCGCCGCAGACATTCCTGCATAGTCATCCGCCCGGCTTCCACCCAGTCGGTGGTGATGGTGCTGACCGGCAGATAACCGGGAACCAGCAGTGATTTGCCGTCGATGGAAAGCAGCGTGAAGTCATTACGCAGATCATGTCCGGTTCGTTCCCGGTAATGAACGGCGAGCCGCTGCTGGTAGGTGCCGGAGCTGAAGAGAATGCCTTCATCCGGACTCAGTTCCGGCATAGCGCAGGACGCGTAGACCGGTTCGACGAAGCGACGGCATTCGCCGCCGGAACTGCGCCAGAGATTTTCGAATACGTCGCAGCGGAAGAGGTGGCAGGGGATGTGCTGCGTAAACACCACCACCCGTTGAATGTTCCGGGCGCGGAAATATTCGCCGGCCAGCTCCGCCGTCCGGACCGGATCCATGCTGACGGTGGACATCCTGCCGTTGTAATCGCGGTGAATTTCCAGTCCCACCGCCGGAAGGTTTGGATTCAATTCGGCGATCTGGCCGTCGTAAGCTCCCAGGAGCAACAGCAATTCGGCTTTTTCAGAAGCGGTCTGCAGCTTTTCCAGCAGATTGCTCGACCGGACAAAATACAAGGTCAATGCACAGTTGTTCGCTTCCGCCACCTCCTGCACGCCGCGCAGCGCGTGCGCGCAATAACTGACCTCCACGTTGGCGGATTCGGCCAGCACGGCGATGCGCGCACCTTCCGTGCTGCGTTCCCGTAGCGATTCCCGGACATAGACGCCGGACCCCCGCCGCCCTTCCACCAGACCGCGTGTTTCCAGAACGGCGAGACCGCGCTGCACGGTTCCCATGGACAACGAAAACTGGGCGCACAGCCGGCGCAGCGTCGGCAGGCGGCTGCCCGGCTTCAGATGGCCGCTGATGATTGCCGCCTCCAGATAATCGACCATTTTCTGATACATTCGGCACCTTTCCGGTTGTTGGCGGTGGTACTATACATCAGGAATTTTATTTTTGCATATGCAATTTTTGTTTTTGGCCGATCTTTTTCCTGAAGCGAAAGAGGCTCATGGAACGGCGGGAGGGCAGGCAAGAAAGGCTTCGAGGCGCCCGCGCAGCTGGAATGACCGAGTGGCAAAGGGCAGGAAAAGCCGGTCTCCATAACGCAGTTTCCGCTCCTCGCCGTCGGCTTCAATCCGGCCTTCGCCGCCGGTGACGATCAGAACCGCGAAACTGTCCGTCGCCACCGTCAGCGTCCCGTCGACCCGGAGCCGGTCGCCGCGGAAACACGGTGTGTTGCCCGGATGAAACAGCGCCTGACGTTCCCCGCCCGGCTGCCGGTCGGCAGGTACCGGGCGCAGGAAAAAGCGCTCCCGGATCTCCGCCACGGAACGGGGGGTGAAGTCGAGCATCGACAGCCCGAAATCCAGACCGCGCCCCATGAAACGCGCCGCTTCCGGCAGGGTGTAACCGCCGCATTCGAATTCCAGCCGTGCCACGAAATCGGTCGGTTCCATGATTTCAATCATGAAAATCCCCGCGCCGATGGCGTGCGGCAGCCCGCCGGGCACCAGAAACACGTCGCCGCGCCGGACCGGAATGGGTTCAAAGCCGCGCAGCATGGCCTCCCGGTCCTGCATGGCGACTGCCCGCCGGAATTCCTTCGGATCGACGGGATGCTGAAACCCCAGATACAGAATCGGCTGAACGTCCGGCCGGTGTCCGAGAATGACGTAGCCTTCCGTTTTGCCGGCATTGGCGTTCAGGTGCTGCCGGGAAAATGCCGCCGTCGGATGGCATTGGAGCTGCAGCCGTACCGCGGAATCCAGAAATTTCAGCAGAAATCCGGCCCGGAGTCCGAAGGTCCGGCAATGTTCCGGTCCCAGTATTCGTTCGGGTTCCGCCGCCACCAGATCGGTGAAACGGACGGGACGGCCCTGTCGCTCCAGCAGGGAAACGCCTTCCGGTTCCCGTCCCGGGTTGACCGCGAAGGTGTCCGAGAGAATCCAGTCTTCCGGGAAATGCGAGTCGGCCGGCTCCGCTGCGCCATTCAGTTCGTCCAGGATCCGCCCGCCCTGATAGGAACGCCAGACGCGGTTGGGCAGAATCGGATAAAATGAACACGGCAAAACGGCATCGATGGCGGCTGGCATGAATGACTCCTCCTGGTTCAGTCCGGTATGCTGCGGCAGAATATAACGGGCGGTTCGAAAAAATGCAATGCCGTTTTCCGGCGGTTCCCGGAGAAAAATCCACAGTGGTCCCAGGTGGAGGGCCGGACGGATTTGACGGCATGCGGAGAACCGGTTATATTGTGTGTCTCATAGAAACAGGAGAACGAATGCCATGTACGACTTGACGGCTTTTTGCAAATGGTGCCAGTTCCTGCCGTATCAGGAAATCGCCGCGACTTTGCGGACGCTCGGCGTGGACGGCGGCGACGTGGTGTGCCGGCGGGAATCGCAGATCACCCCCGACAATGCGGCCCGGGAGCTGCCCACGATCAAGGCGGTGTTCGATGCCGCCGGACTTTCCCTGAGAACCCTGGTGACGGATGCGGTTTGCGCCGACAATGCCGCCGACCGGGTCTTCGGCGCCGCCGCTGATATCGGGGTGGAACGGGTCCGGCTGGGGTTTCTGCGGCTGGACGGGCGACCGTATCCCGAGCGTTTCGCGCAGGCCCGGCGCGATTTGGCCGGATTGGAAAAACAGCTGGCGCGCCGAAACCTGCGGGGAAGTTTGCAGTTTCACAGCGGCGGGTTCTGCCTGGAGGCCAATGCCAGCGCGGTGATGCGGTTGCTGGAGGGCTTCGATCCGGCGGTGCTGGGCGTGCAGTTCGACCCCGGCCATCTGGCGGCGGCGGGGGAACCGGTCGGCATGGCGCTGGACATCATTGGAACTTACCTGCATGGCGTCAATGTGAAAAGTCCCCGTTATGAACCGGTGGTTTCCGCCGAAGATGGGCGTTTGAGTTACCGGATTACCTGGGTGCCGCTCAAGGACGGCATGCTGAATGTTCCCCGGCTGCTGGCGGAGCTGCGACGGGTGGGGTATGCCGGGACGCTGAATCTTTTCTGCGAATATTGCTGCGGTTTTTATCCGGTGGAGCACGATGTCGCTGCCACCACTCGTCTGGGGGCAGCAGATGTGGCGTATCTGAAAAAGTGCATGTCCGAGTCGCGTGAATAAGAGAAAATCTGATTCGAAGTAAACAACTTGTGAAAATGACGGAAAAATAACGGAAAAATGACGGAGCCGTTTTTTCGGGAAATCCGGTGGCTGCGGCGGAGCGGATGGAAGGGAACGGCGCCGACAGGGAATGATGAAGAAGCTCTATTTTGTCGGAATCGGCGGCGCGGGGATGGCGCCGCTTGCTGCGATTGCGCTGGAGCGCGGAATCGCGGTGGTGGGATCAGATCGGGAACTCAATGCCAAAACCGCGGCGCTGTCGGCGTCGGGCGCCGTCATTTACGCCGGGCATCGGGCGGAGCAGCTGCCGGAGGATGCGGACCGGCTGATCTACTCCTCTGCCGTGCCGCCGGATAATCCCGAACGGCAAAGAGCGCGGGATTTGGGGATTCCGGAGATCCGGCGCGGTGAATTTCTGGGGCTGCTTACCGGCCATTATCCGCGTACGGTGGCGGTTTCCGGAGCGCATGGCAAAACCTCCATTACCGCATTGCTGGTACACATTCTGCGCAGCTGCGGGCGGGATCCGGGCTATCTGATCGGCGGAATGGTTCCGGGATTGCCTTCCGGTCATGCGGGGGATGGGGAAGTCTTCATCACCGAGGCGGACGAGAGCGACGGTACGCATACGGCGCTGCATCCGTGGCTCGGGGTGGTTCCGAATGCGGATGATGATCATGCCTGGAGCGTGGGTGGAGAAGCGGCCCTGCGGGAGAATTTTCATCGTTTCGCCCGACAGTGCGGGCGGCTGCTTTATTTTCAAGACCGGGTGCCGCCCGGATGGTTTACCGGACATCCGGCGGCGACGGCATTCGCGACGGCGGATGCGGACGCCGCATTTCCCGGACTGATCGGCTTTCAGCGGCGGAACGCGTTTCTGGCCGCCGAAGCGGCGGTTCGGCTGGGGGTGGAGCGGGCGGCGGGCGGGGAAGCCCCCCCCGGGTTTGCGGGGGGGGCCCCGCGGATGACGGTGGGGCCGCGCGCGGCGGCGCGGGCGGGGGGGGGGGGTGTGGGGCGTAAACCCGC
>CASDQW010000085.1 GCA_949282965.1 uncultured Lentisphaeria bacterium
CTCAGTGGCGTCAAACACCTCATAATGGGGAATCCGCCGGTGCTGCCAGCCGAACATCCCGGCGCCCAGCAGACCTAAAATCCCCCAGAACAGCAGAAAGCTCCAGTCCATTCGCCCACGCCCCCGATCCAGATAGAGGGCCGCCAGTATCCCCAGAGTGATCACTGCCAAAGCCAGCAGTCCCATACCGTAACGCACCACCCAGGTACGGACAAACATCCATCCCCCCTCCCGGCCCGTCGGCAGCAGGCGCTGCGAGCAGTAGGACGGTGCAAAGTTCGACAGCGCTGTCCATTCGGTGGATTTTGCCAGAGGATGTCCGAAAATCTCCGGGTCCACCGCCTCCGCCGGCGAAGAAAAAAGTTTCCGCCATATTTCCGTAAGATTCATATCCTCGCCTGCTTACAAGGTCCAGCTCCCGGTTTCCCACTCCAGAAAACTGTAGAAAACATTGCCCGCATAGGACAAATTCGTCACCGGCTGTTTGCCGCTGGAATCCAGATGAAAGGAACACCGCACCACCGGAAAAGTCGTCAGCACCGTGGCATAGCGGATCTCCGGAAAATACGGATTTTTGCCGATACGCACATCCTCGGATTTCACTTCGTTCCAGCTGCGGCTGCCGTCGGATTTCCAGTAACAGGGCGATTCGTTGAATTCATAGAAGTAACTGATCCCTTCCACATCCGGATTGGGATCACTCCCGTACTTGCCGTGGTTGCCGATCCGGTCGTAGGCGCCGATAAATTCCGTACCGACCCATGAACTCCATTCCGCCGGAGCAGTCCCGTCCGGATTGGTGTCCCGCGGACAGCGGTAGATCTTCACCGTACTCAGGTACGAGGAATACAAAGTCGAAATCCATGGCGGCAGACGGTCATTGTAATCGCCGCGATACAGTTCCACTCCCATACCGATCTGACGCAGCTGGTTGATGCAGCTGGTGTCGCGCGCCTTGACTCGCGCCTTGTTGAGCGCCGGCATGAGCATTCCGGCCAGGATGGCGATAATCGCAATTACCACCAGCAGTTCGATCAACGTGAACGTTTTCTTCATGGGCGCACTCCTGATATATAAATGAACAAACGATTCTTCATCCGATCGTCTCCCCGATTCCAGATTCTTCCACGACCAGCCCATGCCGGGTCTTTTCCCAGTAGAACGGCCGGGTGAACAGCTGAATAAACCCCTTCCACGCTCCGAACGAAATCAGCAGCCAGTAAAACGGCATCAGCAGCGCCATCGGAATCAACCGGTAAAACCGGCGGCGGCAGCAGGCCGCCACGCCGATCGCCACAAATCCGACATTCGCCAGCAGCAGCACCGCCCCAACCACGAAAAACACCTGCGACAGCAGCGCCCAGAAACCGTTTTCCGCCGCCCCCGCGTACACCAGCGGCCACGCCTGAAACGAAAAGCGCCCAATGGAAATCCCCTGATACACTTCCGGCCCGGTCCACGGCCCCACGATCACTTCACGAGCCGGCACCCCGTGCGCCATTGCATGCAACAGCAGCACCCCGTACACCAGCATAATCCCCCAGTAAATCACATTGGTCAGCATCATCAGCACGCTGCCTCCCACCGCAAGATAGCTGCCGAATGCCCCGCGCCAGCCCAGCAGCCGCAGCATCCGCCGGGGATGCCGCCCATGCGCCAGATGAGTCTGAATAAATCCCTTGACCCAGCGCGAACGTTGCCGCAGCCAGTTGCCCAGCCGGCAATTGGCCTCCTCCCAGGTGGTGGAGTCCACCAGACCGGTTTCGTATCCTGCTTCGTAAATGCGCAGCCCGAGGTCGCAGTCCTCGGTGACGTTGAAAGGATCCCACGGGCCGATCTCCCGCAGCAGCGCGGTCCGGAAGTGATTGGAGGTCCCCCCCAGCGGCAACGGCAGGCGGAACCGGCGCATGCCGGGCAGCATCAGGTCGAAATTCACGGAATATTCCACCGTGAAAAAGCGCGTCAGCCAGTTGTAGTCGGCATTGAAGTAATTGAGTTTCGCCTGCACGCAGGCCACCTTCTCCGAACCGGGCCGGCGGAACACCGCCAGCGCCTTTTTCAACTGGTCCGGCTCGGGCCGGTCTTCGGCGTCGAAAATCACGCAGAATTCCCCCCGCGCCGCCGCCAGGCCGTAATTGCAGGCGCGCGGCTTGGTTCGCGGCAGCGTATCCGGTACGATGATCACCTCACAATATTCCGGCACGCCTGCGCGGTGAATCGCTTCCAGGGTTTCGGAGTCGTCCGCCTCCAGCAGCAGTTTGACATCCAGCTTTTCCCGGGGATAGTCCAGCTGATCGATGGCGCGCAGCAGTTTTCCGGCGATGCTGGCTTCATGATACAGTGGCGCCAGAATGGTGTAAACCGGCAGTGATGCCTCCTGCAACGCGGCAAGCTCCTCCGGAGACACCGCACTATCATCCCGACCGCGCAGTGCGCAAACGGCCGCGCCGCAGCGGAAAAACGCCGCACAGAAATACCAGAAGGCAAAAATCGCCGTAGTCAGCAGCACAAACACATCCCAGCGGTATTTGAGCAACAGCAGCCAGCCGAGCGCAAGCAACACATAAAACACCGTCTGCCGCCGGGAAAACACCCGGCAGGCACAGACTCCGTCATGGCGAGCGATGAATGCCGCGGTCAGCGTGTCGGCCCCGTCAAAGCGAATCTCTTTCATGGTCTTTTTTATTTCGGCTATATTTCGTACATTCCGCGTGGATCGGGAGCGGTTTGTCCGGAAAAACGCCGCGGCGACGGGATTATTTTTCAACATCCAATATTTTTCAGTATTTTTTCAAAATCCCGCAACTCGGGAAAAATAAATCGATGGCACCCGCCGTTATTTCCGTTACAATTTTCAGAAAGAGATGCCATGCTGTACAAATTACCACTACTGTTGCTGGTCCTGTTCACCGCTGCCGCCATCGCCGCCGCTGAGCCCGGCTGGCTGCTCGACTCGGCGCAGGATGCCCGCCGCCCGGTGTCCCCCGACCCAAACGGCGTGGTTACCGCCACGTTTCAACTACCCGGTTCGATCCAGCTCTACCGGGAGGAACGGCGCGAAAGCTTCCGCCCGGGGCGCGACGCCTTTGAGGCCGGAGAGCTGCGCATGGAACTCCTCCTCCGATCCGGTCCGGGACCGGTGCGGGGCACACTCTTCGTCAAGGACAAGGACGGCTACTGGTTCCGCAGCGAACAGGAATTCGAATTCACGCCCAGCGTTCCGGTAACCTGTTCGGTCCGGCTCGATGAACCCGGCCGCCACTGGCTGCCGGTCGGACATGCGGCGGCCTGGAGTGCGGATTACGCCGTCGGCATTTTTGCGGCGGGCGTTTCCCTGTACGACGGAGCACCGGGCGAATATGTGCTGGAATGCCGTAACCTGGACCGGACCGGGCAGCGGCATCATGTCCCGCTGGCGGTGCTGGACTGGAAACTCCCCGCGGAAGGGGCGAAATTCGTCCAGATGGAGAGCCGGTTCCGTCTCACCCGGGAATATTTCAACCCGTTTGATCCCGATGAAATCGAAGTCGATTTCGAATTTCGCCGGAAAGACGATCCGGCAATCCATCGCTATCCGGCTTTCTACACCCGCGATTTCCGGCGCGAACTGCGCCACGTAATGGAAATTGTCAAACCGGTGGGAGAACCCTACTGGGCCTTCCGCTTCACCCCCGCCGCGCCGGGCGAATACGAACTCCGCCTGGTGGTCCACGACAAGACGCCGGGACGCGCCGCGGAATTGTCGACACCGTGGCGCCCGGTCCGGATTCATGACAGCCGGGAAAAGGGGTTCGTCGAGGTTTCCCGCCGCAATCCCTCCTATTTTCAGTTCAGCAATGGGGACTTCTTCTATCCGGTTGGGCTGAACATCCACACCAACATTGACTTGCGCAGCGAATACCGTTTCCGCTTCGGCCACCTCCCGGACCGCGGCACCTACGACTATGACGAATACTTCGAACGCTGCGGCGAAAACGGCATCACCGCTGTCGAAGTCTGGATGGCCTCCTGGACCTGCGCCATCGAATGGGATTCCGCCCGGCAGTTCTATTATGGTCTCGGCCGCTACAATCTCGCCAACGCCTGGCGCCTTGATTATCTGCTGCAGCAGGCGGGCCGGCACGGCATCCGGCTCAACCTGGTCCTCGACAACCACGGCAAGACCTCCATGGATTCCGACCAGGAGTGGAACGACAATCCCTTTAACTCACAGGGGGTCTTTGCCGCCGCCAACGGCGGTTTCCTGGAAGACGCCGGAACCTTTTTCACCGACCCGAAGGTAAAAAAATACAACTCAAAACGCAACCGCTACATCGCCGCCCGCTGGGGGGCGGATCCCCGCATCATGGCGGTCGAATTGTGGAGCGAAGTCGACCTCGTCTCCGGCTTCCGCGACCGCTATGCCGACGGTTCCGCCGCCCGCTGGCACGCAGAGACCGCCGCCGAATACCGCCGCTGGAGTCAGGCAAACCATCCGATCACCACGCACGTCTGCAGCGACTGGCGCCGCAATCTCATGTATCGCGACATCTTTGAAATCCCGGAACACACTCACTGGGCCGGCGACGCCTATCGCTCCATGAGCGTTCACATCGTCGATCAGATGCGGCAGCAGGAGGCCAACATGCACTTCCCCAAGCCGGTTCTGATCACCGAATACGGCGGGGCATCCCTCGGCGGCGACAACGGAAAAATCCTCGCCGACATCCATGGCGGCTTGTGGAGTTCCTTCTTCAAGCGCCAGGCCGGAACGCCGTTCCTCTGGTGGCACGACTTCGTGCATATTTTCAACCATTACCAGCATTACCGGGGCTTTGCCGAATTCATCCGCGGCCTCGACCTGCGTCCCGCCGGAATGAAGCCGCTGGAACCACCCTGTCTGCGCTGGGACCCGTTGCTTCCGTTGCAGGCGCCGGTATTCGGAATTCCCGCCGAAGCGCCGGACATTCCCTCGCAATACCGCTTCGGCGGACGGTTCACACCGCAGTTGCTGCCGCCCATGCCGGAAACCCGCTACGAGGCGCTGGCCGTCGGCGACCGGAGCCATGTCTACGGCTGGGCCTTCTGCCGCCAGCCGATGTTCATCTATCCGGAAGCGCCGGAGGAATATCCCGAAGCACAGCGTCTGACGCTCTATCTGGATACCCCTCTGGAACCGGGAACGTATCTGCTGCGCCTTGTCGATCCCCTCACCGGAGCGGAACGATTCCGAAGCCCGCTGCAGCATCCAGGAGGCCCGCTGTGGCTCCCCTTGCCGCCCTTCCGGCTGGATGTCGCATTTAAATTGGAAAGAACGGAGCACTGACCGATGAAAATTCTGCTGTTGTTTCTCAGTATCAGTTTGCTGGCATTGCCGCAGGTTTTCGCACGCACGCCGGACTCCGTCTCCGTCTGGCAGCCCGAAGCGCGACCCGACGCCGCTCCAATCACCCCCTGGCATCGCCCGGATGCGCCGTATCGGTTGGAAATTCAGCGGGATTTGCCCGGCGTTTATACGATGGTGGATCTCCGGCGGCTGCTGCTGCCGGTGCTGCCCGGAACCGGAGTGGAAGTCGTCAATGAAGCAGGAAAAAATATCGCCGGCTTTCTGGCCGAGGGCAACGGCATTCTGCTGCTTCCGCCGGGAGCGGACGATATGTTGTTTCTCTATTACGGACACTGTCCTCCCCCTCCCCCGCCGGTGGAAGGCCCGTCGCCGGATCCGGAACGACTGCGCATCCGCATCGTTAACGCCCGCAATCTGGCTCCCTCTGAAGAGGTTTGGCTGGAAAACCGCCGGAATCAATACCAGACACGCTACACGCGCCAGTGGAACAGCAACGCCCTCAGCCTGGAGCGCCTGTTTCGGGAAACCCTGACCGGCCCGACACTGTTCTGTCATTATCCGGGAGAAATCTGGCGTCCCCGCAACTATTACCTGAACGAAAAAACCATGAAAATGCGTATGCTCCAGCAGAAAAGCAGAGCCGTCCGGCCGCGCTGGCGCTATCGGCCCGGCTACCAGCAGCCGATCTGGTTTTTCCCGCTCCACCAACGGTATCTGTACAGCCGACGCATCGCCACCCTGCGCAATACCGAAAACATCCGTAAACGCTGGCGTCAGGATCTGAACAAGGCGGAAACGGAATCCGCCGGCGCCCCGGAACGGGAAATTCTTGATGTGTTCAACAATCCCCGGCATCAACTACGCGGCGACGGCCTCGCCCGGGAGATCAATCTGCCGAAACGTCCATTCGATTCCGACGGCAATTTCGCCATCCGTTACACCGGAAACCTGCTGGTTCCCCGGGATGGAGAATATGAATTTTCCGTAGTTTGCAATTCGCTTTCCCTGCTCCGTCTGGATGGGAAAACCGTTCTGAGCCGTTTCGGTGTCGCCGCCCCCTCAGAAGTGAAACCGGTGCATTGCCGGATACAATTGTCCCGCGGCCTGCATCCGTTTGAACTCTATTATCACAAAAGTCGGGTCACCAGCACGGTTTCCGCCTCCTGGCAGAAACCCGGGGAATCCGAATTTCTGCCGCTGATCGACGACGACTTCGCCCCGGGGTATCCCGCCCGACTGCTGGCAAGCCGGCGGCGCGATGGCGGCGAATATCCGCTGGTCATGCGCAACGATCGTTACCTGCTGCACCCCGGCAAACTCGAACGCCGCGACCTGGAATCCTATCAGGTTCTGAAGCCTGCCGGCCTTGCGTTCGACTGGCTGCTCAAGGGAGAAAGACTGCCCGGAAACCAGCTCCCGGCCCTGATTCTACCCCATGAGGGGGAAAGCGATCTGACGCTGATTCCGCACGATACGGACTGGCTGCCGCTACCGGTGCTGCGCGCTCCGGCCATGTACAATCATCAGGTGCAGGAAAGCGGCATTTCCAGTTCCCAGGACATGCGTTTTCAGCGGATGCCTTATGAACAGGTTTCGCTGGATCCCGCCGTATCGCTGAAACTCTGGTTGCCGCTGACCCTCTACGATGACGAGAATGCCGGAATGGATGTGGAACTGAGTTCCGGCCTGCCATTGCCGCTTCAGGTCCGGCTGCGGCGGCGCCCGGATCATCCGCAGGAACAGTTTCCGGAAGAAGAACGTTATTTCCGACTTGCCGCCAAGCCGGAACCGCATCTGGACCGTTTTGCGCCCGACGTGATGCAGAAACTCCACCATCCGTTGTCCGGCGAAAAACTGGTTGACGGCTTGACGGTGGAGTACGAGCTGGCGATTCCGGACTTTGTTTTCTCCCGTGAGACCGTTCGTTTTCTGCCGGTAACGGCCCTGCCCGCTGACCTGACCGCCACACCGGAAGGCTTGTGCGGCTCCCGCGGCGAACGGATTATTCCGATTCTGCGGCGTCCGGGGCTGCATCAGTTGCGGGCCTGGGAACTGCCGAAAACGATTGAACACAAATTGCATGCGCCTTCCAGGTTACTGGTGATCGCGGAGGACTTTGGAACCGGTCGGAATCGTTTCAGCCGTCATCTGGCGGAGCTCTGCCGACAGCGGGGATGGGAACTGGAGTTTTATGCATGGGATGAAATCGGCACAGAGTCCGGGAATCGCTTACTGGATACACTGCCGACGCTGCTGCCCCGCCTGGGGGGAAGTCCGGCGGACACAGCCATTGTAATACCGCCGCCGCGTAGCCGGAACCGGTCGCTGGCGCAGTGGGAAAACCTGCGCTTGCTGGCGCTGATCCTGGAAAAATTGCGCGCGTCCACTGCGTTGCGTGAACTGTATCTGGCGACCCCGCTGCCCTCCTGCAATACGGAAGATGCGGCGGAAGACGCGGACTTTGAATCCGGCTTACGGCGTCTGCGCCGGGAATACGGGACGGGGTTGTTGGAATACGATTTGTCGTTTCGCCATCTGCCGAACTGGCAGGACAGCTATCGACAGGAATTTTCCGAAGGTGGTTTTCTGCCGACAAGCCTTCCGGAGAGTGCTGTACTGCCGGCAGCGGAATGCCTTTTGAAGTGCCTGAAATAACGGCTTTCCACTTGAAAAAAGAGGAAAGAAGGGCATATTATGGTTTTTGTTATAAACGCAGGCCCGGTAGCTCAGAGGATAGAGCAGCTGCCTTCTAAGCAGTTGGCCGTGGGTTCGATTCCCGCCCGGGCTACCATTTTAACCCCCTGATTTCAAGCAAGAAGCAACACAAAACCAACTTCTCTGCCACATCCTGAATCAAGCTGATTTTTGCTGTATTCATTGCAGGAATTTCCACATTTTTGCCACATTTTTTTATTTCCTTTTCAGCCCTCAATCTTTTTGCCTTATGCAAATTCCAAGTTGAACTTTGAAATTGCACAAAACAGGCGTTGAACCCAGATCACCACAACCCGGCGGAATCTATCATCGTTTCAGACCTCCGATCCCCTGCACAGACGGGAGGGAAATCGAAGGTTTTCCGGGATCATCGTCATCCGACCTGCCGATGAGCGAGAAACCACTTCTCCCGTTTCTCCCGGGCGAGAGCTTCATCTTTGACGAACTGACTACAGAAGAACTTCCGGGTACGGCTCGGCGTCACATCTCTTTCATCGACCTTGACCAGATACGAGAGCTGCAGAATCATCGCCTCTTTCGTATCTCCGGGATCTCAACGTTCCAGCAGATAACTGTTCGGTCTCGGATCGTGATTGCAGGGATATACCAGTTTGCGCTGATGTCCGATATACCGAGCGTATTCGCCCAATGCTTTTCAGCAATTCGATGCAACGTATCGGTACAACGACGTTTGTTCCCATCCACCATGAGAACCAGATGCAGATGAGGGTTATGACTCGAAACCTGCTCCAGTCTTGCCATGTATTGCGGATCACATCCTGCCTTGCCAGTTCTCTTAAAAATCCCTGTAATGTCTTCTGAAAATCCTGATTGCTTCCATCTGACTCCATTTCCTTTGGATAACGGAAATCCATTCTGACCTGAAACACTTTACTGTGACGAGAGGACATGGAATCGATCATTTGAATCCCTCTATCGAGATACTTGGTTTCAAACGTGTGCTGCTGTTGAGAGAGCTGATACCCCTGATATTCTCTTGTCATAATGATGTTTTTTTCTGGCATGGTACAATTTTCTTTTCTGAAACAATGTTATACACTTCTCACCGGTAGATACTTCATCTATCTTTATATTCATCTATGTATGTATTATATATTTACCTGATGAGCACGAACAGCGGAAACGGGCTGCCCCCTCCATACTGCCAGATGCTTTCGCAGTCAATCGGAATCATCATGGCTGGTTGAGTTAGAACTTATCCCTAAATAAAAGATGAAATCCAAGAAAATTATGCTATATTTGCATTCTGTAACGCGGGAGGTGAATATGGCAGTCAAATCATGGGAAGTATCGGATGAATTTTGGGCGCGGGTAGCTCCCTTGATACCGAAAGTGAAACGTGATCCGAAAAAAAGTTATCAGCGGCGACGCGGAGGTGGTCGCAAACCGATGGAATCCCGCAGGGTTTTTGAGGCAATCATATATGTTCTGCGCACAGGCATTCAGTGGAAAGCCCTGCCGAAAGAATATGGCAGTTCCAGCAGTGTGCATCGTTATTTCCGAAAATGGGAATCACTCGGATTTTTCCGTAAACTCTGG
>CASDQW010000086.1 GCA_949282965.1 uncultured Lentisphaeria bacterium
CGGGTTCGGCGCTGCCGTGGGCCAGAATCATGTAATCGCGCGACGCCGGTGCGATCGCCGCCGCGATCAAGGCTCCGGCACTGGAAATGAACCCGTCCACCACCACCGGCTTGTGACAGCTCGCCGCGCCGAGAATCACCCCGGCAATCCCCCCGATTTCAAATCCGCCGACCTTGGCCAGCACATCCATCCCGTCGGCGGGGTCCGGGCGGTTGTGCAGAATGCCTTCCCGGATCACCGCCGCCTTGTGCGCCAACCGGTCGACCGCCAGTCCCGCACCGCGGCCGACATACGGGGCGGGATCCGTTTCGCCGGACAGCACGGTCACGATCGCCGACGAGGGGGAAGTGTTGCCGATGCCCATTTCTCCGGTACCGAAGACGTCCGTCTCCACCGCCAGCTCCCGGGCAAGCCGGATGCCGTGCTCCAGACTGGCCACCGCCTGTTCCCGGGTCATGGCCGGTCCGGTGGAAAAATCCGCCGTCCCGCGCGCCACCTTGCAATCCCGCACCCGGCCCGCGGCAACCAGATCCGACAAGTCGGCGTCCACCCCCATGTCCACGACCATGACCTCGGCCCCGACAACTCCGCTCAACACATTGATGCCGCCGCCGCCCCGGACAAAATTCCGGACCATCTGCGTGGTCACCGAAGACGGCTGCGGACAGACCCCGCGCCGGACGATGCCATGGTCTCCAGCCATCAGAATCATGCGTTTACGACGGACCGGACAGCGCAGATCGCGGGTCATGCCCGCCAGATCCACCGCCAGGTCCAACACCCGTCCCAACGCCCATTCCGGCATGGTCAGCTGCAGAATATGTTCCCGCGCCCGGTCGCGGTAATCACCGTCGGCCGGGACGATGGCCGATAAAGTTTCCTCCAGCAAACGCATCGTCTCTTCTCCATCCTCATTTGATTTTCTGCGGAATGCCCGCCACGGTGAAATACACCCGGTCCGCCGCCGCCGCCAGAATCCGGGCACAGCGTCCGGAAAGATCCCGGAACCGGCGCGCCAGAGGTGACTCCGGCACCAATCCCAACCCCACCTCGTTGATCACCAGCACCGTCGTCCCCGGCAGCCGCCGCAGACACGCCGCCAGGTTTTCCGCGCGGCGCGCCATGGCCGCCTCGTCCAGTCCGGGATCGTGAAACAACAGATTGTTGATCCACAAGGTCAGGCAATCAACCAGAATTGCTTCCGCACCGGCGGCCGCGGCCTGTTCCAGTGCTGCTTCCAGTTCGGTCTGTTCCTCGATCGTCGTCCAGTTCGCCCCGGCGCGCAGCCGGCGATGCCGGGCCACCCGGTCGGCCATTTCCGCATCAAGCACCGGACAGGTGGCGATGTAATAACGCCGTTCTCCCGCCGCGCAGGCGAAATGTTCCGCCCATTCACTCTTGCCGGAGCGCGCCCCGCCGATCACCAGAATCACTTCATGCTTCATGCCAGACGCCTCCCCGCGTCCTCTCCAGTTTCACCCAGCCGCCGCGCGGCACCCGCGCCTCCAGCAGCCGCGACTCCGGAATCCCCCGCAATTCCGCCAGCCAATACATCAGAACCCCGCCGTGCGTGACCACGCCCGCCGTGCCGGGGCCCGGTTCCCAGCGTTGAAAATCCCGCCGGAAAGCCGCAATCCGCTCCCGGAATGCCGCCACCGACTCCCCCCCCGGAAACACCATCGCCCCCGGCGTCCGGGCCCAGCACTCCAGCTGTTCGGCGGTGGCCATGGCGGCAATCTCTTCGAAAGTTCGGTTGTCCCATTCACCGAAATCCACTTCCGCCAGCCGTTCATCCGGAATGACCCGTGCGCAGTTCAAACCGGCGGCGCTTTCCCGCGCCCGGCGCAGCGGACTGCAATACACCACGTCGAACACCGGAAGCGGCAGCGTCCGCATCCACCTTCGCCCCGCCTCCGAAAGCGGCGCATCGGTCCGTCCCACATATCGTCCCCGGTATTCCTCCGGCAGTTCCCCGTGCCGGATCAGGTAAAGCACATCCGCCATACTATCGCTCCCGCCAGCAGCATGCCCGCAAACACCACCGTCGCCGTATCCGCCAGCTGCCGCGCCCGTTTCAGATCCGACACCGTCAATTCCGCCCGGCCGTCCCCCCAGTACGGATATTCCTCGCACACCCCGTCATACACCGTCGGTCCTCCGAGCCGCACCCCCAGTGCACCGGCAAAACCGGCCATGCCGTACCCGGAATTCGGACTCGGATGGTCGTGCCGGTGCCGAATCCCCATCCGCAAGGCCGTAACCGGGCTGCCGCCGACCCGGGGCGCCGCCAGAGCAATTGCCGCCAGGGTCAGCCGCGCCGGCAGGAAATGCGCGGCGTCATCCATTCGCGCCGCCACCCGGCCGAACCGATGGTAACGTTCATTCCGGTACCCCCACATGGCGTCAAGCGTATTGACCGCCCGCAGCCAGACCGCTCCCGCCGCCGCGCCGGGCATTCCCCCCGCCAGATATCCCACGGTCGCCCAGAACAGCGGACTGGTGACCGCGTCGATAAGATTTTCTCCCAGGCTCTCGATGCCGCCGCGCACGATTTCGGATTCCGGCAACGTCATGGTATCGCGGCTGACGATCCGCGACAATGCCCGGCGGGCTTCCGTTAGACGACCGTGCTGCAGAGGCTTTTCGATCGCCCGCGCGTGATCGCCGAGACTGCGCAGCGCCACCGTTATGTAAATCCAGATCACCGCCACCAGCCAGCCGGCCCAGGGCTGCATTACGCCGAACCATCGCACGGTTCCCCCCGCCGCCGCGGCCGGCAGCAGCGTCAGCACCAGCCAGCCGGCCAGTCCGGCCCCCACGCCGTCGCCCAATATCCGGCGGCAGCGTTTCTCCATCCACTCCGCCGCTTTTCCGAAAAGCACCACCGGATGCAACCGGCTTCGGGGATCCCCCAGCAGCCGGTCCAGCCCCAGCGCACCGAGCAGCAACATCATCAACTGGAACATGCCGCCATCTCCTCGATCCAACGATCCAGCGCCGCCGGATTGGAAGCGAAATGCACATGCACGTAACTTCCCGACACATGTCCGCGCTCCCCGCCCGCCGGTTTTGCCGTCCCGTCCCGGCCGACCGCCTGCCATAATGCCGGTCCTTCCGGTTCCGCCGCCAGCGACGAATAATGAAATTCATGCCCGCGCACCCTGCCCCAGCGTCCCCGGCATTCCCGATAGCCGAGCGCGGTCAGACGCCGGTTCATCTTCGCGTGGCCCGGCAGCAGTCCGACCATGGGAAAACAGCGTCCGTCAAAATCAGTCAGAGATTCCAGCAAATACAAATAGCCGCCGCATTCCCCGTACACCGGATGCCGGGCGGCAAAGGCCCGGAGCGCCGCCAGCATGGCTTGATTCCCGGACAACCGCTCGGCAAAGAGTTCCGGATACCCGCCTCCCAGATACACGCCGTCCACCGCCTCCGGCAATGCCGCGTCCGTCAGCGGCGAAAAGAAAACCGTTTCCACCCCCCGCTCCCGAAGCATTTCCAGATTCTCCTCGTAATAAAACAAAAACGCCGCATCCTGCGCCACCGCCAGACGCAATTTCCGCCCCTCCTGCCGCCCCGCGACCGGCCCCGGCAACCGCTCCGGGCGCGGCCCCCGGGTCAGGCGCAGCAGCTGCGCCACATCCACAAACGCCTCCACCGCATCCGCCAGTGCTTCCAGCATCGTCTCCGGCAGCTGCGCGGTATCCAGTCCGAGATGGCGCTCCGGCATCTGGAGGCGCTCGTCCTTTCGCAGCGCTCCGAGCAGCGGCGGCAGCTCCGCCGCGTCCAGCGCCTCGCGCAACAGTTCCGCATGGCGCTCCGAACCGACCTGATTCGCCACCACGCCGACAATCCGAACATCCCGTCGCCAGCGGACAAACCCCGCCACCAGCGGCGCAATCGACGCCCCGAGTCCGGAGGCGTTCACCGTCAGCACCACCGGCAATTTCAACTGCGCGGCAATCGTTCCGGCGCTGTCCGTTCCCGTTGCATCGCGCCCGTCAAAAAGCCCCATCACCCCTTCGACCACCGCCGCGTCCGCGTCGGCGGTACAACGGCGCCAGGCGGATTCGACGTTGCCGAAGAAGCCGTCCAGATTGACCGAAACCCGCCCCGCCGCCTGCCGGTGCAGCAGCGGATCGATATAATCCGGCCCGCACTTGAACGGCATCACCCGCAGACCGCGCCGCGCCAGACTCCGCAACAACCCGAGCGTCAGCGTAGTCTTGCCGCAGCCGGAATTCGTGCCGCCGATCAGAAACGCTGAAAAATCACCCGCCGACATCGTATTTTTCCCGATACCCGCGCGGACAGAACATCCGTCCGTCCCGCAGAATGCAATGCGAGTTGCCGATCAGCACCAGTGTCGTCATCTGCACGTCCTCCAACGGAAACTCCTCCAGACGCCCCAGCACAATCCGCTGATTGGCACGATAGGCATCCCGGACCAATGCAAACGGCGGATTTTTTCCGCCCGCCAGAAACGTCCGCACCGCGAATTCCAGCAGCTCCCGCCGTCGGGAACTCGCCGGATTGTACAACGCCACCGGCAGATCCAGCTCGGCGGCGGCCACCAGCCGTTTCCGGATCTGTTCCGCCGGCGTCATCAGATCCGACAAACTCAGCACCATGAAGTCATTCATCAACGGCGCCCCGACCAGTGCCGCGCAGGACTGCGCCGCCGTCACCCCCGGCACCACCGTCACCCGGATTCCCGCATAACGCGCCTCGCCGGTCAATTCCAGCAGCAGTCCCGCCATGCCGTACACCCCCGCGTCGCCCGAAGAGACCACCGCCACCCGCGCGCCTTCCAGCACCGCATCCAACGCCGCCCGACCGCGCGCCACCTCTTCCCGCATCGATCCGGCAATCAGGCGCTTTCCCGCCAGCAGCGGTCGGATCAGCTCCAGGTAGGGCCGGTACCCCGCCACGCAATCACATTCCGCCAGAACCCGGCGCGCCTCTCCGGTCAGATGCGCCTCATCCCCCGGCCCGATGCCGACGGCAAATATTTCAAACATGCTCCTCTCCTCCTTCATCCGGCGCCGGAAAGGCCGCCAGCGCCACGGTTACATCGGCATCCGCCGTCTTCTCCACTACCAGCCGTCCCGACGGCCCCGCCGCCAGCAGCGCCGCCGCCTCGGATACGGAATGCAATGCCAAATGCCGCTCCGCCGCCGCCGAGGGATTCGGCACCGCGACCGCATTCAGCGCCGCCGCCGGAAACAACCGCAATTCCAGTCCCCAGGAGGCGGCCCATTCCGCCAGTCCCGCTTCGTCTTTCTTCACCTCCGCGGAGGCGATGACAGCCACCTCGTCCCGGCGCACGCCGTGACGCTCCAGCACCCGTTCCGCCACTTCGGCGATCCGCGCGGAGGAAACGCCGCGACGACAGCCGACCCCGAGCGCAAACCGTTCCCGGCGCAATGTCCAGACCCGCCCCCCCGCGCGAATCACGATAACGCCATCCTCCCGTTCCCGCACCAGCCGGCAGAACGGCAGTCCGGCAAATTCCTCTTCAAAAACATCGCGCGGCATTTCCAGTTCCACCGGCTGCTCTTCCAGCATCGCCGAAGCCAGCGCCGTCAGATTTTCCGGCGGTTCGATCCGGTAATGCCGCCGTGCCGCAAATTCATCCCAGGCCGGATAATGCCGCACGTCGCTTGCCGTAGTGATCACCGCCCGCCCCCCGGTGATCCGCGCCACGTCCCTCGCCAACGCATTCGCTCCGCCGACGTGTCCCGAAAGCAGACTCACCGCGTAATTTCCCGCCTCATCACAGACCGTAACCGCCGGATCATGTTTCTTGTCCGCGCACACCCCGGCCAGCTGCCGCACGACAATCCCCGCCGCCATCACCATCACCAGCCCGTCGAAACGCGGCCAGGCGGTGCGGAAGGCGACGGCGAAATCACCGTCGGGATAGGTTTCCAGCCGCATGGCGGGAGCATCGGCGCGGAATTTTTCCGGTAGAATCAAGGTGGCGTCCTCCAGTCCGGCGGCGATTTCCGCCGCCTTCCAGACGCCGCGCCGGGTCAGCGCCATCAAAGCCACCCGCCCCCGGAATCCCCCCCGGCTGTCCGTGCCGTGACGATACCCGGTCGTGAAATTCCGGTCATACAGTTTGGACAAATCCCCGTCGCGGGACAAGACTTCGCCGACCACGATCATCGCCTGCCGCTTGATGCCCGCCGCCATTGTTTTTTCGGCGATGTCGGCAAGCGTGCCGCGGACAATCTGTTCATTTTCCCAGCTGGCGCGATACACCACCGCTACCGGAGTCGTCGCCGGACGCCCCGCCGCCAGCAGCCGCCCCACCAGTCCGGAAAGATCGGCCACGCTCAGAAACAGACACAAAGTCGTCCCGTGCGCCGCCAATTTTTCCAGCGCCTCCGATTCCGGCACGGGCGTCCGCCCCGCCTCCCGGGTCAGAATCACGCTCTGAGACAACCCCGGCATGGTCAATTCCGTCTTCAACACCGCGGCGGCGGCGAACACGCTGCTCACCCCCGGCACCACTTCATATGGAATCCCCAGCCGATCCAGTTCCCGGTACTGTTCGGAGACCGCCCCGTACATCGCCGGATCCCCGGTATGCAGCCGCACCACCCGGCGTCCCGCCCGGTAGTGCGACACCAGCAGTTCCAGAACATCCGGCAGCGCCAGAAGCGCACTGTTGAAGAAAACCGCCCGCGGCGCCGTTTCCAGCAATTTTTCATTCACCAGCGACCCGGCGTAAATCACCACGTCCGCCGCCGCCAAACGCGCCGCGCCGCGCAACGTAATAAGATCGGGTGCGCCCGGACCGGCGCCGACAAAGGCAATGCTGCCCGGATCCTGCTTCATTCGTCCTCTCCATCTTTCTCAAAAACCGCAATCACAATCGGATTTTCCGCCCGCCAGCAGCTGCCCGTCCCCAGCGCTTCGGCGCGGGCCAGACTGAGCGTCAGCAATTCCCGGCGGCACTCCGGACAAAACGTTCCCAGCAAAGCCTCCGTTTCCACGGTAACCGCCGTCATGACCAGCCTTCCTCCCGGCGCCAGCGCGGCAAAACTCCGTTCCAGCAACTCCCGCCCACCGCCGCCGATGAAAATCCGGCAGGGCCGCGGCAGATCCTCCGGCAATCCCCCGACGATCCCCTCCCGCACCGAGACATTGTCCAGCCCCTCCCGGTCCAGATTCGCCCGCAGCTGCGCCAGTCGCCCGGCGTCCTTCTCCACCGCCCAGACCCGCAGTCCGGGACACAGCCCCGCCGCCTCCAGTCCGACGGAACCGCTGCCCGCTCCCAGATCCCACAGCACGCCCGTCGACGGCAGACGCAGTTTGGCCAGCACCACCGCCCGGACTTCCGGATGCGTGATCATATTGCGGTAATGCAGATACTGTTCATCCGGCAGCCCCAGCGGCAATTCCGGCCCGGCGGCCTCCGCCGCCGGATCCGGCAGCAGCGCCAGTACCGAAAGCGACCGCGCCGCCGCCGGTTCCCGCGCCAGTTCCGCCAGCGTCCCGGTCCACACCCGTTCCTCCGGTAATCCCAGATCGCACCCGATGGCCGCCCGGCGGCCGGACGCCGCCGGATACGCCGTCACCAGCGCCGCGGCAATCGCCGGAGCCGGCCGCGCAGCATCCCCGTAAACCGCCGCCACCGGCGCACGCAGCACCGCCCGGAACGGCAACGCTTTTCCGCCGTGCAGCGAAAACAGCCGCGCCCGGCTCCAGTCCTGCCCCAGTCGCGCAAACAGTTCCTGAAACGCCGTCGGCGCGGGATGAAACCGCCACTGCGTTTCCGCAGGCATGATTCGTTTCAACGTCCCCCCCACCCCGCAATACAGGGGATCTCCGGATGCCAGCACCGCCAGATCCCCTTCCGGCAACGCCGCCAGACGCTCAGCCAGCCGACCGTCCAGCACAATTCGCTCCGCCCCCTCCGGCAGCGGCACCGCCGCCAGCAACCGCGCTGAACCGGCCACACGCCGCGCCCGGGCCAGCGCCGCCGCACCTGACG
This sequence comes from uncultured Lentisphaeria bacterium, assembly GCA_949282965.1. Taxonomy (GTDB): domain Bacteria; phylum Verrucomicrobiota; class Lentisphaeria; order Victivallales; family Victivallaceae; genus CALXOD01. The sequence continues at coordinate 8,006 of CASDQW010000086.1, forward strand.
GGAGAAGCGCGTTCCCCGCGCCCACACCGATAACATCAATCGCAGCACTCATAACCACCTTTTCCCGTCGTCTCCGTACAGTATCACTTCCACCCGGGTTTTTGTGCCCGCCCATTGCTGCAGCACCGCCGTCGCCCGCAACAGCAGTTCCGCCAGAATCCGCCGGTAGCAGGCCGCCGGCACCCGCACCGCCAGTTCCCCCATCGTCTCCAGGGATTCCGGCAACACCCCCGGCGTCTCCAGCCCGAACTCCCGCAGCCGCCCCAGATTCATCCGGCAGTGGTGCGCATGCGTATTGGTTTCACCGCAGGCGTATTTGAAAAGTTTCCCTGCCATGCACCCGACCAGCAGCCGCGGCAATCCCGCCGTCCGGGCCGCCCGCACTCCCACACCGATGAAATCTCCGATCCGCACGATCGCGTCCGGCGTCAATTCCGGGAAATCACGCAGCATCGCCGCCGCCGTCCGGTTTCCCGTCACCAACGCCGCCACCGGCACGCGATTCGCCCCGCAGCTACGCAGCTGCAGCGCCACCGTCGCCGCATAGGCCGCGTGAGAATAAGGCCGGACAATGCCGCTTCGCCCCAGTATGGAAAGCCCCCCCACAATACCGAGCCGGGGATTCAAGGTTTTTTCCGCAATCTCCGCACCGCCGGGGATGGATATTTCCGCCAGCCACTCGCCCCGGCATCCGGCCGCCGCCAGATTTTCCGCCAGCATCCGCCGCGGTACCGGATTGATCGCCGCCCGGCCGACCGGCACCGCCAGTCCCGGACGGGTCGCCACCCCCACGCCCGGCCCCCCGCGCACCGTCAATCGCAAATCCCCCGCCTCCTCCTGATAATCCGCCGGACCGGGCGGACCCGGGTCCGGAAAAAGCCGCACCTCCACTTCGCATCCGGTGGTGACATCGGGATCGTCGCCGCCATCCTTCACCACCACCGCGCCGTCGGGCAGCAATCGCCGCACCGGCACCGTCAGACACTCGCCGCCCGGAAGACGCAGCCGCACCGGCACCGCGGACCGCAGATATGCCGCCACCGCCGCCGCCGACGCGGCGGAACCGGTCGTGTATCCATTGCGCAGCGTCTTTCGGCGGACATCCCTCATTCCCAGGCGTTCTCCATGATTCCGTGCAGCGTCGCCACCGCAAACGGACTGCCGCCGCGGCGACCGTTAAGCCGGATCCACGGCGTCGCCACCAGATCCAGCAATTTCTTGGACTCCACCACATTGACGAATCCGACCGGCATGCCGACAATCAACGCCGGGCGGATCCCCGCCTCCACGCAAAGCCGCACCATGCCGGCCAGCGCCAGCGGTGCGTTGCCGCACAGAAAAACCGCCCCGTCCAGCCGGTCCCGGTGCAATTCCACCGCCGCCAGTGCCCGGGTGATGCCGTGCGCGGCCGCATATTCCGCCACTGCCGCGTCGGCCACCGGGCAGAGAATCGATTCCCGCGAATAATCAGGATGAAACCGTCGCAGCTTCGGCACCGACAAGCCCGCCTTGATCATATTGGAATCACTGTAGATGAGCGCCCCCCGCCGCAGTGCCGCCAATCCCGCCGCCACCGCGTCTCCGGAAAATTCCAATTCGCGCAGCACTCCGAAATCTGCGCCGGTGTGCACCAGACGCCGCGCCACATGCCACTGTTCCGCCGTAAAACGCCGCCGCAGTGCCGGAGCCGTTTCCGCCTCAATCCGGCGGAAACTTTCCCGTTCGATCGCACCGCCGTCCGCATTCCAGATGATTTCAGAAAAGTCCGCCATCAGTAATCCAATCCTTTCCGGGCCGACACGCCCTGCCGGTACGGATGTTTCACCGCCCCGATTTCCGATACCAGGTCCGACTGCGCCAGCAGTTCCGCCGGCGCGTACCGCCCGGTGATGATCACATTCAACGCTTTCCGCCGCCCCCGCAGCGCCGGCAGCACCTCCTCCGGCTCCAGAAAGCCGTGGCCCAGCGCCACATTGAGTTCATCCAGCACCAGCAGATCGCCGTCGAAATCCCGCAGCAGCTCCGCCGCCCGCGTCCATGCCCGGCGGGCCTCCCCCTCATGGTCGCCCGGGCGGATCGTCCGCCCCAGACCACGGCTCTCAAACAGAACCTCGGGAAAATAACGCTGGAAAAATTCCCGTTCCCCGGTCGGGCGCTCCCCTTTCAGAAACTGCAGCACCGCCACGCGCCAGCCCCACCCCAGCGCCCGCAGCACCGTCCCCAGCGCGGCGGAGGTCTTGCCCTTGCCATCGCCGGTAAAATTCAACAGCAATCCGGCTTCCCGGTCTTCCGCGGTCAGCGTCTTCACAATCCCATCCTCCGGTAAAGCGCCGGAATATCCACCCGCGACCGCACATGGTCGGCCAGCCGGTTGAGCGCCGTTTCCAACCCGTACGGCGCGGTCGCTCCCCGCGGCCCCCAGTGCCGTCGCCGCCGCAAAGCGTCCAGAAAACGCCGCCGGAATCCATCCTCATCGAAAACGCCATGCAGATAAGTTGCAAACACGCCGTCCGTTTCATATCCCACCACCCGGCCGTCCGCCGTGCGCATCGGCCGCAGCGCGGCCGCTTCCGGCAATGCCCGGGTCTCACCGTGGTGAATTTCGTAACCGGAAACCGCCTCCCCGTCCGCCGTGCGCGCCACGGTGCGGCGCAGCGTCTTCTCACGTCGCATCACCGTTTCCAGCGGCAGCACACCGAGGCATTCACAACTTGTTTCGTCCGATTCGATCCGTTCCGGGTCCAGCAGTCGTGCCCCCAGCAGCTGCAATCCGCCGCAGATCCCGATCAGGAAACCGCCGCAACGGCAAAGTGCTTCCGCCAGACCGTTTGCCTGAAGCCGCGCCAGATCGGAAGCCACGCTTTTGCTGCCCGGCAGAATCACCGCGTCCGGGCGCCCCAGCGACGCGGCGTCCGTCACAATCCGCAAACGCACGTCCGGTTCCCCTTCCAGCGGCGCAAAATCCGTAAAATTGGCAATGTGTCCCAGCCGGATCACCGCAATATCCAGCGTCTCCGCATCCCGCTCCACCGGACGGGTAAAACCGAAATTGACCGAATCCTCCTCCGGCAGTCCCGGATCGGGCAGATAATCGATGACGCCCAGCACCGGTTTCCCGGTCATTTTCTCCACATACCGGTGCGCGTCGTCCAGCAGCGTGGCGTCGCCCCGGAATTTGTTGACGAGAAATCCCGCAAGCAGCCGCTGCTCCCATGGTTCCAATGTCGCATAAGTCCCGATGAACGAAGCATAAACGCCACCGCGATCGATGTCCCCCGCCAGCAGCACCGGAGCTTCGGCGTATTGCGCCATACGCATATTGACCAGATCGGTGAACTTCAAATTCACCTCGCCCGGGCTGCCCGCTCCCTCCAGCACCATGCAGTCGCATTCGGACGACAGCGAGTCGTAGGCACGGCGGACTTCCCCCCACAATTCGCGCTTCCGGGCGAAATAATCCCGCACCCGGTAATTGCCGATCGCCTTGCCGAGCAAAATCACCTGACTGCCCAGATCGCTGTTCGGCTTGAGCAGAATCGGATTCATGCGCACGTCCGGATCCCGGCGGCAGGCCTCCGCCTGCACCGCCTGCGCCCGGCCGATTTCGCCGCCGTCCGGCGTCACATAGGAATTCAGCGCCATGTTCTGCGCCTTGAACGGCGCCACCGCGTACCCGTCCTGCAGCAGAATCCGGCAGAACGCCGCCGTCAAAATACTTTTGCCCGCATTCGAACAGGTCCCCTGCACCATCAGCGCCGGGCGTTTCCGGTTTTTCCGCAGCAGAGCCGGCGCTCCCGGTGCTCCCAGCGCCGCCAGCAATCGTGCATTGTCCGCCTCCGAGCGCACCGCCACCCGGACGAACCGTTCGTCCAGTCCGGGATAATTGGAACAATCCCGCACCGCGATGCGCCGGCGCAGCAGCATTTGCACCGGCGACGCCGGGCACTTCGCCAGAAGATAGTTTGTCCGGGAGGGAAAAACCTTCCAGCCCGCCGCCGTCAAGCCTGCCGCCAGCTGTTCCCGCAGTTCCGCCACCCGGTTTTCCCGCGTATCCTCCCGAAGTTTCAGCAGAAATTCCCCCGCCTTCTGTGCCAGCGTCCCCACCGACCACGTCGGCTGCCGTTCCCGCAACCGGTCGATCACCGGCGCAGCGGCGACCGCGTACCCCAGACGAATGCCCGCCATCGCGTAGTATTTAGTCAGGGAACGGGTGACGATCAGATTTTCCAGTGGCGGCAGAGTCAACAGCGTCTCTCCGGAAAAATCCGCAAACGCCTCATCCACCAGAAACCAGGCCTCCGCATGTCCCCGTGCCAGTTCCCATAGTTCCGCCGGTAAAGTCGCCGCCCCCGTCGGATTGTTCGGATTGCCGAGCATCACCAGATCCCCCGGCCGGACCGCCTGTGCCAGCGCGGCGATGTCCAGCCGGAAATCCGCCGCCTCTTCCAAACGGAATTCCGCAACCGCCAGTCCGGCACGGCGACAGTTTTCCGCATATTCCAGATAGCCCGGCGTCACCACCAGCGCCCGGCGGCACGGCAGCACCTGCGGCACCAGCCACAACAGTTCGCTGGAGCCGTTTCCAAATAAATATTCCGCCGCCGTCCGCCCGTCGCGTTCCGCCGCCAGCCGGCTCAAACTTTCCGCATGCGGCTCGGGATACGGCGACAATTCCCGCAGGGCAGCGAAACAGGCCGCGGGCAAACCGTCCGACATTCCCGCCGGATGCAGATTGACGCTGAAATCCAGCAATTCCTCCGGCGCGCATCCCGCCGCCGCCGCCAGCTCCGCGGTTCGACCGCCATGAACAATCATGCGTCCTCCCGTTTCCGGCGAATCGCCAGCAGTGACAAATAGTTTTCCGGACGTTCCCGCACCGCCGCCGCGTCCGAAGCGGAATATTCATCCTCCAGCCCCAGATGCTCCCCATACAGCAGACGGTCCCCCGGCTCAAGATGCGTCAGACACCGGTCGCGCGTGTGGTAGGTTTTCAAATACACCGTGGTTCCTCCCGGCTCCGGTTCCGGCGGCTCCTCGTCCAGAGCCGGCAGAATCTTCAGAAAATCCCGGTCCTCGGCCAGCGGTTCCTGCCGGGCCGCCGCCAGCGCGCTCCAGGCATTCACTCCGGGCACCACCTCAAACGTCGCCGCCGGACACCGCCGGCGCAGCGCCCGGAGCAATGCCGAACAGGTGCTGTACGTCAGTGGATCACCGATCGTTACGAACGCGCAATCCCGCCCCTGCTCCAGCTCTCCAGCGATCCGCTCCGCGTGTTCCGCCGCCCGGCGCTCCCGTGTCGCATGATCCGGCGCCATGGAAAAAACCAGCTCCGTCACCGGCGCCTGCACCCCCGGCAATGCCGCGACAATGCCCGCCGATACGCTGCGTCCGCCCCGGGCCGCCGCCGCCGCGAAAATCACTTCCACATGCTGCAGAACCCGCCAGGCCTTCAGCGTTACCAGTTCCGGATCACCGGGTCCCAGCCCCACCCCGTAGAAACGACCGTATTTCATGGTTTCACCTGCCTCCTGCATGACCGGCAATTATGGTTCCCAACGGTCGAGCGCGCGCACCGGGTTGTACCAGTCCACGTCGGAATCCCCCACATAACCGACCAGCGATATGCGCGCCGACGCATGCGTGTTGATGCTGCCCGCCGTCATCGCCGACACATGCCCGTCCACCCAGGCGACGTTGCCCATGCGGTTATGTCGGAAATGATTGGTGCCCGATGTGGTCAGCGTATAAGACGATCCATCCGGTTTGCGTTTGCAGTACATATAAGCCGTCAGCCGTACCGGATCATACTCCCGGTTGCCCATCCCGGAACGGGCGGCGTCTCCCAGCATCACGGTCGTCGAAGGACGTCGCGTCGCACTCCGCTTGACCGAAGCCGCCCCGCCATACCGCCCGAACCACATCGCGTTGTATGCGTAACCACCGGAACCGTCGATTTCCTCATAGGAAGACGCGGGTTCCCCGGTCTCCACATCCCGCACCAGCACCACACTCGGGCAATGCATGACTCCGGGAACATTTCCGTAATAACTCCCCAGCAGCGGACTCGTGGTAATATCCCAGGTATTCGACGCCTTGACCCCGAACCAGTAATCCCCCGCTCCCGAAGTGGACGCCGCGGTCGTGTAGGGCACAAACCAGTCATCAGCATCGTCGGCATAAAGCTGATTGGCCAACCCGATCTGACGCAGATTATTGATACAGGCAGCCGCTTTCGCCCGGTTCCGCGCCTGACTCAGCGCCGGCAGCAGCATGCCGGCCAGAATGGCGATAATGGCAATGACCACCAGCAGTTCGATCAGCGTGAAACAATGGCGACGGGACAGGACGGCACGGGAGACGACGGTACGACGATGCATCGGACAACCTCTTTGTGTTACGCGCACAAGTACGTGTGTGGTTTCCTCTCCGCAGGGCGGGCTCCGACTCATGCGGAAGATTTTCCGCATTCACGGTTGCGCGACAGTTCCCGGTTTGCACGGGATTCACCGCCAGAACAGCTGTGGAGATTTTCCGGATAATATAATGCCGGGAAAGAGCCGATGCAAGCGTCCTTCCGCAAAAAATCACCGCCGTTTTTATCCCATCAACAGCAGCGCTTCCCGGCCGCTGATGCCGGGACGAACCCCCAGTGCCGCCGCCGCCGCGGAGACCTGCCGCACCTCGGCCGCCAGCATCTCCTCGCAGGACTTCACACCGGTCACCACCGCCAGGGCGTCGCCGGTCCGGTCGGCGGTTTCCACCCGGAAGTAACCGCAGCCAAGTACCCCCCGCCGGCCGCGGATCAGCAGCAGAGTGCTTTTCGGCAAGGCAATGCTATATCCCTCAAACAAGCTGGATTCAATCTGTATGGTTTCCATCAAAAAAATCTCCCCTGCATCCATCTCCCCCTTCCCGCTGCGTCGCTTCAATGTTCCGGAGCCGCCTCCGCCGCGTTCCATTCGGTGTGAAAAAACACGCCCCGCGGCCGGTCCGTCCGCTCATAGGTGTGCGCCCCGAAATAATCCCGCTGCGCCTGCAGCAGATTGACCGGCAGCCACGCCGCACGACAGCCGTCCAGCCAGGACAGTGCGCTGGTCATCCCAGGAATGGATATTCCGGACAGCAGCGCCTGCGCCGCCACCCGCCGCCAGGACTCCTGACAACGCATGACCGCATCCCGGAAAAAATCATCCAGCAACAGGTTTTTCAACGCCGGATCCCGCTCGAATGCCCGGCGGATTTCCTCCAGAAAACGAGCCCGGATAATACACCCGCCGCGCCAGACCCCCGCAATATCACGAAACTCCAAATCCCATCCGTATTCCGTCCCGGCGGCCCGCAGCAATTGGAACCCCTGCGCATAAGAACAGATCTTCGCCGCATACAGGCTGCGCCGCACATCTTCGATGAAAGCCTCCCGATCCCCCGTGAAAACCGCATCCGGACCGTGGAGACACCGCGCCGCCGCCAGCCGCTCAGCCTTGCCCGCGGAGAGGAAACGCATCAGCACCGCTTCAATCAATGTCGGCGTCGGCACATTCAATTCCAGAGCGGATATCCCCGTCCATTTGCCGGTCCCCTTCTGACCTGCCGCATCCAGAATCACATCCACCAGCGGCAATCCGGTTTCCGGATCGACGCGGGAAAGAATATCCGCGGTAATTTCCATCAAATAACTGTTCAGTTCGCCGGTATCCCAGGCGCGGAAACATTCGCCGATTTCCGATGCGGACATCCCGAGCAGGTTTTTCAACAGTCCGTACGCCTCGCAGATCAACTGCATGTCGCCGTACTCGATGCCGTTATGCACCATCTTGACGTAATGCCCCGCCCCGTCGCGCCCCATCCAGGCACAACAACGCTCCCCGTCATCCGCGCGCGCCGCGATCGCCTGAAAAATCGACCGGATCTCCTCCCACGCTTCAGGAGTGCCGCCGGACATGATCGACGGGCCATGGAGCGCCCCCTCCTCTCCCCCGGAAATCCCCATGCCGACGAAACTCACCTTCTGCGTCTCCAGATACCGCGTCCGACGGATCGTGTCCGTAAAGTAACTGTTGCCGCCGTCAATCACGATATCCCCGGGATCCAGAAACGGCAGCAGCTGGCCGATGCTCTCGTCCACCGGCATTCCGGCCCGGACCATCAACAGCACCTTGCGCGGCCGTTCCAGTGCCGCCGCCATTTCCGCCACCGAACGACAGGCGATGAAATGCCGTCCGCGCCCGCGTGAAGCCATGAAACGGTCGATTTTCGACACCGTCCGGTTGCCGATCGCCACGGTAAATCCGTTGCGTTCCATATTCAACGCCAGATTTTCTCCCATGACCGCGAGTCCGATCAGGCCGATATGCGCTTGCTGTTCCATCTTTTTCCCTCTCCCGTTGACCGGCAGGCACCGCCCTGCGCCTTCGTTCACCATAATATAGACGAAACCAAACAATCGTCAAAACCACTTTGAAAATATTTTCCGGCGAAAATCCCGCTTGACACAACCGGGTTTCCGGTGGTAAGGTAGAATTGTACACATACATACGCACATGCGCACGCGTGTAAACGCGCCGCATTGATCGAAGGAGACTTATGAAAAATCTGCTGATCGTCGAATCGCCGACGAAAGCCCGGACCATCAGCCGGATGCTGGGCAATGATTATGCCATCATGGCTTCCATGGGCCATGTCCGGGATCTGCCGGAACATGCGTTCGGCGTGGACATTGAACATGACTTCGCGCCGCAATACGTGGACAGCGCCCGCAGTGCGAAAATCGTCCGGGAACTGCGCGCCGCCGCCCGGAAGGCCGATGCCGTTTATCTGGCCCCCGACCCCGACCGCGAAGGTGAGGCCATCGCCTGGCATCTGGCCGAAGTGCTCAAGGGCACGACCAAACAACCGTTCCACCGCGTGGCCTTTCACGAAATCACCCGCAGCGCCATCGAACGTGCGCTGGCGGAAAAAACCACCATCAACATGAATCTCGTCGACGCCCAGCAGGCCCGTCGCGTCCTCGACCGGATCGTCGGTTATCAGGTCAGCCCCCTGCTCTGGTCCCGGCTGGAAAAAGGAATCAGCGCCGGCCGCGTCCAGTCCGTCGCCCTGCGGCTGGTGGTGGAGCGCGAACGCGCCATCGACGCCTTTGTCCCGGAAGAATACTGGGTGTTCTCACTGGTTTTCCGCACCGGAGACGGTCGGGAATTCGCCTGCCGCCTGTTCAAAATTGACGGCAAAGACTTTAAAATCACCACCGGTGCGGAAGCGGAAACCGTCCTGAAGTCCATCCTTGACGGAGCGCCCCCGGCGGTCGACCGGGTCGCCACCGCCGAACGCAGACGCCATGCGCCGCCGCCCTTCACCACCAGTACCATGCAGCAGGCGGCCAGCAACGCGTTTCATTTTTCGGCCACCCAGACCATGCGTTACGCCCAGGAACTCTATGAAGGCGTTGAACTCGGCTCCGCCGGGTCCGTGGGCTTGATCACCTACATGCGTACCGATTCGGTCACCATCGCCCGGGAAGCCCAGGAAATGGCGCGGACGTTTATCGCCGGTACCTACGGTGCGGAATTCGTCCCGGCAAAACCGAACTTTTTCAAGAACAAGGCCGCCGCACAGGAGGCGCACGAAGCCATCCGTCCGACCGACATCAACCGCACGCCGGAAGCGGTGGCACCTTATCTCGAACCGGCGCTGCTTAAACTCTACACATTGATCTGGCGGCGTTTCACCGCCAGCCAGATGTCGCCCTGCGTCCAGAATCTGACGACGGTGGATGTCGCCGTCACCGGAGCCGACCGGCGCGCCTACACCTTCCGGGCCACGGCCACAGTGCCGGTCTTTCCCGGCTTCACACGGGTGTTCAGCGAGGAAAACACCACAAAAGATGAATCCGGGGAGGCCGCGGTACTGGGCTCCCTGCAGGAACGCCAGCGGCTCACTGTGGCCGACGCCAAACGGGAACAGAAATTCACGGAGCCGCCGCCGCGCTACACCGAAGCCACCTTAATTAAAGCATTGGAAGACAACGGCATCGGACGTCCTTCGACCTATGCGACGATCCTGCGCACCATCCAGCAGCGCCGGTACGTCTCCCGGGAACAGGGACGGCTTGTCCCCACGGAACTGGGGTATAAGGTCTGCGATTTTCTCGTCGGACACCTGCCGGAACTTTTCGACGTCGGCTTCACTGCGCAAATGGAACAGGAACTTGACGAAATCGAAAACGGCACCATCGCCTGGACCGCCATGATGCGCGAATTTTATGAAAAATTCGCGCCGTGGCTGGAAAAAGCCAAACATTGCGACGCACCCGCCGCCGAAACCGCGGGGACCTTGCTGGAGAAGTTGGCCAACGTCACCTTCGCCCCCCCGGAAAAACGCGGCCGCCGCACCTACGACGATGCCCAATTCTAGCGCTCCGTCAAGGAAAAATTCGACAAGGACGGCAAAATCACCGCTCGACAGTATCAGGCCCTGCTCGCCATGGCCGCCCGCTACGGCGTACTGCCCGGAAACGACGCGGAACTGCCGCAGCAGCTGGCCGCCGACCTGCGCGAAGCGGAACAGCAGGCGGCGGCCCGGGAAGCGAAGGCCGCCGCCGCCACCGTGCCGGAAGCGTTGAAAGACGATTACGAAAAACTCTTCGCCGCCTTTGACGCTGTGAAATGGGAAGCCCCCTCCACCCGGCGCGGACGGACTTATGATGACAAAAAGTTCTTCGAATCCCTCAAACGCCAGGCGCTAGAAGGGAAAATGCTGACGGAAAAACAACAGGCGGCCCTGGGCAAAATCGCGGAAAAATATGCCGACGCACTGCCGATGGAGTTCATTCGCGGCATCCTGAAAACGCCTGCGCCTGAAACCGCCGCGACCAATCAGGAAACGGAAAATGAAGTGTCCGCGATGCTGGAACAGCTCAGCCGGGTGACAGTCTGGAACCCGCCGGTAAAAAAAGGACGGTTCACCTATGACGACCGGGAATTTTATGAATCTTTGGCCAGTCAGCACGCCCGGGGTCGGACATTCAGCCCGCGCCAGCTGGCCGCGTTGAAAAAACTGGCGGCCAAATACGCCGGAGAAAGTCGGTAAGGGCTTCGGGACTTCCCGCCCGGAAACGCCGCTTTTTTTAGTGGCCTGCAATCGTTTTTCGATTTGCATTTTCCGGAAAGAGGACTACAGTCTTAACCATCGTACAGAACCATTACGGATGATCGGACATGAATGAACTGAAACCGCTATTTCGCCGCCTGCTGCCCGTGGCCGCCGCCGCGCTGGCGCCGCTTCTTCTTGCCGGGTGCCTCACCCCGCAGGAACAGGAACTGTCGCCGGACATCACCCTGAACGAGCTGGAAAAAAAGATGCTCGATGCCCGCGATCCCCGCGGCGTTTTCATGCATGCCAAATCCTACGTTCAAAAACAGGTAGTCACCACCGGCAGAAAAGAGGCGCTGGTTGAAGTCAAATACCTTGCCCCGGACAAATACAAGATCGTGACGCTGAAAGACAACCAGCCGGAAACCGCCATCATTCTCAACGGTGATTCCGCCTGGGCCGTGCAATATCAGGAGCGGCGGGTCACCCCGATCACCGGCTGGCAGCTTTCCCGCCTCAAAAACATGTACAGCCTCGGTACCCCGGACGACAGCTATCAGCATCTTTTCGCCCAGGTGGACCTGAGCCTGGTCAAACAGGATGATCAGGAATATTACAAAATGACCTGCATCCCCCGGAACCGGGAGGATGCGCCGATCAGCATCTATGTCGGCAAAAACAGTTTTCTGGTCCGCCGCATGGTGATTCCCGCGCCGTACAATTATCAGTCGACCATTGAGCGTTATGGATTGTACGAAGGAGTGATGATTCCGGAGGAAACCGTTATCGAGCAGAACGGGGTACGCAGTACTTCCAAAATTTACTTCAATAAACTGAATGCGGAGGTCGCGCCGGACGAGTTCCTGCCGCCGATTTTCCCGCCTCAGTTTGAATATTGACGGCATATCGGGCCACGCCCCGGTAAAAAAACTTAAAAAAAAAACGGCATGACTTGAATTTTCCAAGAGATGTGGTTCATTCACTGTTGTTGAGGACGGAACGGGAAACCGCGTGAATGGCGTTTTTTTTCGAACCGTCTCCGGCGGCAATGCCATGGAGTTTCGAAGTAAGGAGTGGACATGAAATATTATTCCGAAGATCACGAGTGGGTGGAGATCAATGGTGAGGAGGCCGTCGTCGGCATCTCCGAATACGCGGCCAATGAACTGGGCGACATCACCTACGTCGAACTGCCGGAAGAGGACGACGATTTCATCATCGGAGACAAACTCGGCGAAGTGGAGTCGGTCAAGGCTTCCTCCGACATCTATTCGCCGATCAGCGGCACGGTTTCCGCCGTCAACGATTCGCTAATCGACGATCCCGGCCTGATCAACGAGTCGCCGGAAGACAAGGGCTGGATCTGCCGCCTGGTCAACATCGATACGACCGAAGTCAACGACATGATGAACGAAGACGCCTACTTCAAGTATCTGAAGAAGCTGGGCAGTTGATGTTCTGAACCCGCCGTCCGCCATCGGCATGCCGACGTTTTACAGGCGCCGGCGCCCGGCGGAACGGTGTACGCGAGCGGGGGAATGCGCCCGGCGGGGTCCGGATGAGGATTCCGCCGGTTTTGCTTTCTCTGGAAAAACGCAGCGGCGGCAGAAGTCGCGCCGGACAGTGGGAAATGTCACCGCCCCCCCCGTAAAGCCGCATTCCCCGGCTTGCGGAAAACATACGGTGAATCGCGAATATACAGGAAGGAGCCTGAGCTATGCCATATATCGCCAATACGCCGGAAGATACGGCGGAAATGCTCCGCACGGTCGGATGCGACTCATTCGAAGGCTTGTGGAAACTGGTCGGCGTCGATTTCCCGCCGCCGGCTCTGAATCTACCGTCGGGCCTGTCGGAATACGAAGTGGTTTGCCGACTGCGCCGCCTGGCGGCGAAAAACGCCGTCGATCTGGTCAATTTTCTCGGCGCCGGATATTACGATCACCTGATTCCGGCGGCGGTTTCGGAAATCACCGGCCGCACGGAATTCTACACGGCCTACACCCCGTACCAACCGGAGGCGTCCCAGGGCACGCTGCAGGCCATTTACGAATATCAGACGATGATCTGCCGCCTGACCGCGATGCCGGTGGCCAATGCCTCGCTGTACGACGGCGGCACGGCGCTTTTTGAAGCGATGATGCTGGCCTGCCGCGTGACCGGGAAACGCCGGGTGGTGCTTTCCGAAGCGGTCTCTCCCATTTTCCGCCGGATGATCCGCTGCTACTGCTGCAACCTGGACATCGAGCTGTTGGAAATTCCCGCCGGCCCGGCCGACTCCGCCATCGGCAAACTGCTGGAAGCCGTCACCCCGGAAACCGCCTGCGTGCTGGTGCAGTATCCCAACGTCTTCGGCACCGTCGAAGACTGGTCGGCCTTCACCGCGGCAGTCCATGACCGGAAGGCGCTGGCGGTGTGCTCGACCTATCCGATCGCGCTGGCGCTGCTGACGCCCCCCGGCGAAATGGGGTTCGACATCGTTACCGGCGAAGGGCAGAGTCTGGGGATTCCGCTGTCCTTCGGCGGTCCCTATCTCGGCTTCATGGCCGTTACGGAAAAGTACCTGCGGAAAATGCCGGGCCGGGTCGTCGGCCGCACCGTGGACGGCGCCGGACGCGAAGGATTCGTGCTGACGCTGCAAACCCGCGAACAGCATATCCGGCGCGAAAACGCCATGTCCAACATCTGTTCCAATGAAAATCTCTGTGCGCTTTCGGCCCTGGCCTATCTGAGCTGTGTGGGCAAACAGGGATTGATCGACGTGGCGCGCGCCTGCGCCGCCAACGCGGTTTTTGCCCGGGAACAATTGCTCGCGATCGACGGCGTGGAAGCGGTCGGCGGCGAAGCCTTCTTCAACGAATTCGTCATCCGGTTGCCGCTGGACGCGGCGGAAGCCGTCGGCCGGCTGATCGACAAAGGGTATGCGGCCGGATTTCCGCTTGGCCGCTACTACCCGGAACGCGGCAATCAGCTGCTGGTCGCCGTCACCGAAAAACGCACCAGAGAAGAAATCAAGGGACTTGCCAACGCGCTGGAGGCCGTCTTATGAAACTGATTTTCGAAAAAAGCAAACCCGGCCGCCGCGGTTCTTCGCTCCCGAAACCGTCCGTGCCCGTCGTGGACCACATCCCCGCCCACCTGCGCCGGAGCCGGCCGGCGGAACTGCCGGAATTGTCGGAGCAGGAGGTGATCCGGCATTTCATCAACCTCAGCCGGAAAAACATGGGCGTGGACACCAATTTCTATCCGCTCGGCTCCTGCACCATGAAATACAATCCGAAATTTCATGAACGCATCGCCGCCCTGCCCGGTTTCGCCGAACTGCATCCGCTGCTGCCGCAGCTCCGCCACGGAGGTCAGCTGACCCAGGGGGCGCTGGCGGTGGTTTACGAGGCGCAGTCCATTCTGGCCGAACTGCTTGGGTTTGCCGAATGCACCATGCAGCCGCTGGCCGGCGCACACGGCGAACTGACCGGCGCCATGCTGATCGCCGCCTATCACCGTTCGCGGGGAGACGCGAAACGCAAAATCATGCTGATTCCGGACGCCGCGCACGGCACTAATCCGGCCAGTGCCGCGGTAGCCGGCTTTCGGTGCGAAGTGGTGCGTTCGGACGCCGCCGGCAACGTCGACCTGGAGGACCTGCGCGCGAAACTCAATGACGAAGTGGCTGGTTTGATGTTGACCTGTCCGAATACGCTCGGGCTCTTCGACCCCAACGTGAAAACCATTTGCGAACTGGTGCATGCGGCGGGCGCCCTCGCCTATTGCGACGGAGCGAATTTCAATGCGATCATCGGCCGGCTCCGCCCCGGCGATCTCGGCTTCGACGTCATGCACGTGAATCTGCATAAAACCTTCGCCACGCCGCACGGCGGCGGCGGTCCCGGTTCCGGACCGGTCGGTGTGGCGGAAAAACTGGTGCCGTTTCTGCCGGTTTCGCGCGTGGCCAAGCGCGCCGACGGCACCTATTCCCTGGAGTACACCTTCCCCGAAAGCATCGGCTACATCGCCCCGTTCTACGGCAACTTCGGAGTGATACTCAAGGCTTACGCCTACATGCTGACGCTCGGACGGGAGGGCTTCCGCCGGGTCAGCGCTCATGCCGTGCTCAATGCGAATTACGTGCGAGCCCGGCTGGCGGGAGCGTACCGTCAAAAATACGATCGTCCCTGTATGCACGAATGCGTATTTTCCGCTTCGGGCCAGGCGGAAAAAGGCGTGCACGCGCTGGACATCGCCAAAGGACTGATCGACCGGGGCTTTCATCCGCCGACGATGTATTTCCCGCTGATCGTGCCGGAGGCGCTGATGATCGAGCCGACCGAAACCGAGTCGAAGGAGACGCTGGATGCCTTCGTCGACGCCATGCTGGAACTGGCGGCACTGGTGGAAACCCATCCGGAGGAACTGCACCGGGCCCCGGTTACCACTCCGGTCGGGCGACTGGATGAAACCGCCGCCGCCCGCAAACCTCGATTGTCGGAACCGGTAGCGGCAGAATAAAAAAATTTTCTCCGGAAAAAATTCCG
>CASDQW010000087.1 GCA_949282965.1 uncultured Lentisphaeria bacterium
TTATAATCTTCGTTCATCGGGACTCCTTATTTTCGAATGCGTATTTCCCGGCTTTCCCCGGGGACACTCTGCCATTGCCATTCTGTCCCGGACTGACGGACGCCTTCCGACACCGGCCGCCCGGTACCGCGCAGCCGCGCCCGGATCATCCGGGATTCCGGCATCAGCGGCGGCATTTCCCACAAGTCGCCCTCCCAACCGAAATCCGGATCGGTCACGCTGATCAGCCACCCGCCGGACGGTTCCTCGCGACAGAGCAGCAATGCCGGGACTGAAAGCGACGCCACCGGCAATTCCTCCGGAAGTTCCGCGTCCGGCACGGCCACCACCGCCGAATACAGCCGTTCCTCCGGAAAATACACCACGTGCGCCCGGTGGTCCTTCTGCAGTACCCGGTAGCGCGGCGCGCGGTCGCGTTGTTCCGGTTCCGGCGACATGAATACGGCGTATTCGTATTCCGCCGCTTCCGGGGCCCGTCCGTGCCGCAGCCACGCCTTCTCGTACATCCCCTGCCGGGTTTCGCCGCCGCGCTCATCCGGGCCCCGCTGCATCCCGCAATGCACCTGCAAATCCTGTCCTTCCGGCAGGTAATAGCGTATGCCCCGGCTGTCGGTCAGCCATTCTCCACCGGCCACCTTTTTCCGGGTGATCGCTCCGGGCGTGAAGGCTTCGCCCAGAAAATTCTGGAACAGGGTGGTGTCCGTCTCATAGTCCGAATAAGGGTTGCTGATCCCGCTCCCCAGGCACACGATGGTCCCCCCGCACAGATGGTAACTCTTGAACGCCCGAAATTCCGGCAGAAGCGTATCCCGGAGCGAAAAACCGTATACCCCGTCCCGGCCGCCGATGGTCCCGCCGCCGACCAGCGTTTCCGTGGAATAACTGCGGCCGTAGACCACCGGTCGCCGCTCCGGGAGTTCCAGTTCTTCCACCGGCATCACCAATGCCGTGGTGCCGGGATGATGGCAGAAATCCCAGCCGGAATCCACCAGTCCGCTCTCCGCCGCGTTCTTTCCGGGAGCGAAAAGCTGCAACCTCCCGTGACTCAGAAACCGCCCGTAACGATTCTCATATCCCCCCTTCTTCCGGCTGCCGACCTCGAAATCCCAGGCGTATTTGCTGAATCCGCGAATCACCGCCATCCAGTCGTCCCGGCGATGAATCAGCAACGCGGAGTACGGATAATGGAAGCAGCCTTCCGGCGGTTCCGCCGGGGTCAGTTTCCGGGTTATCCGGGCCGCCGCTCCGGTGATCTGCCCCTCGCCGGCGACATTCTGGTAACTGGTGCGCCGTCGATACTCCATCACCAGCGCTTCCGGCTGATAAAGGCGCCGGAAAACCGCTCCCGCCTCCGCATCCTCAGGATGCATCAGCACCCAATACGCCAGCGCGGAAACCAGCGGTTTGGCCATGCCGCCGAGAAACGGCCAGCGAATGGACGTAACCGTCGGCGTATCATAGTGCGACTGCTGACGATCCAGCGTCAGCAGCGCCCGGCGAAGCTCCCGCAGAGCCGCCGCATCGAGCTGATACGGCGTTCCGTTGAGCAGATACGCCAGCGCCGCCGCCCCGTGCAGCCCGTCCGGCCCGTAAAAACCGTGCGCCACCTGTCCGTGGTGAAACGCCGACCCGTCCGGTTTGATGAAGTCTTCGATCCCCCCGCGCACCCGCAGCTGCCGGTCCAGAATCAGTTTCAGCGAATGCAGTACCGCATTGCCCTCATGATCCGGCAGCGTCAGCGCGGCCAGCAGCGCTTCGACGAACGTCGCCCGCAGCAGGTCCGCCGAAGGCGTCGCGTCCGCCTCCGGGATCGCGGCGTAGTGGAGCACCCGCGAATACCACAGCAGGGCCCAGGTCAGATCCTCCAGCAGCCCCGCTTCCCGCAGAGAGTCCTGCATCAGAAACAACGTCTGCCCCACCCCCCGCAATGCAAAAATCACATGCCAGTTGTGGTCCGCGCCGAAGGCGAATCCCTGATACCGCATCAGTCCGACCAGCCGCACCACCGCCTCCGCCGCCTCGGGATTCCGGTAAAAACGGTTGCCGGGCATTTCCACGTTTACCGCATACGACAGCGGCAGCAGCGTCCTGGTCGCCAGATCGCGCCACGACGTGTCATAGCCGTCCCGGGGCTCCGGGGCGGAGTGAAACCGGAAATTCCGCCCGTCCTCCGAACGCACCGCCAGCGCCTGATAACGGCGCCACGCCTCCGTCGCCTCTTCCAGCATACCGGCGGCGCGCGCCGCCTTCAGTCGCGGATCCTGATCCGGACCGAATTCCGTCAGCCAGCTCCGGGCGCGTTGTCGCAATTCCCGCAGCGCCTGCGTCTCCTCCGGCGTGGGCGGCGGTGCCTGACGCCATTTCTCCGCCTGCGGCAAAATGACGGACAGCAGATTTTTTCCCGGGGTTTTGCCGTGCATGGCCGGACGTTTCGGATTGGCGTCCGGCACCAGCAGATTCGGCACCCGCTGCCAGGAGGAGGTGAACTGCAAGGCGTCCAGATAGAGGGTCCGGGGTTCCCGGCCGCGGTAGGTGATCACCATTTCGTCCCGGGCATCGGTCGTGGCGATACGTTCCAGGTCCTCCCAGGGAGAAACCCGTATCAGCTGCCAGCAGGGAAAACGGAGCGGAATCCGGACACGGTATTCACTTTTGCGTGGCGGATCGCCGATCCGCAGTTCCAGCACCGCGTCCGGATCCGGGTTCGTGGCGTACAGATGAAACGAAAATTCCCGGCGGCGGTTCTTGCGGCCATCCATGGGAATACGGATGCTCTCCCCGTCGCGCGCCTCCCATTTCAGGGAGTGCGTCCCGAAGCGACAGCGCTCATCGCTGATCGAAACATGACCGGAAATTCCCTTGAGGTCCGCCGCTGTTTCAAACGAATTACCCATGACGCTTCCGATAACGCTTCCCCACAACAACCAGGTCAGTCCAACAGATTTCTTCATTTTCGGTCCCAGCAGTTTCCCGGGTCATTCAATTTCACATTCTTAAACGGGTCCACCGTATAGGGATTGGCGACCGCGGGCGGCAGATCCGGACTGAACGGCGGAGTTTTCTCGCTGCCGGCGTGCCCGTCGCACCAGATGACGGTGGCCCGATTCAGGTGTCGACCGGCCGGCATGCCGGAACCGGCACCGCCCGATGTCAAAGTATAATCTAGCTGATGTCCGTTTACCGTGCAATCGCTCCCGCTTTTGACGACGGTATCCGCCATGCAGATGGTCCGGGAGGGGTTCTTCAGCTGCGTCATTTTCGCCGGAGCGGAGGTGTTGCTCCCGCCACATCGTAAACTTGACCCGATGAAATCGTTCGCCAGCCCGTAACTGATCCGGAGCAACGTCGAATGAACACCGGCCGAGGCGTTCCGCAGACGGGCAACCAGAATCAGATCCTTCCGGTTGTCGGTATAACTCGACGGACAGAACCCGATGGCCCCGTTGAGGATGTAATGGTGGCGCACCAGGCGCCCGAACCAGGTATAAGTACCGGCGGAGGTAATCTGATTGCGCTCTCCATCATTGATCTGCTTGGTGGGCGTAAAGAAATCATCATTGTCCCCGCTGTACAGCAGCTGGTATTGTCCCAGCTGCCGCCCGTTGGACAGACACTCCAGCGCCCGCGCTCTCAACCGAGCCTGATTCAGGGCCGGCAGCAGCATCCCCGCAAGAATGGCGATGATCGCAATCACCACCAGCAGCTCGATCAGGGTAAATGAATCCTCACGATGTCTGGATATTCTCTGTCGTCTCATTCCGGGGGGCTCCTTCTATTGGTTGCTGGCGAAACTTCTGATCAACAGGAAACGAAAGTGAAACTTCTCCCAAAACCATATCGATGTGGTTTCCAACTTTAAGTATAGTATATTTCCATAAAAATGTCAAGAGAAGGTCATTTTATTTCAAAAAAAAACAATATATCTTTACCAAACAATATCGATATGCTTTGATAATCATTCCGTTTTTTTCCATTTTACCGTGCCGTGAGATTGACAAAAAACAGCCCCTCGTTATATTAACCATATCCATACAGAAGCAGAGATCGCAGGAGAAACATCAACTTTCATGGAGCAGCTCAGCGGACAATCCAAACGTCAGGCATTGGAAAAATGGCTGCGCGACCAGTTGCGGACCGGCAATTACGCGCCGCATTGCCGCTTTTTCTCCCATACCAAAATCCGGAAACTGCACGGCGTCAGCCAGGCCACCGTCACCGAAGCGCTTCAGTCCCTGGAACGGGAAGGACTGATCTATTTCAAGCCCGGTTGCGGGACATTCGTCGCCCCGCCGCTCCGGGCCAGGAAAATTCTGGTCGTCAGTTCCCTGGACCGCTCCAACGACGAATATAATACCTTTCTCTGCAGCGCCGAGCAGACTTCCGGGGCTGCGTCCTTCATCATTGTGCCGATTTCCACGACGGAATTTCTAAACAACGTAAAATACTTGAAAGTGATTTACCCGCAAGTCGCCGCCATCATCTTTTTCCGGCGGCCGGAACTTTTCATCGAATACCGCAAGCCGCTGGAGCAGATGGATGTTCTGGCCTTTTTCTACGGCTCCACCACCTACCGGGACGCCACCGGCGGCCGGAACTGCTTTTATTATGACGAGAAAGCGGTGGTCCACACCGCGCTGGAGGTGCTCTACCGGGCCGGACACCGGGCCATCGGCTGCGTGAATCTGCAGTACGGCGTCTTTCCGTTTCGTTACCAGCTCTACCGGGAATGGATGGCCCAGCGCGGACTGCCGATCGTACCTGACTCCTGTTTCCAGATCACAGTGCCATCGGAACTGTATCAGACCCTGCTGCAGACCCCGAAGGAAAAAATCTCCTTCACCGCCCTGTTCTGTCCCTTTTACCTGATCGCGCTCGAAGCGCTGCAGGGGTTGCAGAAAATCGGACTGAGCATTCCGGAAGATGTGGCGATTATCAGTGTCGGCGATGTGGAAACGGAATTTTTCAACGCCATCCACCCGCACCTGACCTCGGTCTGTATCGACCATCGCGGCGATGCGGCCATTTTAATCAACCGGATCGCCGCCGCCCGGGGACAGGCGGTCCCCCGGATCGACATTTCCAGCTCCAGCCGCATCACCATTCAATACCACGACAGCGTGTGAGACGCTGCCCCCGGAGGGGGCGCCTCGTTTCACGCGCTTTCGCCCCTCATTTGAAACGCAACCGGTAGGAAAGGTAGGATTCCAGCTTCCGGTAACTGGGACCGGTCGCCACCACCGTGGAGGGATTCTCGTAAGTCTGACTCCCCACATGACCATCGGCAAAAGCAGCATTCACTGCAAGATTGCCATGCCGTCCCCAGGCAATGTAGGTATTGGCGGTACCGTGAGTCCAGTAATTCGGGCCCTGACTCCAGTTGTGCAGCTTGGCGGTATAATAATAGCCGTCCATGAACATCATTTTCCGGGAAGGATTCATGACGGCCGAGATTCGTATGATCGGCGCCTCCACCGCCGAAGTGGCATAACCGTTGTAGCTGTTCAAGAGATAGCCCCCCATGCGCATGGCCGTTGCCAGGTCGGTGGATTCGGGTTCATAAACCTGGTTGACCGCCACCACCATGCCGGCCTCTCCGAGTGAACCGGGACATACCGGAACCGCGGCGGCGGATGATCCGGTATTCCTCCGCCCGAAAAATCGTCTATCATAAGCCTGCAGCTGTCCCGTCCAGAAACTGCCGTAAGTCGGATGGGAAAACCAGAGGGCCGGCACCATATAATCGTCATAATCCTGTGCATAAAGCGAGTTGAACAGCGACAACTGCTTTTCCAGATTGACGCAGCTGGCGGACTGCGCCCTGCTGCGCGCCTTGCCGAGTGCAGGAAGCAACATGGAGGCCAATATGGCGATGATCGCGATCACGACCAGCAGTTCAATCAGCGTAAAGGAAAATCTCCGGTCCACCATCATGCATCTCCTTTATTTTCTGAAAATTCCAAAACCCTCAGGGATTGCCGTTCCGCTTACCGGACCCCCCGCGAATCCATCCGGTAAACCCCGGCTGCGGCAGGGGGATCTGTTTTCCTTCCCGGCTCAGAGAAGAAGCCCGATACACCCAGATATCTTCCCCACGGCGCCACATGAGAACCGCATTCGCCGCCACCGGACCGGCAACCAGATGGCCCGGAGTTTGCAGATCTGTCGGATAGCGCAACTGCTGGAGAACGCCGTCGCCCGTCCTGAAATCAACCTTCCCGGGCGCGGCCTGAACCACGGTAACCGGAGTGAGACTACGCCCCACCGGTGCTGCCGCCAGATAGGTAACGGCATACCTTTCAGCAAACCCCGTATCCGCGGCGAAATCCACAGTAGGAGACGCCATCAGGGGACCGCCCTGAAA
>CASDQW010000088.1 GCA_949282965.1 uncultured Lentisphaeria bacterium
TAATCGGCGGTCCAGGAGCTATGTTCGTTGCTCATGTTGACGGGTGTCCAGCTCGGACAGAAGGGTGCGGTGTAATAGTCACCGTTCCATTCATAATAGTTGTCTCCGGCAAACATCCCGGCTTTACCGCGTTCCTTGAACATGGCGTTGGCATAGTTGAGGCTGAGGAACATGTGCCACCAGGTGGTGAAGGATCCGGAAATCAGGCCATATTGCGACGTATTCATGGGGACTTCCAATTCGAAATCCTGTGCGTACAGAGCGGACATGATGCCGAACTGTTTCATGTTGTTGACGCATTTGATGGACTTGGCTTTCTCGCGAGCCTTGTTCAGGGCGGGCAGCAGCATGGAGGCGAGAATGGCGATGATGGCGATGACGACCAGTAATTCGATGAGAGTGAATACAGATTTTCGTTTCATAATCATTCCCTTTCCGGTGACTACGTCCATGTCCTTTAATAATAATAACAAAAAAGAGACAGGATGTCAAGTGGTTCTGCTTTTGCACGTGGATTTTGAGGAAAAACTTGCGAATATATTTGAATATGTTGGTTCCGGTGTCGTTTTTTTTAAAATAGGTGTCATTTTATAGAAAAAAAATTGAAAAAAATTTGCTTTTTCAAGATTCCGGTGGATAGTTCAAATAATTTACATCGGGGAGCGCCGGAGCATGTATTCGAAAAACGATATGGGGAAATCCCAACGGCTTGCGGAATATCTGAAGTCGATGATTTTTTCCGGCTTTTATCCCCCGGGCGCCCGGATCCCTTCCATCATGGAACTCTGCCAGCAGTATGACTTTTCCTATGGTGCAGTACAGCGGGGAGTGAAACTTTTGCAGAAGGAAGGTCTGCTGCTCCGTTCCGGTCGGCGAATTGTAGTGGCAAACGATCGCAAGATGCCGCTTGGGCGAACCCGGATCGCCGTGGTGTTGCCGGAACCGGAAGTGGGCGCCTGGCCGTCTCCCCAGTGGATGGGGCCGGGATTGTTCAGCATGGCGCTGCTCGGGATTCAGGAAGCCGCCATGCAGCGCAACTGCTGGCTGTCTCTGTTGCATGTGGACCGGGAGGATGAGTCCATTTCCACCATGACGGAATTGCGGGAACGGATGGACGGCATGATCGTTTTCAACGAGTTCGAGCACCTGAACCGGGATGTGATTGGGCCGATGCCCACGGTCGGGGTTTTGATGAGCGGCAATTACCGGGATGTTTCGCTGCTGGATATTGATGCGCATTTTGCCGCGCAGCAGGCGGCGGATCATTTTGCCAAACAGGGCATTCGTTCCGTTGTGATTTATACGGACGGACGGCAGACTTACCTGAGGCGGGCGGATGCGTTTCGCATCGAATGGTTCCGGCGGACCGGGGTGATGCCGGAAATTGTGTTGCGTCCAGACCGCCGCATTCAGCCGGAGCCGGATTTTATTCCGGGAACCGGTTTGTTTTTTACATCCGATACCGTTACCTATTTATATGCCCAAAGTTACGCAACCAGACACCCCGGGCGATCACTCTATCGTGATTTTGCTCTGGTCAGTGTGGATGGGAAACGTCTGATCGTCGAACATTACGGGGTTTTCCCCACCATAGCTGTGGACTGGCGTGAAATCGGTTATGCCGCGCTGGAGGAATGCCTCGCGCTGATCACCCGACCCGGGCGGCCCTGCCGTGCCATTCATTTTCCCGGGCGGTTGGTGGAAAACTGATCCGGGGCGTTACTGGGCCGCGGCCTTGTCGCTTTTCTGTTCCGGCGTAAATCGGAGAAATTCGGCACGGACGATCCGGCGGTATTCCCGCACCGCCGGAGTCGGCGGATTGGGTGCGGTGTTGAAGAGGTTTCTATCGGTTTGGCCATAGCCGCCGTCGAAGTCCTTCTGGATCTGGTTGAAGGTATAAGTGTGTTCTGCTCCGGTGGCTTCCATCGAGCGCACAATCGGCGCCGTGCCGGCCGCGTCCCCCTTGGGGACAACCTGCAGCGCGGTAATCAGAATGGCGTCGGCGCCTTTGGCTTCCGCCTCTGCGACGAGTTTGTCCTCCAGCCGGTCGCGGGAAACGTCCTGATAATTTCCGTAGGCGACGGCCTTGCCGATGACGGTGTACTTTTCAGGGATCTTATCGGCGTCGTGATAAACGGCAACGTTTTCCGTGGGCGTGAAAGTTTCGCCTTCGTAGAAAAAATGGATGCATCCGACCGAAAGGAATGCCAGCAGAAGGGCGGCGGCGACGGCGGGAAGAAGATGTTTCATATGCAATGTTCTTTCCAAAAAAAAGGATCCTCTGACATGCGGTTGGTATTCCGGTTGTTTTACAGTAACATTCTGAGTGGACTTTTTCAAGTCGCGAGGGCAGAGGGGGCGGCGAAAACAGCGGCGCCGGGAAAAATCCTTCCGGTTTTTTTTCGAGAAAGTTGAAAAAAAACGGAAGCGGGAGTATCTTACTTGCCGGATTCTGTTGAAAACCTTTTTGCTGGAGACGATGCAGTTATGGAACTCAAGGGCGTTTATACCGCTTTGATCACGCCGTTTGCCGACGGAGCCGTCGATTATGAAACACTTCGGGAAATCGTCGAGAAGCAGGTCAAATCCGGCGTCGCCGGCATCGTGCCGGTCGGTACTACTGGAGAATCTCCGACCCTTTCCTACGAAGAACATTCGCGGGTGATCCGCACGGTGATCAAGCAGGCGGCCGGCCGCTGCCAGGTCATTGCCGGTACCGGTGCCAATTCCACCGCGGAGGCGATTGAGCTGACGCGGCATGCCAAAGAGGCGGGGGCGGATGCGACGCTGCAGGTGACGCCTTATTACAACAAGCCCACTCAGGAAGGTTTGTTCCGGCATTTTTCCGCAGTGGCCGATCAGGGCGGATTGCCGGTGGTGCTGTACAATATCCCCGGGCGCAGCGGCGTGCCGATCGCGGAAACCACGGTGGCGCGGCTGAGCCGCAATCCGATGGTGGTGGCGGTCAAGGAGGCCGGCGGCAGCGTTGATCGGGTATCGGCGATCCGGAACCTGTGCGACATTACGATTCTTTCCGGAGACGATGCATTGACGCTGCCGATGATGGCGGTGGGGGCCGCGGGGGTGATCAGCGTGGCGTCCAACCTGATTCCGGAAAAGATGGTGCAGATGGTAAATTCGTTTCTGGCGGGAGACGCCGGGGAGGCCCTGCGGTTGCACCGGAAGTATTATGGATTGTTCCGCGATCTCTTTGTGGAAACCAATCCCATTCCGATCAAGGCCGCGATGGCCATGGCTGGATTGATCCGGGAGGAATACCGGCTGCCACTTTGCGAAATGTCCGCCGCCAATCGTGAAAAACTGGCGGAGACCATGAAGCGTTGCGGCGTGCTTTAAGCCGAAAGGCCGAAGGCCGCGATGCGCGATGACGCATCGCGGCTTTTTTTTATTGCTGAGCAGAACAGAGTGAATACAGGACGATGGCCACCGCCATCAGCAAGGCCGCGGCCAGTCGTCGGATCCAGTCTTTGCGAGGGGCGGACTCTTCCAGCGCGGTGAAGCCGGCGGCGGCAAGCGCGGCGCCGAACAGCACCGAGAGAATGCCGCGCGAAGCCTGAATCACGTTGCCGAATACCGTTCCGAGTTCTCCGAAGCAGACGAAAAGCGCCGCCATCGCGTAGTACCAGGTGAAAGCGAAGGGGATGGAATCCAGCAGCATCCGGCGGCTGCGGGGACAGAATTTCAGGGCCGGCAAAGTCAGCAGGCCGAGCGAGCCGTAGCAGACGGCGCAGATGGCCAGTCCGTCCGAGACCATGTTTTTGCCGCGCACCATCTGCACCAGATGGGTTTCGGCGATGTCCGCCAGGGAGTACGTAACCAGTGCCGCGGCGAGCCAGAGAATGCCGCGCCAGGAGAAGCGGGCCGATCCGCTCCAGTTCATAGCCATGGCGGCAATGGCGCTGAGAAGGATGCCGAGAATCTGGCCCCCGTTGAGCCGGCCGCCCAGGAGCAGCACGAAAATGATGGCGAGCACCACGATTTTCAATCCCAGCAGCGACGAGAGTCGGGATGCTTCGATTTCCCGCAGCGCCTGGAAAAACGTTACCTGTCCGGCGCTGATCGCCAGCAGCCAGCCGATCAGCATCCAGAGGAAGGCGCTCGGTTCCTCGAAGAGCCGTCCGGTGGAGAGAAACGGCAGGCTGACCAGGCCGATGATGCCCATGACCAGCTGCGAATAGACCAGCAGCAGCAGCGCCGAGGCATGCCGGTGCATGAATCCGCGGGAACAAAGATAAGACGCAGCCTGCAGTGAAGCCGCCGCAAAACCGGCCAGAATGCCTGTTATCATGAAATCCTCCAAATAAAAAAGAGTCCCGGCGGCAGGTAGCCAGCCGGGGGCAGACATTAAAGATTAAGCGGCAACTTTCTCAGAAAGCGTTTTCGCGCTGGCAGACCGGGCAGGTCGCACCGGGAACCGTGCTTTCGATATGGCCGCAGTAACGGCATTCCATAAAGCGTTTGGAAACGATCGGCGCGTGGCGTTCTCCCGTCGATGCGGCGGTGGCGGGTTTGGTCGCGGCTTCCAGCTTGGCCAGAAGTGCGGCGAAGCGTTCCTCGTGTCGTTTTTCAATTTCGGCAATGCGTTCAAACAACGCGGCAGTGGTCGGGAAGCCGTCCCGGCGCGCCTGTTCCGCGAACTCCACATACATCACATGAGACTCTTCGTGTTCGCCGGCAATGGCGGTTTTCAGGTTGGTGACGGTCCGGCCGATGCCGTTGATTTCATTGAACCAGATGCGGGCGTGTTCGCGTTCATTGTCGGCGGCAAGTTCGAATGCCTCCGCGATTTCGGAGTGTCCCTCCCGGCGCGCCACGGCGGCAAAGAAGCTGTATTTATTTCTCGCCATCGATTCTCCGGCAAACGCCTTGTGCAAATTCCGGGCGGTCTGCGTATCCTGATAGTTTGGCATGAGAAAAACTCCAGTTGTGATTGATAATGCTGAAAAAATATAACCATTTTACTATAACACGGATTGCGGCTAAATGCAAGGCGCCGCGAGTGAGAGCGCCGTTTTTCACGGCGTACCGGTTTCCCCGAATTCAGAAAAACGGGAAAAATGCGATCGTCCCGGTTGCGGAGCCCGCTGCAAAACCGTCTTTGCAGAGCGCAATGCGGGTAACGGCTCCCAGCAGCCGCGTCTGTCCCAGCAGCCGGCCTTCGCCGCTGAAGCAGAGCAGACTGCCGTCTTCGCAGCCGACCAGGATGCGTCCCGGAGTCACGCCGGAAGCCGGGCGGACGCCGAGGGAGACCGGGTCAGCGGGGAGGGGGGCGCTCCAGATTTTCCGGAGCAGGTGGTCGAAGACCACGAGTGTTTTTCCGGCATGGGCCAGGATGATTTCCTGCCGATTCGCTACTCCGGTGATGTTTTCCACTGCCATGCCGCGGACATGGTGCGGCGTCAGCATGAATTTCCCATAACTGTTGCGGTCGAAACGAGGTGGTTTGCGGCCTTCGCCCAGGGCGACCCCGTACAGCGGATTCCCCGCAAGATCCCAGACGGCCACCAGATTGAACACGCCGTTGACATCGCCGATCAGTCGGGGGACGCCGCTGCCGTCAAGATCCCTGACGAAAAGATGAGTCCGTCCGAGCATTTCCCAGCCGTAATGGTGGACGTTGTCCTGTGCGGGAAGCTCCGCAAAACCGCTGATGTTGGCATCCCGGTCGCGGTTGTTGATCCGGTACACCCGCGCCGCGCCGCAGAAGGCCCGGCCGGTGAAGAGTTCCCGCAATCCATCCGGGGCGGTGTGAAAGGCGAAACTGTTGACGGCGCCCCAGTTCTGGCAGTAGCTTCGGAGGAGCCGTCCGTCGCGGTCCAGCATTTCCAGGGTACCGGTGCTGCCGATGAAGGCGCAATTTTCGCCGGGCCTCCACGGAGAGGTGCGGATTCCGGAAATGCCCGGGATGGCCGATTTGTGCCAGTACCAGTTCGGGGCGGTTGCCAGTCCTTCGGACATGCGAGAGATGTAAGTCCAGCGGAGTTCTCCGGAGGTGGAAAAGGCACAGACTTTTTCGTCGAGACAGCCCGCCAGCAGGAGTTTTTCCTCCGGCCACCAGCATAAGGCGCCCACTGGAGCCGGTGTTTCCCATTCCCGTACCGGGGGGCCGCTTTCCGTGAAAATCCGGATCCGCCGCCCCTGGGCCGCGACCGTCAATACCGTATCCTCCTGTTCGCAGGGCACCAGTTCGGAAACCAGTTCCGGGCATTGATCGTTCCGCCATGTCGGCAGAAGTTCCGGTGCCGGGACGGGCGCGGTCTGCTGGGCTTTGCCACCGGTGGCGCGGGCGGCAAAAAGGGCCGTGCTTTGTTCCCGGACTGTCCGGCGGATGTGGGCAAGAAAGGCGGGCGAGGGGAGGAGAATCCTTTCGGCGGCTGTGGCGGTAACCGGAATGGTCCGGCCGTCCAGATTCAGCTCCGTGTCGCGGTCGGCGACGGCGCACAGCTTGCCGGTGGCAAGGTTCCAGTCGAAACTGACCGGCGCCGTCGCCCGGAAGAGCGATGCGGCCTCCGCCAGGTTCAGCACAAACAGATGATCTTCCTCCGCCAGCATCAGCCCTTCACCCGTCTGCCGGGCAAAAGCGGGAGCCGGAAGCCGGAACGTCGCCGCATCGCCGCTGCCCGCCGCGTCGGATGCCGTTCCGGATGGTGCGCCGGGACGGATGACGGAAGCGAAATAAAGCGGTGCATTTCGGGACGTCTCGGCGGTGACCGCGAAATGGAAAGCACTGCCGGCACTGTCGGTAGGCAGAAATGAGACGCTGACGCATTCAAACGAAATTGGTGCCGGATACGAACAGGCGACAGTGTAGAGGCGGGGGGGAGCACAATCTCCTTCCGTCACCGCGAGTGCCCGTAGTCCCAGCGTGGCCGACTGGTCGCCCCGCGGCGTGGAGAGCATTTCAAATGTGAGCGCATGTTTGCCTGCGGCAAGGTCGAGCTGCTCTGTCGGAACGATGGCGGGAGCGACGGTTTCGGATTCATGGCGGAAAACCGGGACGATGACCTGGTCGTCCAGAAGGACGCGCACGCTGCCGCGATCCGGGGCGTTGAGCATTTCCAGCAGCAGCCGTCCGTTGACGGCGGCGCGGGGCAGTGTGAATTCCAGTACGGCCCGATCGCCGGGTTTCAGTCCGGTGATCAGCAGTACGTCCGACGACTCCTGCGCGGAGAGCCGGGGACCATTCACGAAATCGTTTCGGAGATCCGGCCAGCGGCGATACAGAACCGCCTCCGCGGGGGCGGGCATCCGGCTATGCTGCAGCAGGATGTTGGCACCGTATTGGCGCGGCGTGACGGCCTGGTTGACTTCGAAATAATCTCTGGCCAGAGTGGCGGTGCGGTCGGTTTGCGGAACCACCCGGTCGAAAGCGATGGCGTAACGGCCTTCCCGGAGCAGCCAGGTGCGGGTCCAGTCGTGGCCGCTGAAGTCCGGGACGGTGGCGCGGATGGCGGCGGTGTCGCCGAGTTTCACCCACCGGTCCGGGCGGGAATATTTGGCGGCGGCCGTTCCGGCCAGACCGTCCCGGTAGAGATGCAGCTGGTTGTGATAGCCGTTCAGCAGCGGGGTTCCGTTGAGAATCAGGCTGACGGCATTGAAATTGTGAAAAGCGTTCCGGCCCCATTCGTATTTCGTGTCGATCAACAGGAAATCGCCGTGGTCGTCCCCCTGTTCGCTGCGGAAGGAGAGCCATTCGCAGACGCGGCGTTTGTCGAATGGCACGTTCCAGTTTTTGTCGTCGATCCGGTCGGGGCGGTAAAACTGCCACTGACCGGCCAGATC
Organism: uncultured Lentisphaeria bacterium; assembly: GCA_949282965.1. Classification (GTDB taxonomy): domain Bacteria; phylum Verrucomicrobiota; class Lentisphaeria; order Victivallales; family Victivallaceae; genus CALXOD01. The sequence goes on from CASDQW010000088.1 coordinate 7,804, forward strand.
CCGGTACGTGTTGAATTCATAAGGCCGGGTAGTCCAGTAGGACTGTCCGCCGCGGAAGATGTTCTGATCCAGAGGAATGCGTTCCGCCGCCTCCACCAGTGCCTGATCGCCGGTCAGGCAGGCGGCGCGGCGCAGCATGGTCAGCGACGCGCTGGCGGTGGCCCAGTCGTTGTACCGCCCGCTGGTCAGGGTCAGGATGGAGCGGGCGTGGGCTTTCATGGCCGGGCTGCCGAGGAAGGCGGGATCTCCGGTTAATGCGGCATAAAGGAAGACCGGATCCATTTCGGTTACGTGCGAACCGAGGGTGCCGGCCTCGTGCCCGGTGCCTTTGTTCCAGCTGTCGAAGGCGTTGGCGGTGAATCGTGCGCCGTCGCGGGCGGTCTGGTTGTCGGGGTAGTACTTGGTGAAGTAGCGGCAGAGCCCGTAGACGGCCATCAGTTCCCAGTTTTCGTGCCGGTCGGTGCAGGTGTAACGCGGCTGCCGGTTGTTGCGGAAAACGCCGGCGTTGTCGGGCTGATCGCGCCAGGCCTCCAGCTGGTCCTGGAATTTCTGCGTGATCCGGAGCCGGTCATCCTCGGAAAAAAAAGGCGATTCCTCGATCAGGTCCCAGTATAGAATCATACCGATTGCGGTGTAGTGGTAGGGATAAACCAGCGGATCCCGCGGATCATGAATGCGTTCATCGTCGATTTTTCGGATTTCTTCGGCGACTTCCGGGGTGGGGAAAGCCAGGCGCATGAATTCCCGGGCATACTTTTCGTCGCCGGTCATGTAGTACATCATCATGTTTTTGCTGAGGATGTTGTTGCCGAAAAAACCGGAATCGGGATAGCGGGTGGCGGTTGCCCACAGCGGTGTGTGGCGCGTGGCGTTTTCCGGGGGCGTCAGGCCGTCGCCGAGCCGGATGTCCGCAAGGCGGCCGAGGGTGAGGTCTTTTTCCGTGGACAGTTCCGCGATGCGCGCGGCCAGTTGCGCTGCGGCGCGGGCCAGCCCGTTTTCATCGCTGGCTCCGGCGAATACGACGTTGTGGCCGTCGCCGAAGGGGTTGTGCAGAGTTCGGACAACGCTGCCGTTCCGACCGGGGTATTGCGGATCAAGCAAAGTGTAGTGCATTCGGTACAACTGGTTGATCGCAAGATTATTGGTGTAATTCCCCGGCAGGATCAGGCTGGTCTCGAGCCGGCGCACGAAGCGGTATTGCCGATCGGGGACCACCGGCAGCCGGATGCCGGTTTGCCGCTCCACGGCGTCGTTGATGATTCGGGCGGCTTCCCGGTGCGGCGGAGTATCGGGGATGGCGATGACGGCGGCGGGGTGTCCGTCCCGGACCAGCGCGGTCAGAAGATGCAGGTCGCGCGGTCGGATTTGATAATGGCCGGGCCGGACGTCGACATGGCGCCGGATCCCGGTTCCCGGCGGAATGGTTTTTTTTCGGGTTACGGCAGCGTGCATGACGGCAATCCCTCAAGGTTGATGCAGCTTGCGGAAAAATAACGTCGTCCGGCCGTTTTTGCAAACGGTCGGGCGGCGTTTTCTTCAGAAGGCGGGAGAGAAGCCGGAATCAGAATTCTTCCGCGGCCCGCACATGCGGGTTCCAGTGGTAGGTGCGGAAATTCGGCTGGCCATTGACTCCCTGCCGGGTGCCGGCATGTCCGTCCGCATACAGGACGCTCATGCCGCCGGGATGTTCGAACCGCGCCTTGGTGGTCCAGTTGCCCTCCCAGGTGGCCGCGTCGTGATAATCCAGATTCAGGACACAGAGCGACGCATCCCGAACCTGTCCGCTCTTGCACATCGGCGGCGGAATGGCCGGGTTGCCGGTGTAGCCGTAGCTGAATTCCCGGTTCATACCGATGCCGCCGACTGCCGGCTGGGTGTATTCATATCCGGGCGCCTTGCCGTAAAGGCGTTCCAGATCGCCGAACTTGTAGGCCGGGCACAGCGGCAGCTGGTATTTGTAGTAGAGGCTGTCGTCGGGATCGACCAGATAGCTGCCGGTGCGGGCGCGTTCGGTAAAAATGGAGGAGGCATAAGGACCGAGTTTATAAAACCAGACCGCCTCCAGCCATTTCGGCGGATCGGGATAGCCGTAGTAGGCGGCACAGACGAAATCGTGGTTGTCGTTCTGATACAGCATGTGGGCGGTGCCGATTTGTTTCATGATGTTGAGGCATTTTGCTCCTTTGGCGGATTCCCGGGCCTTGTTCAGAGCCGGCATGAGCATGGAGGCCAGAATGGCGATGATGGCGATGACTACCAGCAGTTCGATCAGCGTGAAGGTTTTTTTCATAATGCTTCTCCGTTGGTTGCATGGTTCCGTTGCCGTTTCCCGTCCGCCGAATCGAGTCCGCTGTCAGTATTGGCCGGGAAAATAAAATATCTCAACATTGATATATTATAGCTGAAAGCCTCTCTTTTGTCAAGGGAAAATGAAGCATTCACCAGGGGTTTTTTGCTTTTTTGGGGAGAATCTTAACTCCGGGTTGAGAAAATGAGTCGGTGTTGTCCGGCATCGTGGTCCGGTGGCAGGGGAAATCATGGCAATTTGCTTTTCAGCGTGGTTCTGCATATAGTAAGGAAACGTCGCGGCGGAAAGTTCCCGAATCGTGCCGTCCGGGCGTTCGCCGGGAACGCGGCTTGCGGAGTATTCACCCCGGAGGACGGGATCGCGCGGGAGAAAGAAAAAATACCATGACACCGGAACAGGAATGTTACAATCTGTTGTTCGCCGACCGGTCGTTTCCACTGCACGCCATGCTGATCAACGCGGGTCGGGAGCTGGCGGTGTCCTCCGCGTACCGCTGGGACGGTATGCGCCGCGGCAGCCGGGAGTTCGTCATCTGGCAATACACGGAAGCCGGGGAAGGGGCCCTGGAGCTGGATGGGGAGACCATTCGTCAGCAGCCCGGTTGCGCCATGTTGCTGATTGTGCCGGAACCGCATTGTTATTATCTGCCCGCGGATTCTCCTTTCTGGCGGGTGCGGTTTCTGACCATGTACGGAGCCGAAGTGGTGCGTCTGGCACGGGAATGTCGTCGCCGCTGCGGGCCGGTCATGACCTTCGCTCCGGATGATCCGGTGCCGGCGGCGGCACAGGATATTTTTCTCCGGTGCCGCGCCGGAACGTTGACGGACGCGTGTCTGGCATCGGCGCTGACCTATGATTTCATGACGCGGCTGCTGGCGGCGTCCGGTGCGGATGACCGGCAGGGGGAACACGCGGTATTTGTGCGGAGGATCAACGATTATTGTCTGGCCCACCTGGATCAGCCGGTCCGGGTGGAGGATCTGGCCCGGCGCGCGGGGTACAGCCGCTGGCATTTCTCGCGGGTGTTCCGGGAGCGGTTCGGTCAGTCGCCCCGTGATTATGTGCTGGAGCTGAAAATGCGACTCGCGGTTCGGTTGTTGCAGACCACGTCCAAGACGGTTAAGGAGATTGCTGCGGCATGCGGCTTTGACGATCCCGCCTATTTCTGCCGGGTGTTCCGGCATTTTCAGCAGACGTCGCCTGCGGCCTTTCGCACAGGGAAAAAAAAGAAAGCAGGTGGTATCGCTCTTGAGACACAACAACAATAAGGCCTTGCGGCCCCGATGCATAAACTGTTCAGAGATTGACCTGCTTTCTAGAACATAACAATAAATCCGGAACTTCTATCCGTCAAGCCTTCTTTTCGAAAAAAAACGTTATTTTTTTCAACCATACTCTTGGGCGACACATGAACGGAACTGATTTGTATTCTATAGAGTTCGGTGGTATATTAAAATAGATATTTTTAGAACGGAGTCCCTTTGTGCAGGAAGTCCGCAGTCGGAACCCTCATGGTTTGAGATGCCCGTAACCCATATCGGAGAAGATGTGAAAATGCGTAAAGTTTTGATTCCAACGAAACTGGATAAATTTGCCGCGGACCTGCTCTCGGAACGCGGTTATCAGGTGGTTCTGGATGCCGCCACCCCGCTGGCGGAACAGGCCGCCCGGCACGCGGATGCGGAGGTGCTGATCGTCCGCAGTGAGGCGGTTACGCCGGAAATCATCGATCTGCTGCCCCATTTGAAACTGATCGTTCGTGCCGGAGCCGGATTCAACACCATTGATATTAAGTACGCGCGTAAACGCAACGTCGATGTGATGAACACCCCCGGCGCCAATTCCAACGCCGTGGCCGAAGAGGTGATCGCCATGATGCTGGCGGTTTACCGGCACGTGGTGCCCGGCGACATTTCCACCCGCGCCGGGAATTGGGAAAAAAGCAAGTTCATGGGACGCGAACTGACCGGAAAAACGGTGGGGATTCTCGGCCTCGGCCATATCGGCCAGCTGCTGGTCAAGCGCCTGGCCGGTTTCGACGTGAAGGTGCTGGGGTTTGACCCGATGCTTTCGCCCGCCACCGCCGAAAAACTGAACGTCAAACTGGTGTCGGTGGAAGAGATTTTCTCGGAATCGGATCTGGTGTCGTTGCATATTCCGGAAAACAACGATACGCGCGGCATGATCAACCGGCGGCTGCTGGAACTGCTCAAACCCGGTGCCGTCCTGGTCAACTGCGCCCGCGCCGGTATCATTAATGAAGCGGATCTGCGTGCGGTCAAGGCGGAGAAAAAGCTGATCTTCTGCAACGACGTTTATCCCAAGGATGCCGCGGGGCCGAAGTCGATTGCCGACGTGGCCGATCTGATGCTGCCGCACCTCGGCGCGAATACGCACGAAGCCAATTTCATGGCCGCGCGCCGGGCGGCGGAACAGACCATTGCGTATTTTGAGCAGGGCATCACCAATTGCGTCGTCAACAAGGCGGTGCCGGACGGGCTGGACATTCGTTACCAGCAGCTGGCTTACGTGTTGACCAGTTTGGCCTATTCCTATCTCGGACGGGATAAGAATCCGACCCGGATTGAAACCAGCTTCTACGGGGACCTGGCCCGTTTCGCCAAATGGATGACCGCGCCGATCGCGGCCGGAATCGCTGCGGAGTTTGCTGCCGACAGTGGTGCCGCCGATGCGGAAAAATGCCTGAGCGACAGCGGAATCGAACTGATCAACCGGGAAGTGGACAACGATAAGCACTACGGGAATTCGATGACCATCGATCTTGCCGTCGGCGATGATCTGGTGCGGAAAGTCAGCGTGCGCGGCACCATCGTTGAAAACCGGCTGATGATCTCCCGGGTCAATCGCTTCGACGAACTCTATCTGGAGCCCAGCGGCAACCACCTGTTCGTCGAATATGCCGATGAGCCCGGCGTCATCGGGCGCATTGCCGGCATCCTCGGAGAAAAGAACATCAACATCATCGACATCCGGGCGCCGCAGGATCTGGAAAAGGGCTGTTCGCTGTGCGTGGTGAAAACCAACGTCGCCGTGCCGGACATGCTGGTGGAAAAGATCCGGGAAGCGGTCAAGGCGGACCGGGCGTTCCAGTTCAGCTACAACGGTTGAGGCTGAACTGCACGGTACCGGCGTTTTCGAACGCCGGTTTCCGTGGGGGCTGCATCACGGAGTGGACCGCTGGGCGAATGGAAAATTCGCTCCGGCGGTTTTTTTGTCGGAATAGGGAGCAAGATGAAAAAACAGGCGGGAGACCGAAGCTGCTTCAACTGCCGAATGCCGTTTTTTCCGTTTCCGCCGCTTCCGCTTCCACCGCCCGCGCCTGGAATGCCTCCAGCAGCGCCATGACGGCCCCCACCAGATAGCCTGCGCCGAAGACCACCGCGCCGGCGACGTATTCCCGATGGCAGAGTGGAAGATAAATTCCCACCGCTGCGGCTCCCAGCAAGGTCAGAGAGCCGAAAAACTGTAATTTGTCCGTTTTCCCCGCAATCCGGTAGAGCAGATAAAACAGATTGATCCCCGGGGCCAGATAAAACAGCTGCGGCAGAGGATCGAGTTTCCTCCGGCGCCAGCCGTCGACGGCTCCGTATAACCAGGCGCCCGCCAGCAGAAGACCCGCCGGATACAGCCACGCGGCGTTGCCGGTGCGGGCGGCGATGACGGCAAGAAGGATCGCCATCCCATAAGCCGCCATGCCCAGACCGGGAGCGATGGCCGGGCGCAGCGACCGGAGCAGCAGCCAGACCGGATACAGCAGATGCAGGATCGGGATCAGGGCGGCGCGCCGCATGTTCCGGCTCAGATCCGGCAGCTGCACCGCGCCTGTCGAGGCGCTCGGCGAGGTGGACGTCTCCCGTTCCGTTGATGAGAGCGAGGGCGGAACATCGGGATCCGACATTGGGGAGTTTTCAAATCGAGTTTGTTCCATTGATGAGACGGCAGCGCTGGCAGGCGCCGGCATCCCCGCTGGTGCGGCAGCGACCGGTGTTGTCGGTGCCGCTGGTGGTGCCGGTGCGGCCGGTTCGGCCGGTGTGGTTGGTGCGGCTGGTGCGGCGCCAGGAGACGGTTTCCCATCCAGTTCACGGAGGACGGCGGCGCAGGCTTCCGCGAAGAATGCCGGATCGAAATCCGTCAGTTCGGCATCGGCCCCTTCGTGAGCGGCCTTGTTGCGGACGGCGGCGATATAATGAAGCAGCCGGACCGCTTCCGGGGGCAGGGCGTCGCCCAGGGAATCGGTCAATTCGTGAATGCCCGCTCCGGTGGCGCCGCGCCGGCGCAGGGCGCTTTCGACCGCCCCCGAACTGACGATGATCTTGCCGACGAGTTCGATGCGCTGCTGTTCCATGAGTCAGGCCTCCGGCAGGTAGCGGGCGGTCAGATACCGCAGGAACGGTCCGGCCTGAAGCCGCGCGTCGCCGAAAAGACGTTGCCGCAATTCTCCGGGCAGATAGCGGGCGCCGTGACGGTGGACCCGTTCCCGGAGCCATTCCCGCAGGGGCTGCAGTTCCCCGGCGGCAATGCGGTCGTCCAATCCGGGAAGTTCCCGGTGAACCAGTTCCCAGAGCTGAGCGGCGAGAAGGTTGCCGATGGTGTAGGTCGGGAAATAGCCGAAGCCGCCGGTCGGCCAATGTACGTCCTGGAGCACGCCGCGGGTGTCGTCGACGGGGGTGATATGAAGATATTCCCGCATTTTTTCGTTCCATAATTCCGGGAGATCGGCGCAGCGGACGCGGCCGTGAATCAGTTCTTTTTCGATATCGTAACGCAGGAGGATATGGCAGTTGTAGGTGACTTCATCGGATTCGATGCGGATTTCCGAACGCCTGACCCGGTTGATTGCCGCCAGAAAGTCTGATTCGCTCACATCAGCCAGCTGCCCCGGAAAATACCGGTGCAGATGCGGCAGAAAGGCTCGCCAGAATGCCGCGGAGCGCGCCACCTGGTTTTCCCACAGGCGCGACTGTGATTCATGAAACCCCAGCGATGCGCCGTCCGCCAGCGGCGTCCGATTCAGCTCGGGCTCGATGCCGAGCGAATAGAGGGCGTGCCCGCATTCGTGCACGCAGCTGAGGATGCAGCTCAGAAAATCCCGTTCGTCAATGTGGGTGGTAATGCGTACATCGTCCAGTCCGAAATCGGTGGTGAAGGGGTGTTCGGTGAGATCCAGCCGCCCATGTTGAAAATCAAATCCCATGGCTGTAACCAGATCTCTGGAAAATGCCATCTGCGCCGCCGCCGGGAAGGCGCGGTCGGAAAAATCCGGACCGGATTGCTGGGCGGCGATGACGGCGTCGATCAGCCCCGGCAGCCGGGAGCGCAGTTCGGCGAAAACCACGTCCAGCTCCGCGGTGGTCTGCCCCGGTTCATAATCGTCCAGCAACGCGTCATAGAGGCGTTCTTCCGGGGCGAAGAGGGCGGCATACTGCCGTTTCAGTTCGATGATTTTCTCCAGCCGGGGAGCGAGAATGCGGAAGTCGTGTTCTTCCCGGGCCCGGAGCCAGTCGGCATAGGCTTCGGCCGTGGTCGCGCTCAGGTCCTCCGCCAGGGTTTCCGGCACCCGGGTACACCGGTCGTAATGGCGTCGGGCGGCGCGGAGCAGGGCAAATTCGACGGTATCGGGGGCCGGCGGTTGTTTTTCCAGCGCGTCAATGGTTCTTCCCAGCTCCGGAGCGGAAGCGGCGCGGTGGAGATGGCGGCACAAGGCGGCGATCTGCCGGGCGCGGCCTTTTTCCGCACCCGGGGGGAGAAAAGTCTGTTGATCCCATTCCAGGACGGCGGCGGCGGCTTTGAGGTCGGCGATTTCCGCCAATTGCTGTTTCAGGACGGTGAAGTTTGGTTTCATCCGGTATGCTCCTTCAGGACTTTTGCAGAAACTGTACAGGTAAAGTGCGGGAAATCAACCCCGTTTCCGCTTTTTCCGCAGGAAAATTGATCCGGGCGGAGAACCTTTCGGAAGTCCGGATGGCATTCGTCGGGCGGTGTCTCCGGGATTATTTCCGTAAAAACCCGGGCGGGAACGATGTTTGCCGCTTGACGAAACGGATTTTGTGATGTATTTCTTCCTGACGAATTGAATGACCGGGGAAACAGCCGGTGAAAAATTCCTTCGTCGGGCGCGCCCGCGGCGGCGGCGCATGGTGCCGGATCAGCCCGACGAATGGACGGTTTCCGAAAAACTCAAGCAGAAAAGAGAGTCGTTTATGCTGAAAAAATGGGTCAAGAGATATTTTGCGGTCCCGCTGGTCTGGCGTGTTGCCATCGCCTTTGTGCTCGGTATTGCCTTCGGAATCGGCTGTTCCCGACTGGGAGTGTGGTATGGAGAGGAGACGCTGGCGCGGATCACCGGCGTGATATCCCCCTTCGGAACGGTGCTGATTGCGATGCTGAAGATGGTGGTGATTCCCATCATTTTCTTTTCGCTGGTGGCCGGGGCGGCGAGTCTGCCGGTGAAAAAGTTCGGCAAACTGGGGCTGTCGGTACTGGTCTGGTATTTTCTGACCTCGCTTTTTGCGGGGGTATTCGGGATTTTTCTGGCGATCATCATGAATCCGGCCATGGAGAATGCGCAGAAATTTTCTGAGAAATTCATTCCGCAGGTGAGCTCCATGAAAATGCATGGCGCAAGCGGAGGCATTTCCCAGTTCATCAACAATCTGTTCATGAATCCGTTTCAGGCGCTCGGCGAAGGACAGTTCCTGCCGATCATTATTTTCGCCATTCTGTTCGGACTGGCCGCCCGCATCGTGGTGGAGGAACACGGCGAAAATTCCCGGACCAGCCGTTCGGTGGAGTTGATGCTGGAAGTGTTCGACGCCGCCCAGAAGGCTGCGTTCAAGATCACGGACTGGGTCATGGAATATTTCCCCATCGGGGTATTTGCGCTGACGACGGTCAATTTTGCGATCTACGGATTGAATCTTTTCCTGCCCTATGTCCGGATTGCGGGATGCGTGATCATCGGCGTATTGCTGATGATCTTCCTGATCTACCCGCTTTTCCTGCTGCTGTTCTGCCGGGAAAATCCCTACCGGGTGTTGAATAAGATCAAGGAGGCCATCATCACGGCGTTCCTGACCCGTTCCAGTGCGGCGACGTTGCCGGTGTCCTTCCGGGTGGCCAACGAGCAGCTGCGCGTGAAGGAACAGCTGTCGAGCTTCGTGCTGCCGCTCGGCGCCACGGTCAACATGGACGGGGTCTGCATCCATCTGCCGGTGTTTGCGATTCTGGCGGCGAACATTTTCGGAATGGAGCTCGGGGTGTCGCAGCTGGCGGTGCTGCTGATTTCGGTGGTGTTCGCCTCGATCGGCGCCGGGGGGATTCCGGGAGGAAGCGTTTTCCTGTTGTTCATGGTGCTGGCGAATCTGGGGCTGAACGACTTTGAGGTTTCGATGATCGTGGCGCTGGCCATCGGAATCAACCCGCTGCTGGACATGTTTGAAACCGCCTGCAATGTGGCGGGGGACAACGTCTGCAACTACATTGTCGCCAAACGCGGCGGCATGCTGGAACCTCCCGGAACGGAAGAACGATAGGAATGCAGGGGAAAGGCGGCCGGAAATCATGCAAGAACATCCGTTCATCGCACTGGATATCGGCGGAGTCTGTCTGGAAATCCGCCCGGAACGTTGTTTCGGACTGCTCGGATACCGGGCCATCGGGGAAGTGCCGCCGGCGCTGCTGGCGGGGGTCGAACGCTATGAACGGGGACGGATCGGGGAAGCGGAATTCCTGGCGCTTTTCCGCAGTGCGACCGGTTCGGAGCTGCCGGATGATTTCATCCGGTCGGCCTGGAACGCGATTCTGGCGGCGGAAATGCCCGGCATGGCGGAGCTGGTCCGGGATCTCCGGGCGGCGGGGACGGGGATTGTGCTGTTTTCGGACACGTCGCCGCTGCACATGACGGAATTCCGGCGTCGTTTTGAGATCGCCCGGCTGCTGCCGGACGGGGTGTACAGTTTCGTGGTCGGGGCCAGAAAACCGGACCCCGCGATGTTCGCCGCGCTGGAGGCGGATTACGGCAAACCGGCGCTCTACGTGGACGACCGGGCGTTCTGTCTGAGCGGTGCGACGGCATTCGGCTGGCCGGTCTGCCGGTTCGAATCCGCCGGACAGCTGCGTGGTGTACTGCGGGAGCGTGGTTTGCTCTGAAGCAGCGTTATGCTTCGGGCGCGTCCGGCGCTGCGGAGGGAGCTGCGCCGCCGGGGCGGACGGCGATGACGAATTCGCCCTTGCGGGGTGAACGCTCCAGCTCGTCCGCCAGATTCTGTGCGGTATCCCGGAGAATTTCCTCATGTACTTTGGTTGCTTCCCGGATCAGGGCCACAGGCGTTTCCGGTCCGAGAACGGCGGCGACTTCCCGCATGGTTGCGGCGATCCGGTGCGGCGATTCATAGAAGAATACGGTTTTGTCTTCGGCTGCGATGCGTTCGAAAAACTGCCGCTTTCGTCCTGATTTGACCGGGGGGAACCCGTAGAAGGCGAACCGGTCCACCGGCAGAGCCGCCGCCGTCGCCGCGAAGGTCAGAGCCGACACCCCCGGAACCACGATCGGTTCGATGCCGGCCCGGACCGCCTCCCGTACCAGCAGAAATCCCGGATCCGCAATGGCCGGGGTTCCCGCGTCCGAAACCACCGCGATCCGCAGTCCGGCGCGAATGTCGTCCAGCAGTTTGGCGGTCTGGCGGTGTTCGTTGAAGGCGTGATAGCTGATCAGTTTGACATGGATGTCGAAGTGCGTCAGCAGCTGCCGCGTGTGGCGGGTGTCTTCGGCGGCGATCAGGTCGACGTTGCGGAGGACTTCCAGCGCCCGCAGCGTGATGTCTTCGAGATTGCCGATCGGTGTGCTGACCAGATAAAGTTGTCCGATGGTTTCCGGCATTTGTATTTCTCCGTTTTGGGGTGTAAGATAACCCGTATGAGATCGAAAAACAAGAACGATTCCGCAAATAGTGTTGACAGTTCCGGAGAGCGGCTGGTCAAACGCCTGGCCGCCGCCGGGGTGGCTTCGCGCCGCGCCGCCGGAGAGCTGGTACTGGCCGGGCGGGTGACGGTCAATGGCGAGCGGATCCTGGAACCCGGCCGGCGGGTGATGGCCGGAGACCGGATCGAAGTGGACGGTGCCCCGCTGCCGGAACCGGAACGGAAGCGTTACATCATGCTGCACAAGCCGCGTGGTTATGTTTGTACCAACGCCGACCGTTTCGCCGAAAAAAAGGCGCTGGATCTGATCCGGCTGGATCCGCCCGCGCGGCTGTTTTCGGCCGGACGTCTGGACAAGGAGAGCGAGGGGCTGATTCTCTTCTCCAACGATGGGGATTTTGTGGCCGCCCTGACTCATCCCCGGTACGAAATCTGCAAGGAATACCGGGTCCATACCGCGCGGCCGATTCCGGCGGCGCAGCGGGAACGGTTGTGTCGCGGCATTGAGGAGGGGGGGGAATGGCTGCGGGCGCGTCGCGTCGAGGAGCTGGCGCCATGCTGTTACCGCTTCATTCTGAACGAGGGGCGCAAACGGGAAATCCGCCGGATGACCGCCGCTGTCGGCGCTCCGACCCGGCGGCTGATCCGGGTGCGGATCGGGGCACTGACGCTGGGGGAACTTCCCCCGGGACGCTGGCGGGAATTGACGCATGCGGAAGCGCGGCTGGCCCGGATTCCGGAGCCGGACGTCAGGCCCGCTCCAGCTCGTCCGAATCCTCTACCACCGGAGGGGCGGGGTGTTCAATAACCCGGATTTTCTTCCAGGCTCCGGTGCGCCGCCGCCAGACCATCAGCGCCGCGTCCACGATGATGTAGAACGTAATGAGACTCCACACCTGTCCGATCGAGGCTTCGAAAACATAGATCAGCAGCACGGTCCCCGGGATCTGGATCAGCCAGGAGGTGGCCATGCCGATGAGCAGCGGGACTCTGGTGTCGCCCGCACCGCGCAGGCTGCCCATGGTGATGAACCGCAGCGCGTCGAAGAGGTTGAAGACCACGGCGAGCTGGAGGATCGTCTTGACCTGGGTTTCGACCAGAGCCATGTCCATGCCTACTTCCCCGCGGGCACGCGAGCCGAAAATCCGGATCAGGACTTCCGGAAAGAACAAATAGAACACCGCCGCCAGCAGCATCCAGCTCCATAACATCCGCAGGGAGCGACCGGCGATTCGCTGTGCCACCATCAACCGCCCGCGCCCGATGTACTGTCCGGTGATGATACTGGTCGCATCCAGCAGTCCGATCATCGGCATGTTGCCGATCATATTGATGGACAATGCAATGCTGGCAGCGGCCAGCGCTTCGTTCCCGAGGTGCCCCACCATCATGATCACGATGGCGAACGCCGCGTTGCGGATGAAGGTCTGCAATCCCGCCGGAGTACCGAAAACGATCAGCTTGCGTACACAACTCCATTCAAATTGACGATAACGCCGGGTGGCATACTGATTCTGATCCTGCAGCAGGAAAAATCCCATGGAAATCAGCATCGTCGTCAAACTGGCCAGGGCATTGGCCATCCCCGCGCCGAGAATGCCGAGCGGAGGCAGACCGCATTTGCCGAAGATCAGAATGTAATTGAGCGGGATGCACAAACAGCAGCCGATGATTTTGATGGCCGCGACCAGCGTGGTGTGCCCACGCCCGGTGAAAAAAGACAGCAGCGCCGTTTCCATGCAGGCGAGTCCGGCGCACGGCAACATGCCCAGAAAGTATTCCAGTTCGTAACGGGCGATGGCCGGATCGTGCCCGTTGTGCAGAATGATCCAGCCGCCGCCGAGCGGCAGCACCACGACCAGCAGTGCGGCGACGACGGCGCCGAAATAAAAACCGTTCCAGGCCGCCCGGACGCATCCGACCCGGTCGTCCGCCCCGTGATACTGCGCCACGATGGTGGCGGTAAAGCCGGTGGTAATGAGAAAGAACGCCATCAGCGTGAAGAACATCTGTCCCGCCGGCATGGAGGCGGCGATTTCCTCCGGAGAGTTCCACGCGAGAAACGCCCGGTTGGAGATCATCATGATGGTGTTGCTGGCGTTCAGGATGATCAGCGGCCAGGCGATGGTCCAGATTTCCCGGTATCCACCCGGTTCAAGAAACTGACGACGGCTGAAATACCCGAGAAAGGTACGTAGGCCGTTGCGCAAAATACCATTCAACATACATTTTTACGGTCGGTTCAGGGCCGCCGCTCCTGTTTTTTGGGGTCATTTCGGAAGATGGGACGGGTGGTCCCGGCCCCTGTCCGGGGAGCTGGTCCAGATCCGGCTTCCGAGAGTTATAAAATCAATAATATATCCCTGGAAAGACAGAATTTCCACCCGAAAAGCGTTTTTTTCAGAACAGAGGCGGAGGAAAAATGACATGCTGATCGGTTTATTGCGCGCAGGCGATGGGTGAGGGGGGGTCTTTTACATGTCAACATAAAAAGGCGAGAAAAGCCGATTTTGTAAACGACCAGTTGTTGTTTTCTGAAAGAATTTTCACTATAATAACGGCAGGAACATGTGATTGACAGGTGAGGAGGTGTCGCAGTCATGGCTGTCAATGAATACAGGAACATTTACATGGAATTGCGCAGCCGGATCGTTCAGGGCGAACTGGAGCCGGAAACCGCGCTGCCGTCGGAACATTTGCTGTGTGGAGAATTTCAGGTCAGCCGTCCGACCATCCGGCGGGCGCTGGGGAAACTGGCCGAGGAACGGCTGATCATCCGGCGCCCGGGGATCGGCTCTTTTGTCGCCCCTCCGCCTGAGGCGGAAACACGCCGGAAAATCATCGGACTTGATGTCGGCAGTCTGGTGAATTGCGCTTATTATTATCAATTGATCTTTGCCGGAGTGTCCCAGGTTTGCGAAGAGTGCGGTATCCGGCTGCAACTTCTACCGCGCGGAGGAATTGACAAGATCAGCGGGGAAGAAATGTACGGCGTCATCTCCACCGTCGCAGAAGAATCGGACTATCCGATGCTCGCGGCCAGAAGTCGGGCGGGTATCCCGGTAGTCTTGATCAACCGGCAGGCGGAAGAATATCCGGAGCTTTTCACGCTGCGGGTGGATTATGAGCTCGAATCCCGCCGCCTGGTGCGGCATGCGCTGAATGCCGGCTATCGGCGGATCGCGGTCATCGGCGGTGAAATCAGCCGCAGGGTTTACGGCGAACGTACGCGCGGCTGGCTGCAGGCCTACCGGGAACTGGAATTGGAACCGGAGGCGGATTGGATGCTGGGATCGGCATCGTCGACTGACGTTTCGTCGGTCTGCCGTTTTCTGCGCGAGGTGCATCCGGAAGTGTTGTTTGTGACCGGAGGCGAGTTCATTAATACGCTGTTGATGGCGGTCATTGCTGGTGGCTGGCGGATTCCGGAATCGTTGAAAGTACTGTGCTTTGACGATCTCGGCAATTACGGCGAGCGCCAGTCCATTCCGCTTGGTTACGTGCAGATGCCGTTGCGCCGGATGGGGGCAGTGGCGGTGTCCTGTATTCTTAGAACATATCCCTAAATAACAGCAAGTTTTCGATAAATTATAACCGTTGCGGCAAGGTGTAGCAAAGCTTCATATGACGAGTTGCTCTTTTCATATCGAACGAGCAGTTTGCGAAATCTGTTGAACCACGAATGCGCA
>CASDQW010000089.1 GCA_949282965.1 uncultured Lentisphaeria bacterium
GGCAGCATCGCCATCACCGCCCGGGCCTCGCGGGCGCGGTCCGGATGGCTTTTACCGTAGAAATGGATCACCTGGGCCATGTGAGTGTACATCATCCCGCAGGAAAGCTCGTTGGAGTAAACGTAAGTATCTCCCCAGCCGAAGTCCAGAAATCCATTCCGGGCCGAAGTGTTGGTAATCGCCGCCCACGAGAACCAGTTGGCGTAGTCGCGCAGCTGGGTCCAGTACTGTGTGCCGTCAATACCGGCGGCGCTCTTGAGGGTATGCAGAAAATTGCAGGTCGCCCACGGATAAAATCCGAAGCTGTACGCGGTACAGGTGGTGGTCAGCAGTCCGCTGCCGCCGGAAATTTCATCTCGCAGATTCATCATGTCCACGTTGAGCTTGTAGCCGTTGCGCAGCAGTTTTTCGGCCAGCGCGTCATCAATGCCGTCCCCCCGGGCGGCAAGTCCGATGTAATACTGCAAACCGGGTTCGCCGTAATTGCCGGAATTGGCACCGCCGGTATTGGATAAATAACCCGGATTCTGCATGTGGTCAACGTGTTTGAGCATCGGACCCATAAACGCCTGACGCTCTTCGGGCGTCAAATCATTGTACATCCAGTCGTAGGCGATGATGCCGGCCAGCCGGGAGTTGTTGTTCCACTCCGGCAGAATCTTATAACGGTCGCACCAGGCGGTAAACCCGGTGAGCATCTTCAGAAACTGCCTGGCCCGGTCGAGATAAGTCCGGTCGCCGGTGGCGAGATAAAGAATCGTACACTCCAGCGCGGCATGGCCGCCGGTACTCTTTACCGCGTAAATTCCGGCGTTCTGATTGGCCAGAATTTTTTTGAAGACCAGTTTGCCGTCCACAACTTCGGCAACGTCGGTTTTGAATTCCAGCCGGGGATCCGCCGGCAGGGCGTCGATCCGCTTTTTCATGTCATCCAGCAGCGGTTTGCAGATGGTATTCGCCCGCTCCCGGAATTCGGGAAGCGTCTCCGGCGTCAGGAAGAGCCGGGGATGGTCCCTGCGGATCTTGCCGGAAAACTCCTCGAACGACGGCGGGGCCGCCATCATGCCTGCGCCCATAAGCAGTGCGGCCGTCGTCATCAGCAGTTTCATGGTTTATCTCCTTTAAATTAAAGCCCGAAACGATTTAATCCGAAATTTCTCAACCCGGTCCCGGCAGGCAGCGGTTGGAAGAAACCGGCATCCGTTCCTCAGACAGCCGTCCACCGGCACCCATGACGGGAGGGGCGGACACCGCCAGGAGGGCGCCGGGTTGATGCCGAACTCTTCGGGTTTTTACAGCAGTTCGCCCAGGCGGCTGTCGTAGCCCTGCCCAAGCGCGTTGGCAGTGGCGCCGTCGCGGTTGGTGCCGCTGGCGTTGGTGAGCTTGTTGCGCGGATCCTTTTTCATGCCGTAGAGTTCATCAAAGGTTTTCCCCTCGACATGGCCGTCGGCATAAACCAGGTTGGTGCGGCTGCCGAACGGAGGATCCTGGGCGGAGTTGCCGTCCAGACCGATCCGCGGATCGTCGGGATGACGGTAACTGATGAAATAAATGGAGTTGAAATGAGAATATTTGGGGCGGGCGTTGTCACCCATGCTGATCGCCCGCGACGGCGCATGCACCGCCGCAAGCTTGCGGAATTTTCCGCCGCTGCCGCCGGTGAAATAGCCGGAGTGATAATACGAATTCACGCCGTAATGAGTCCCGTTGAACGCGCTTTCAACCGAGGAAGAAAGCATGGTTGAATTGCTGGAAAAGGGTCGGGGTTCGCCGGGGCAGACAAACGTGCCCTTGGTTGTGTTACGCCCGTACCAGCTGGCGCCGTAGTTCCGGTCGATCGGCTTGCCGTCCGCGTTTTTCCCGGAAAGGTAACCGTAAAACTGCCGCCCGGCCAGCGAACCCGGCAGAATGTATTCCCGGTTATCGCTGCTGTAAAACCCGGACGCCAATCCGAGCTGTTTAAGCTGATTCTTGCAACCGGAATCATGCGCCCGGGCCCGGGCCTTGTTCAGCGCCGGCAACAGCATTGAGGCGAGGATCGCAATGATCGCGATGACTACCAGCAATTCGATCAGGGTGAAACGGCGTTTCATATTTTTTCCTCGTTTTTAAGGTTGCGGTTTCCTGCCCGGAGAATGTTCTTCGATAAATAAATCACTTTTGATATTATTTCTGTTTTAATTATAGTTATACCGGAGGAATTTGTCAAGCTCCGGAATCAAAAAAAATTCGGAAATTTTTGCCGGAGCGCCAGTTTCAGCAGAAACGCCTTCTTTTTCCGTCGGGCGCCGTCGCCGGAAAACCGGGTGTCGGGACGCCT
>CASDQW010000090.1 GCA_949282965.1 uncultured Lentisphaeria bacterium
TGCTTCCGGGACGCAGTGGTCAGGGATATTGCATGCGATGGGATTGTTCAAGGCACCTAAAATGATGTATTGCCCGAAAGATCGTTCTGATATGGCGGAATATGTCCGTGGCGGTGGTGTCCTGTATGATACCTCTCCGCACTGGAGCTTCATCAGCTACGGATACAATTCCAGCCATCTCGGTAAAAACGCTTCCCCGGTCCGGATTACCCAGGTCAAAAAGCCGAGTCAGACGATCTGTTTCGGAGATTCCGCCAATATGTATAACGCCACCACCAGTGTGGGCAGCAAACGCGGCTGCGGGACGTTGTATCATGCCTATACGAATAAATCGGGCTTCGGCGTGGTGGCATCCTGCCATAACTCGTTCGCCAACGTCACCTGGACGGACGGCCATGTAACCGGGGAACTGGGGGTTCCCATGGAACGCGGCGGCGCCAACGAAAACATCATGAGTGCCGAAAGCAGTCCGTACCGGGCCTTCCCGTTCAAGAAGACCACTACGGAAAATTATTGGGACATCAAGTAATTCCGATCCTTCTCCTCATGTCGCAGCCGTCATGACTGCGACATTTTTTTATGTGATTTTCGATAGCGAAAGAGGGAATATGAAACTTCTGTCACGATGGATGCTGCTGGGTCTCCTGTATTGCGCAGGCGCGGCTGTGGCGCCGGCGGGAGAGCCGGTTCGGCATGGGGTCGCGGTACCGGTCAGTTCCAGTTGCGGGGTGGTGACCACGGCGAACCGGGCCGGGGAAAAGCTGGTGCTGTCGTTTCTCGGCGATGCTTCGGGGTGTCCCCTGCTGCTGCAGGCCAATCTGGATACCGGCCGGTCGGTCGCCGTGCCGGTACCCCGGCCGCCCGCGGTCGACATGCAGCCGATGTATTCGCTTTTGTCCAGTCGGAACCGGTATTACGCCGCCTTCAACGGCAGTTTTTACGAATACGACCCGGAAACATTGCAATTTACTTTCTGCGGGCCGGTTTCCGGGAAAATCAATATGGGCATGACCGAGGACGACCGGGGCGTGATCTGGTGCGCCTCCTGGCCCGGAGGGGAACTGTGCTCCTTCGATCCGGAAAGCCGGAAACTGACCGATTACGGAAAACTGGTCGATACCGGGTGGCCGATTTATCAGCGTTATATCGAAGCGGACGATGCCGGATGGATTTATTTCGGCATCGGCAATACGGAGGCGCAGATATACGCGTTTCATCCGGAGAGCCGGACGCTCAAAGCCGTCGTGCCGCCGGAAGCGGTGATTTCCGCCGCGACCGGCGAGGTGCATCGCGCCGCCGACGGCAAAGTGTACGGCTGGTTGCGGACCCGGAAGCCCGAAGCCTACTATGAACTGCACGCCGGAAATGCGGTCCGGATGACGGAAAAGCCGAAAATGGCATGGCAGGAAAAGGCGCTGGTTCGCGGACATCAGTTTCTGGTGGACCGGGAATTTCCGGACGGCAGCCGTCTGGAAACATTCGATCCGACCAACCGCGTTCTGGAATGGACCACGCCGGACGGTGTCCGGCATCGGCAGTCGTTCGATTACCCGAGCCGCGGTGTCAATATCTGCGGGGTGGCCGCGATGGATGACGGGACGCTGCGGGGCGGGGCGGCTCATCCGATGCGGTATTTCATTTTTCACCCGGAAACCGGCGCTTTTGCCGGCGGGGATGCCCGGTACCAGTGGAACGCGCTGCTGCCGGACGGCGACCGTCTCTGGATCGGCGGTTATCCCGGCGGCGCCCTGATCGAATGGGATACCGCCGGAGCATTTCAACCCCCTCCGGCCAGGGGGCAGCCGGATCAGCGGGTCAATCCGAACATTCACGGGCGGGGCGAGGGCGAGCTGCTCCGGCCGAGTTCCGTGCGGAAGATGCCGGACGGACGTTTCGTCATGGCCGGTACGCCGGGATACGGGCGGACCGGAGGCGGGCTGGTGATTTTCGACCCCGCCCGGAATGCTTTCGAAGTGATGCCGAAAGGGGCGCTGTTCGGCGAGCCTTCGGCATTGTCCCTGCTGCCGCTGGAGGGCCCGCTGCTGCTGATCGGCGGGACGGTTTCCGCCGGGACCGGCGGACAACCCGCCGTCGGGGATGCACCGATGATGATGCTCAATCTGGATACCCGGCAGCCGGTCTGGACCGGACGGCCGCTGGCCGGAGTGGAGAGTTATCTGGATCTGCTGCGTCTGCCGGACGGCCGGGTGCTGGCCGTGGCGGATCGGACCCGGCTGCTGGTTTTTGATCCGGCGGAACGGCGGGTGACGGCGGAGATTCCCACCGGAGAACTGGGGCGGACGGTCTGGCAGCAGGGACCGCGGATTCTGCTCTCCGACGGGAAGCGGGTGTTTGTTCTGCTGGAAAAGGCCATTGCGGAATTTCTTCCCGCAGAAAATCGACTGGTGAAACGGGTGGACGCCCCCGCCGGCATTACCGCCGGAGGGGCAGTGCTGAACGGACGCATCTATTACGCCAACCGTTCGGAATTGTGGAGCGCGGCTTATTGAAAAATGGTGAAACCGGAAAACGCAGGATTCATTCCGTAGAAATAAAAGGAGGTTGACATGGTGAATTGGAAAAAATCCCTGGCCGGCGGCATGCTCGCACTCAGCGTCATGGCCGTTGCCGCGGCGCAGGACGCCCCGGTACAGAATCTGCGCAATCACGGCGTGGCGGTGCCGGTCTGCACCAGCTGCGGCACCGTGGCTACGCGCAACAGCGCCGGAGAACGGCTGGTACTTTCGTTCAACAGCGACTCCAGCGGCTGCCATCAGCTGCTGGTCGTGAACGTCGATACCGGAAAAAGCGTGGACATTCCGCTGCCCGGGGCTCCCGACAGCGTGGACATGCGACCGTTTGCCAGTCTGCTGTCGACGCGCAATCGTTATTATGCAGCGTACGGCGGGCGTTTTTTCGAAGTGGATCCGGAACAGTTGAAAGTAACCTTTTCCGGCAAAGTCTCCGGTCAGCTCTGCATGGGAATGACCGAGGACGACAACGGTGTGATCTGGGCCGCCTCCTATCCCGGCAGCCAGCTCTGTTCCTATGACCCGACCACCGGCAAACTGACCGATTACGGCCCGGTGCACAAGGAAGACTGGCCGCAATACCAGCGTTATGTCGCTGCCGATGATGCGGGCTGGATCTATTTCGGAGTCGGCACCACCGAACCGCAGATCGTCGCCTTTCATCCGGCGACCCGCAAATCGAGGACCATCATTCCGGACGCCGACCGCGGCAAGCCCACCACCGGGCAGGTGGAACGGGCCACGGACGGCAAGGTTTACGGCTGGATCCGGCGCAAGGACACACCGTATTTCGTCCTGCACAACGGCAAAGCCCAACGCCTGGAAAAGAAGCCGCAATGGACGCCTGCCGCCGGTGCGGTAACCGGTTCGCAGTTTCTGGTACACCGGGATTTTCCGAAGAACGGCGGGAAATTGAAGGAATTTAATTTGATTGAACGCAAATTGACCGTAACTGAACCGGACGGCAAGGTGCGGGAAGTTCCGTTCGATTACGCCAGCAAAGGGGTATACATTATGAGCATGGCGGCATTACCGGATGAGACGGTTCGGGGTGCGGCCATGCATCCGATGCGCTATTTCGTTTTTGATACCGGCAAACAGGCGTTCACGGGGACCGGCAATGCGGTTTACCAGTGGAATGCCCTGCAGACGGACGGCACGCATCTTTTCATCGGTGGTTACGGCAACGGCGCTCTGCTCGACTGGGACATCACCAAACCCTTTACCGGCGTGGAAAAGAAACCGCGTCCGGACGGCAATCCGTACAATTTCGGCGAGGCGACACCGGAAGTGCATCGTCCGAGTTACATCGTTCAGATGCCGGATCAGCGCACCCTGGTCATGGCCGGTACTCCCGGTTACGGTCGCACCGGCGGCGGACTGGTGGTGGCCGATCGCGAACGCCGCACCATGCGGATCATCCCGCAGGATCGGGTGATGTCGCCTCAGTCGGTCAACAGCCTGCTGCCGTTGAGTGAACGGACGCTGCTCTGCGGCGGCACCGTGACGCCGGGCACCGGCGGCCGGACGATTGCCAAGGAAGCGGAACTGGGCATTTACGATCTGGAGAAAGAGGCCTTTATCTGGCGCGGGAAACCGGTTACTGGAGTCAGATCCTATTACTCCATGCTGCCGCTTGCCGACGGCAGGGTATTGATCGCCGCCGATCTGGACAAACTCCTGGTGTTCGACCCGGCGAAGCGTCAGCTGGAAAAGACCATTGCGGTCGAACCACTCGGAGTTGGCAAAATGGTCTGGCAGCAGGGACCGCGGATGCTTCAGAGCGACGGGAAGCGGATTCTGGTCCTGTTGGAACGGGGCATTGCGGAATTTCTGCCGGAATCCGGCACGCTGCGGAAATTGACGGAAGTGCCGCAGCGCATCACTTCCGGCGGCACGGTCAGCGGCGGGTGGGTTTATTTCGCCTGCGGACCGGAGTTGTGGAGCTACCGGTATTGAACCTGCAACCGCCAAAAAACTCCTCCATGGTTATGCCGTGGAGGAGTTACGGTTGTAAAATTTCTTTTTCGTGATATATTACGAAAATGGATTCAAAAAACGGGGAATGGATGTGGCTGATTCTCCGTTCTTTTTTTGCAGATTACACTTTCGGAAAGTTGCCGGAATATGTTGTATCGAGAAGAAAAAGTACCCGGAATACGGTCCGTGGCAGTTGTCGGAGAGTTGGAAAATTCTCCCGCCCGGTGGCGGCGCTGGCTGAACCTGGCATTGCTGCTGGTTATTCCTGCTTTGATGATTGTGGTGCTGTGCGTTCTGGACCGCAGTTCCCTGACGGTAACGGTCATTAATCCGGCGGTTACCGCATGGATTGAGCGCTGCGGCGTCGTGCTGAGCGTGATGAGTACGCTGTATTTTATCTGGGTGGTGTCCCTGGCGGTACGCCGGTACCGGGAAATCGATCCGGTAACGGATGCGGAATTGCCGACCTGTACCGTGATTGTTCCCGCCTACAACGAGGGACGCCATGTGCTGGAGACGCTGCATAGCATTCTGGCCGGAGACTATCCACCGGAGAAGCTGGAGGTCATGGCCGTCAACGACGGGAGCCGTGATGATACCTGGCAGTGGATTTCCCGGGCGGCGGCGGAGTCCGGCGGACGGATTCACGCGATCAATCTGGAGCGTAACCGCGGCAAGCGCGGCGCCATGCATGCCGGATTTATGGCCTCACACGGGGAAATTGTGATTTCCATCGACAGCGATTCCATTATTCTTCCGGATACGCTGCGGCGCATGGTTTCACCTTTCGTCCGCCATCCGGAGATCGGCGGGGTGGCCGGCAATGTGAAGGTGCTCAACTGGGACGGCGGGTTGATCCCGAAGATGCTGGATGTGAATTTTGTTTTCAGTTTTGACCTGATCCGGGCGGCACAGAGTGCGGTGCGCGCGGTCTTCTGCTCTCCCGGCGCGCTGACCGCCTGCCGCCGCGCGGTGGTGATGCCGAGGATCGACGAGTGGGTGAATCAGCAGTTCCTCGGACGTCCGGCCAATATCGGGGAAGACCGGGCGTTGACCAATCTGATTTTGAAATCCGGTTATGCCGTGGTGTTTCAGCGATCCGCCATCGTTCTGACCCGGGTGCCGGTAACGTACCACGGGCTGTCCCGGATGCTGATCCACTGGGCGCGCAGCAATATTCGGGAAAATCTGGAAATGCTGTTGTTCGCTTTCAATTTCCGTCGCCACGCCGCCTACAGCCGGACGGCGCTGGTGGTGAATCTGGTGATGCAGCTGTGCTGGATGGTGACGCCGGTATTCGCCACGTTTCTGCTTTTGTATTGCATGATCGCCACGCTGGGAGCGTTTCTGCTTTCGCTGCTGCCGGTGCTGGTACTGTCCGCTGTGTTTCCGGCGAGCGTTTATTTTCTCCGTCGGGGATGCAGCGGGACATGCATGGTGTATTTTTATGCGTTGTTCGGCTTTGTGGCGATGTTCTGGATCGCCCCCTTTGCGCTCTTCTCCTTCCACCGGTCGGGCTGGCTGACGCGGTGAGTCAGCGTTTATCCAGGTAGGTCCGCATCAGCTTCGGCAGCTGCCGGTAGAAACGCTCATCCAGATTAAAGCGTTCGCCGATTTCCCGTACCAGCCGTGCGGCGTGGGCTTCACAGCCGCTGGCCAGGTCGGCGGCGGTTCGGCGCAACGTGGTTTTCACCTCGGCGATCCGGCATGGATCGGAATCCTGCAACAGTGCGGTCCGGATGGGGCGTCCCTGCCGGGTGCGGCGCACTTCCGGAGAGGCGGCGGTCAGGATCAGGCGATCGGTATTGGCGAGGGTCACGCGCATTTCCAGCATCTGTTCCACGAATCCGAGTTCGGAATAGAGACGGCTGATGAAATCCACAGCCTCGGCGGAAAATTTCAATAGAAACTCGCCGGGAAGGTGGCGGTCCGGCGTGGGGATCAGCCGGGTGTAAAACAGCAATCCGCTTTTGCCGATCTGGCAGAATTTCGTGGTGTTTTCCGGAAAAATCCGCAATGCGGTATTGGTGCAGTACGCCTTTTCCAGTTCTCCGGGCGCCAGCCATTCCTCCTCGGTGCGCGGCTGTCTTGCCGCTTCCGCGGCGCGGCGCAGTTCGGCGAAGGAGAAGCGTTCCGGGTCGTATTCGGGAGGGGCGACGACGATTTCCAGGCGGATCATGTCCGCGCCCGCGGGCAGGGGGTGGCGGCGGAGGAAATAGTTTCTGGCCGTGGCCGCATCGTCGCCGAAACGCAGACTGGGTTTTTCGCCCTGTTCCCGGTTTTCATAGAGAATGCCGCGCAGCATGCGGCCGAGCAGTTCCCGCTGGTTGCGGAGCGCGCGCTGAATAAGCTGGTGCAGTTCCATGGCCCGGACCGCCGGACGGCTGGAGGCGTCGGTGGTGCGGATGTAGAATACGCCCTGTTGCAATTCACCCTCCACTCCGTTGGCGCAGACATGGGGCAGCGAGGAGAAGGGGCGGATGACGAAGACGGCATAACGCTTGCCGTCCACGAGCGGGCGTTCGATCGTAAAGTCGATCGGCGGCTCCACATGGCGGTTGATGAAGGGGCCGACGATCGAAGGATCGAAGGAATGGGCTTCCTCCCGGTTGAGACCGGTATAGACCGAGGGATGACCGGAGGCGTCCTCGCCGACGCCGATGACGACGTAGCCGCCTTTGGTATTGGCCATGGCCAGGCAATGGCGAACGAGTTTGGCGCGTCCCGGACGGGTGAGGCGGTTCCAGTTCATAGCCGCTTTGTAATCCAGTTCGTCGGATTCCACGCCGCGATAGATCAGACTCTTCCAGTCCACCGGGATTTTGTCGGGCAGCGTCTGGGACATTGGCGACCGTTCTCCTGCGTCAGAGGTCTTCAAGATAAACCAGATGGCGGCAATGGTCGCACTCAGTGACGGCGCCGCGACGGGCATGGGTCATGGTCTGGGGCGTCAGTTTGAGAAAACAATTGCCGCAAATGCCGTCGGTGATCGGAGAAACCGGCGTGGTGTCCCCCTCCTTGAGCAGGGAGTCGTAACGCTCTACGAGGGATTTTTCGATTTTGCCAGCGGCGGCGGCGCGTGACTGCTGCTGGGCGGCGATCTCCTGCCGGATCTCTTTTTCCAACTGGTCGAATTCCATCCACTCGGCCTTGAGCGCCCGGATTCGGGCGGAGGCTTCGGCGGATTGCCGCTTCAATTCCGCCTGTTGTTGTTCCAGCTGATCATATTGTTCGAGGGCGGTGGTTTCGAGTTCGCCGATTCGTTTCCGGCTCATGGCGATTTCGGCCATCATGGTTTGATATTCGGCGTTTTTCTTGACCAGCGCGGACTGCTGCTGGAGTTTCTGGATACTGTGCTCGATGGTGGCGACTTCGGATTCCGCCTGCCGGATGGCCAGTTCGGTGGATTTGACTTGTTGCCGATGCTGTTCGACGCCGGCGTCGATCGCGGCTTTGGCGTCGGCAATGCGCCGGCGCTCTTTGGGAAGAAGCGTCAGTCGGGTGTTCAAATCACGAATCCGCAGATCAATTTTCTGCAATTCCAGCAGAGCCAGGGCCCAGGGTGCCGCCATTTTTTTCAGGTCCTTTCCAGGTTCATCTGCGCCGCCCGAAGAGCCGGAGCAGCAGCAGGAAGAGGTTGATGAAGTCCAAATAAAGCGCCAATGCGCCCATGATTGCCATTTTCCGGCTGGTTTCGCCGTTGATGCCGGGAGCGGCCAGGGCCATTGCGCGGATTTTCCGGGTATCGTAAGCGGTCAGCCCGGCGAAAATGAAGATGCCGCAGTAAGTCAGGATCCAGTAAAGCGTGCTGTTGGCCCAGAACAAATTGATCAGCGTTCCGATCAGGAAGCCGAAGAGCGCCATGGAAAAGAACCGCCCGGCCGTAGACAAATCCCGTTTCGTCTGGTATCCGTACAGGCTGGCCGCACCGAAGGTCAGGCTGGTGGCGAAGAACGTCGCGGCGATCGACTCTCCGGTGTAAAACAGGAAGATCGTTGAGAACAGCACACTGTTCAGTGCCGCATAGACCAGAAATCCCGCGATTGCCGTGGCGGCGGAAATCCGGTTGATCGCGGCGGTGAGTCCGACGACCAGCACAAGTTCCGCTATGCAGACGCCGAGAAACAACAGCTGGTTGGAGACGATTATCTGAATCAGTCGTTTGTCTTCCGCCATGAACCAGGCCAGAACGCCGGTCAGCGCCAGTCCCGCGCACATCCAGCCGTAAACACGGTTGGTGAAGGCGTTCTGGAGGCGGGTGTCCGCCAGATATTCATCCTGCATTCCGGCATGGTCGATGGTGGTCCGATAATCAGTCATGTTTCCCTCCGATGAAAAAACAGATGAGACCGCCTCAAAACAGTTCTCCCTGATGGTTCCGTGAGGTTGCTTTCAGGCCCAGCTTCTCCCAGGCTTTCGGCGTGGCGACGCGCCCTTTGGGCGTGCGCACGAGATAGCCTTTCTGAATCAGGAACGGTTCGTAAACGTCCTCGATCGAGCCTTCCTCCTCGCCGACGGAGACGGCGATGTTCTTCAGCCCCACCGGACCGCCGCCGAAATTGGCGATGATGACTTCGAGGATCCGCACGTCCATGTCGTCCAGTCCGTCGCGGTCGATCTGAAGCATTTCCAGCGCCTGCTGGGCGACGCTTTCCGTAATGACCGAATCCGCACGCACCTGGGCGTAGTCGCGCGCCCGACGCAGCAGGTTGTTGGCGATGCGGGGTGTGCCGCGGCTGCGACCGGCGATTTCGGCGGCGCCTTCCGGTTCGATGGCGATGCCGAGGATGCCGGCGGAACGGGTAATGATCTGCGCCAGGCTCCGCGGATCATAGTAATCCAGCCGGATGTTGAGCCCGAAACGGGAACGCAGCGGCGCGGAAATCATGCCCTGCCGGGTCGTGGCGCCGATCAGCGTGAAATGCGGTACGTTCAGCCGGACCGAACGGGCACCGGGACCCTGTTCAAGCATGATATCGATGAAGAAGTCCTCCATGGCGCTGTAAAGGTATTCTTCCACCGTGGTGTTGAGCCGGTGGATTTCATCGATGAAGAGGATGTCGCCCTCCTGCAGCGAGGTCAGGAGACCGGCGAGGTCTCCGGGTTTTTCGATGGCGGGGCCGCTGGAGCTTTTCAGGTTGCAGCCGCGCTCGTTGGCGATGATGTAGGCCAAGGTGGTTTTGCCGAGTCCCGGGGGGCCGGAAAGCAGAATATGGTCCAATGCTTCACCGCGTTCCCGGGCGGCGTGCACGAAGAGTTCGAGCTGGTCCTTGACCTTGTCCTGGCCGGGAAAGTCGGCGAAACGGGGGGGGCGCAATGTGTTTTCCCGGGCCGGATCGCGTTTGTTGAGCGTGGAAGTGATGAATCGTTCGGTCATGTTTTCAGCAAAATAAGACTTGAAATTTCCGCCTCGGCGGTGTTAATTATCACACATTCTCTATACTGTAAGTCTTCCGGGAGGAATTGCCAGTGCCTCGACCGGAAAAAAGAAAGGATTTTCCCGATGTACGACCAGAAACGGGCTGCCCGGACTGCTGACGCGGTGCGGGGGCTTGCCGCCGACGCCATTCAGAAAGCCAGATCCGGTCATCCCGGTATGCCGCTGGGATGCGCCGATTTCGCCGTGACGCTCTGGGCGAAATATCTGCGTTTCAACCCCCGGAATCCCGGCTGGATCGGGCGGGACCGTTTCGTGCTGTCCGCCGGGCACGGGTCCATGCTGCAATATGCGCTGCTGCATCTTTTCGAATGCGGCTTGACCATGGAGGATCTTAAAAATTTCCGGCAGTGGGGGAGTTTGACGCCGGGACACCCGGAATACGGTCACACCGCCGGCGTGGACATTACCACCGGACCGCTGGGCAGCGGATTTGCCTCGGCGGTGGGGATGGCGATGGCGGAAAAATATTTCACCGCCCGGACCGGACTGGCGGAGAGCGGCCTGCCGGAAAATCGCATTTTCGTCATCAGCGGCGATGGTTGCATGATGGAAGGGTGCACCGCGGAGGCGGCGTCGCTGGCAGGCAACCTGCGGCTGGGGAATCTGATTGTGTTTTACGATGACAACGCCATTACCATCGAAGGCGATACGGCGCTGGCATTCAGTGAGGATGTGGGGAAACGGTTTGAGGCGTACGGCTGGCGGGTGTTGCGCATCGCCGATGCCAATGATCTGGCGCAATGCGACGCCGGACTGGCCGAAGCCGTGGCCGGGGACGGACGGCCGACCCTGCTGATCGGGAAAACCCGGATCGGGTTCGGCGCGCCGAACAAGGAAGGCAAGGCCTGCACGCATGGCGAACCGCTCGGCGAAGAAGAGGTGGCGGCGCTGAAACGGCATCTCGGGCTGCCGGCGGAACCGTTTACGGTGGAGCCGGACGTGTACGCGTTCTGCCATGAGCGGGCGGCGGAGGTGGAGGCGGACGCCGCAGCCTGGGACAAGCGTTTCCAGGCTTTCGTCGAAGCGGATCCGGAACGGGCCCGGCTGATGGATTCCCTGTTGAACCGGCGGGTTCCGGCCGATCTGAAAGCGGAATTTCTGAAAGTTATTCCCGTGGACAAGCCGGCGGCATCCCGGGTGGCCAGCGGCGCGGTATTGCAGAAGGCGGCGGAACTGGTGCCCGCGTTGTGGGGCGGTGCCGCCGACCTGGCGCCGTCGACCAAGACCGCGGTCAAGGACGGCGGCAGTTTTTCGGCGGAAAACCGGACGGGGCGCAACATTCATTTCGGGATTCGGGAACTGGCCATGGGGCTGGCGGGAAATGGAATGGCCTTGCAGGGGACGGTGATTCCCTACACGTCGACGTTCTTTGTGTTTTCGGATTACATGAAGCCGGCGATCCGGCTGGCAGCGTTGCAGAAACTGCATGAAATCTATGTCTTTACGCACGACTCCTTCTATGTCGGAGAAGACGGGCCGACGCATGAACCGATTGAACAGATCGCCATGCTGCGGTCGATTCCCGATTTGACGGTGATCCGCCCGGCGGAGGCGCACGAAGTGGCGCAGGCCTGGGCCGTTGCACTGGAAGCAAAAGGTCCGGTAGTGCTGCTGCTGACGCGTCAGGATCTGGTTCCGTTTACTGTGGAGCAGGCCCGGGAAGTGGCGGTGGCGCGCGGCGCGTATGTGCTCAGCGACGACGAGGATTTTGACCTGATACTGATCGCGACCGGTTCGGAAGTCAATCTGGCGCTTCAGACTGCCGACATGCTGCGGAAGCTGGACGTGCGGGTCCGGGTGGTATCGATGCCGTCGCAGGAACTCTTCCTGCAGCAGGACGAGGAGTACCGGGAATCGGTTCTGCCGTCATGGTGCGGTTGCCGGGTGTCGCTGGAAGCGGCGTCGACTTTCGGCTGGCAGCGGTTTGTCGGGATTGACGGACTGGCGATCGGGCTGGATCATTTCGGTGCTTCGGCGCCCTACAAGGTGCTGGCGGAAAAGTTCGGATTTACGCCCGAGGCGGTGGTGCAGCGGATCAGCGAACATTTCGTGCGTTGCGATGACGAAGAGGATGAGGACGACTGTGATTGCGGGTGTTCCTGCCATCACCACCATGAAGACTGATTTTTGATGGTCATCCTGTTGCGGGCGGAAGCGGTTCCGGGCCGGACGACGGGAAGAACGACGCGGCAGGCGGTATGCGCCTGTCGCGTCATTTTTTGCTGGAGCGCCTGATGAACGATCGCAATCGGACACCGGCGGCGCCACAGAGATTCAGAACGCAAGCTGTTCCCGGAGAAAGCGGATGTACTCCATGTCGCGGCGGGCGGCGATGGTACCGTCGCCGGTGCAGGGGTATTCGATGGCGATGCGATCGACGGTACCGGTTTTTTGCAACCGTTCGAGGATCTTGCGCTGATTGATGATTCCCTGATCCAGATGCGTGATGACGAAAGCACCGTTCAGAACGAACAGATTTTTCAAATGGGCGTAGGTGATGTAACGGCCCGCGATCTCAAAGACCTGCTCAATGGTCTCACCGTTCCGGTTCAGCTGGATATTGCCCTGGTCGTAATTCAGTCCCACCGCCGGATGACCGGTGCGTTCCATCAGTTTGCGGCAGGGGGCGGCGAGATCGTGCAGATAGCCGTTGTGGGTTTCGAGGGCGATTTTCATGCCCAGTTCCGCGGCACGGTCGCCGATTCGCCGCAGACCGGCCGCGGCGCGGTCGAAGTCGGCCTCCTCGGCCATGCCGCTGCCGTTGCGGTCAAAATCCATGAAACTGCCGCCGGGGCGTACCAGGGGGCCGGTGAAGAAGTTGATCAGCGGCGTGCCGCATGCCTGTTTCGCCCAAAGCAGGAACTCTTCGAACTGTTCCGTGTCCCGACGGACCGTTTCCGCATCACCGCGGCAGAAATCGATGCAGCCGCCGAAGACGACGGTCAAGTTCGGATAGCGGTTTTTCAGTGCGGCAACGGTTTCCTGGTACTGGGCCTGGGTGCGATCCGCGTAACGATAGCGCCAGCGCAGTTCGACGCCGTCGCAACCGTTGTCGGCGGCCAGGCGGAACAGCCGGTCCAGTGCATCGCCGTCCCCTTCCAGATAATTGACATGCAGTAGAATTTCCATGGATTTCCCCTTTCCCGGAAGCTGGTGATCTATGGTGCGAAATTACGAAAAACACGACCGGAGATTCGCGGGATTGCCGTGAAAATCCGGTCGACATTGGCCGAATGCCCGCAGGGAACACAACACGACGATGTTACTTCAGCGCCGCAGACGGCTGAAATTGCCGGAGCGTTGAATGACCGGCGCGGAGCGGGTTTTCGCCGGTATCGATCGCTGCTGTGTCCAGGTTTTTCTTCCGGGAGCCGGCAGCGTGACTTTGCCCGGAGAAGCCGGAGAAGCCGGAACAACCGGTTTGGCAGACTGGATGATTTGCGTTGGTTTGGACTGGACGGTGGGGGTGGCCGGTTTCTGCGTCGGCGTTCCCGTTGTCGAGTTCGTTTTGCCGGATTGTGCCGGGCGGTTGAGCGGAATCACCACTTGCGGCCGCCCGGAGTTGGTCCGGAACGGGCGATTCCAATCCGGACGGTTCGGGCGAGAGGGCCGATTCCAATCCGGACGGTTCGGGCGCGGGGGCCGGTTCCAATCCGGACGGTTCGGGCGATGGGGCTGGTTCCAGCCGGGACGCGGGGGGCGGTGTGGAGGTCGGTGGTGGCGGTTCCACCAGCAGACCGGGCGGTAGCTCGGACCGATATAGTAACAGTAGACCCCGCCAAAGCCGCTGTAGTAATAAGGATCATCGTTCACATAGTAGGGCACTTTTGCGTCGATCGTCTCATCCTCTGCCTGATTTTCACTTGCAGCGGCCGGGGCCTGAGAAGAGTTATCGATTTCACTGCCGGTTGTTGCCTGGCCGGAATTTCCGGCGTCTGCCAGTGCCTGTTCCGGCGCGGTGTCAGACAAGTCGGTTTCACCCGGATTGGCGGCGGCGTAGGAGCCGTAGATTTCCAGATAGCGGTCGACCAGTTCGGCGGCACGTTCCAGGCTGTCGGCATAGACGGGAATTTCTTCTCCTTTGTAGCGGGCCTTCAATCCAGTCGGATAGATGAAGCCGCTCCAGTCGCCGTCGTCGGGCAGATTGCCGCCGTCGATCTGAATGATGTCCTTTTTCAGATCCGCGCCGGAAACGCGTTCCGTGATTTTCACCACACATCCGGAACGGGTGGGGGCGACGGTCCGGACCTTGACCGAACTGCGTCCCGAGTAAATGGCAAAACGCAGATCCGCCGGCCGGATCGTGATGTCCTCACCGGAAAATTTGGCCTTGATTTCCCGGATGATTCGTTCCAGTCGGGATTTGGCGTCTTCGGTGACGCTTTCCATGTTTTTCCCGGAATAGGCCTGCACTTTTTTCTCAAAATCCTGTTCTTCCTGCGGATCGTAGCCGAACCGTTCCTGGAGATCTTCCGGGAGGTTTTTAAAGCTCAAGCCCTTCAGAACATAGTAGCCTTCAGCGTTCACATATCCGATGTCAATACCGCCGGGGTTGACCCCTTCGACAATGGCATTTTGAAAGGTTTGGCCGTCCCGGGTCTGGATATCCATCGGCGGGTAGTCTGCCATGGCGGCCAGCGCGGTCAGCATGCAGACTGTCGGCAGCAGCAATTTGTTCCACATAGGGGGCCTCCTCGTGATTTTCCCGATTCATGAAACCTGCCATGACGGGGGCAATGTGAAAAAATTGAAATAAACCGTATGAAAATACAATTTTTTATGTTGTTTTTCCGATATAATTAAGAACAATTCAATATAATTCCAACGTGAAAAGATATCAACAACAGAATTGGGAACTTGTTTTTATTTTCTTTGACGAGTATGTTACGTGGTTAACGACCATTGGCGAATCTTGCAATAAAGAGAAAGGAAAACGCTATGAAATGGTGGAAGGCACTGCTGTTGAGTGCGGCGCTGGTCGGCCCGGTGCTGTCCGGAGACGAGCCGAAAGTGGAGGACTATGCCGGCAAGCAGATTGAACTCTGCATGATCGGGGACAGTATCACCTGGGCCGAATTTGGGGATTGCTGGCGGAAATTTCTTTTGACGGAAATGCCGGAACTGGCTTTCATGGGAACGCATACCGCCAAAGACGGTTACAGCCATGCCGGAGAGGGCGGCAACAACACGGGACTGGTGCTGGCGCGCATTGACAGCAAGGCTTCGGTGCCGGACAGCCGTTATTACCATGTGCTGATCGGAGTCAATGACAATGCGGGCGCCAGGAAGGCGGAAGACGTACCCGCCCGAGCCCGCAGAACGGTGGACGCCATCGTAAAGATCGTCCAGCATCTGGAAGCGCGTCCCTGTACGGAGAAGATTTTTCTGGGCAGTCTGCTCCCCTGCGGCAACCCGAACAACCCCGAGGACATGAAATTCCGCGATGCCGCCAATCAGGAGACCAACAAGATTCTCCGGGCGGAATTTCAGAAGCTCTTTCCGTCCGGCAAGGTGGTATGGGTCGAATATGAAAATTCGCTCCGGCCGATGCCGAACTGGCGGAGCATCATCCGGCTGCATCCCAACGAGGAGGGCTACACGCTGCTGGCGAAGATGCTGGCGGACGTGCTGAAGAAGGAAACCGTGCCGCCCGCCGATGTTCCGGCCGCGAAGTATGGTGTCGAGGTGACCAACCTCTGGAGCGCCCGGAGTCAATGTACTGCGCCGCTGATTCCCGGCTGGTATGTGGTTTCATTTGACGTGGACGAGGTGGATGGCGATACGTTGAAGTTTACCATTGAAAGCCGTTTCCCGCGTTCGATCAAGACCCCTTACAAGAAAGAATTCAGTGTGAAGGCTGAACCCGGCAAGCGGGCCGAGATGGAATTTTTCACCGGCTATCAAGGGTATGGCTATGATCAGTGTTCGATGGTGATCCGGCCGGAAAATGGTAAAATTTCCAAGGTGCTGGTGGAAAAAATGCGGCCGACCCGCAAGGCTTCCCGGTACGGGGAAGGCAGCTATATTGACGCCGACAGTCCGATGAGCCTCGGTGAAAAGCTCGTGCCGGCGAATTGACCTTGAGCGAATGACCATTCCGTTCTTTCCGAATCGTCGGGTTCGTCTGGAATGGCTGCTGGTCATCGGCGCGGTTTCCGGAGTCTGCCTGCAACAGGGCGGCGCGGGAATCGCGCTTTTTGCTGTGTTGGCTGCTGGCCTGTTTCTGGCATTGCCGTGGCGTCAGGCGACGGCGCTGGGGGCGGCGACGCTGGCGGGATTTCTGTCCGCCCGGATGCAGGATGATTTCGGCGAGGGGCATTATGCCGCGCTGCTGGGGAACCGGAGCCGGGGCGGCGAGCTGCAGGTGCGGGTGACGGACGCCGGAACGACCTCATGTTCCTGGTTGGCGC
Organism: uncultured Lentisphaeria bacterium; assembly: GCA_949282965.1. Classification (GTDB taxonomy): domain Bacteria; phylum Verrucomicrobiota; class Lentisphaeria; order Victivallales; family Victivallaceae; genus CALXOD01. The sequence goes on from CASDQW010000090.1 coordinate 16,362, forward strand.
CGCCCGCACCGCTGAAGGTCGAGGCGACTGCTTTCCGTCCCGCCGGCGAAGAACATTGGATAGCGGTACGTGGAAAGACGCTGCTGTATTTGCCGTATGAAAGTGATTTTCATCCGAAATACGGAGATCTGCTGCTGGTTGACGGGCGTTTCTTCCTGCCGCGGCGTCAGTCGGTACGGCTGGCTCCGGATGGAAGTCTGCTGCCGGACCGGGAGAAAAATTCGTTTGCCCGTTATCTGGCGGTGCGGGGCAGTGCGGCGGTTTTCCGGGCGGATTCCGTGCGGCGGATCGGGCGGCAGCCGGGATGGATGGGGGCGGTGCTGAAGGTGCGCGACCAGTGCCTGGAGGCGGTGATCCGGCATATGAAAGAACCGCGTTTTGCGGCCAACGCCGCGGGGCTTTTTTTCGGTTGCCGGAGCGGCATGGATGACCGGACGCGGCTGGATCTGGTGCGTTCCGGGACGATTCACCTGTACGCGGTCAGCGGGTTGCATGTGGGAGCGCTGGCGCTGGTGCTGTTCTGGCTGTTGCGACCGCTGCCCTTCCGGATGCGGCATGGGGTGTTGCCGCTGCTGATTCTGGTTTACGTGGTGACGACCGGGGCCAATGCGCCCGCGGTACGGGCGTTCGGCATGATCGCGGTCTGGTGTCTGTTGCGCGCGATGCTGATGCGGACTTCGCCGTTGTATGTGCTGGGCGTATTGGCGGCGGTGCTGGTGGTGATTCAACCGGCGTATGTGCGGGATGCGGGATTTCTGTATTCCTTTGTGATTACCGGGGTGTTGCTGCTTCTGGCGCAGAATTGGCGGCAAAGTCACGGAATTTTCTTCGACCCGGAACCGTGGATGCCGCCTTCGTCGCTGCGGAACCGGCTGCACCGGAAGCTGCAATGGCGGCGGGACGCGGTGCTGGCGGTGATTTCCTGTACGACGGCGTTTCTGGGTGGAGCGGCGATTTCTCTGGCGTTTCAGGGGATGTTTTTTCCCGGAGCGGTGGCGGCGAACATTTTGCTGCTGCCGGTGGTGGGGTGGATGTTTGCCGCGATGCTGCTCAAATTGCTGACCGGCTGGCTGTGGAACAGCTGGGACTGGTTGCTGGCCCGGCTGCTGGAAGGTGCATTCGCCTTTCTGGATCTGGTGGCGGGAACGGTGGCGGACTGGTTTGACGCTACGGCTTCGGGACCGCCGGACGGATGGACGGTGTGTTTTTTTTACGGAGCGCTGGCGTTGCTGCTCTGGCCGGGACGAGGAATGCTGCGACGCTGGTTGGCGGCGGCGGTGCTGGCGGTTGTGATCGGTTTCTGGCATCTGCTGCCGGAGCGATCGCAGCCGGGGATGCTGGTGTGCCGGGAGGGCGGGATGGAGTTGCCGGCGGTGGCGGTGGCGGATCCGGAGGTCGGGCTGGGGATCGTCTGCAATGTGCCGGATTCGGGATCGGCGCGGGCGATGGCGGATTTTCTGCGTGAACACGGGATCCGGCGGATTGACCGGGTGGTGTTCAGCCGCCCCCGGAGCGGCGCGGTGAAAGGCTTGCTGCGGTTGCTGCGGGAAATGCCGGTGGGGGTGGTGGAATTGCCGGAACGGGATCGGTACGACCGGCATTTCATTGCCCGGCTGGAAGAGGTGCGGGAAAAACATCCGGATTTGAGATTTGTCGAACATCCGGGAAATTTGCTGCGCATTGTTGTTGGAAAAACGTTCTGGGGGATTGAATATTTCAATCCCGGCTCTAAGTTTAAGGGCAGTATCTTTTGGGAAGATGAACCGGAACCGCGGATGCGGGTTGCCGTCGGCGAGCGTGTGGCCGTTCGGCGGCCGGTGCAAAGCAGCATCATGGAGATGACGGAATATGAGTTCGGACCGTAAATTGAAAATCTGCCACGTCATTACCCGCATGATTGTCGGGGGGGCGCAGGAAAATACCCTTTTTTCCGTGCTGGGCCACCGGGAACGGGGACATGAGGTGGTTCTGGTGACCGGACCTTCTCCGGGGCGGGAGGGGGAACTTTTGCATTTTGCGGGAACGCGTGGCTTTGAGCTGCTGGAGATGCCGGAACTGGTGCGCGAGATCAATCCATGGAAGGATTGGTGTGCCTGCCGGCGATTGCGGCGTTTTTTCCTGGAACGCGGATTTGACGTGGTGCATACGCACAGTTCCAAAGCGGGCATCGTCGGCCGTGTGGCCGCCTGGGAAGCGCATGTCCCGGTGGTGGTGCACACGGTGCACGGCCAGGCGTTTCATCCGTATCAGAGTTGCTGGAAAAATGCGCTTTATCGCGCCGCTGAACGTTTTGCCGCGCGTCGTTGTCATCGGATTTTTGCCGTGGCCCAGGCGATGATTGACCAGTGTGTGGCTGCAGGAATCGCCCCGCGTGAACAGTATCGGGTGGTTTACAGCGGTATGGAGATGGAGAATTTCTTGCAGGCGGTTCCCGACCCGGCACTGCGTGCAGCATTGGGGATTCCGGAGGGGGCGCCGGTGGTGGCGACGCTGGCGCGGCTGTTCCCGCAAAAAGGATACGAATATGTGTTGCCGGCGGCGTTTCAGGTGCTCCGGGCGTTTCCGGAGGTGCATTTTCTGTTGATCGGCGACGGGCCGATGTACGAGGAGCTGCATCGGAAGATTGCGGCGGCGCGTCTGGAAGACCACTTTCATTTTGCCGGGTTGATTGCGCCGGACGAGGTGCCGCGTTATCTGGCTCTGTGTGATCTGCTGTGGCACCTGTCGCTGCATGAAGGGTTGCCGCGTTCTGTTGTTCAGGCGCTGGCCTCGGGAAAACCCGCGATCGGGTTCCGGCTGGACGGCACACCGGAGGTGGTGCTGGATGGGCAGACCGGTTATTGCGTGGCGCCGGAAGATGTCGATGCGGTGGCGGCACGTTCGCTGGAATTGCTGCGCGACCCGGCAACGGCGGCACGCCTGGGCGTTAATGGGAGGGAGCTGGTCCGGGAGCGTTTTGATCGTCGCCGGATGTGCGACGAACTGGAACGGGAATACCTGGAGCTGATTGCAGCCGCGGAGGGCCGGAAGTCGTGCTGAAGGCGCTCAACCAATGTCTGCGGCGGTACGGGCGGCTGGCGGTGGCGTATTCCGGCGGTGTCGACAGTACCTTGCTGGCAGCGGCGGCGTTGCGGGAACTGGGACGCAATAACGTACTGCTGCTGCATGTTCGCTCGATCCTGCTGCCGCCGACCGACGAAGATTCGGTGGAAGGTTGGGCCCGTATCGGGGAACTGCCGCTGGAGGTGGTATTGTTTGATCCGCTTAGCATATCAGGAGTTCGGGAAAACGGGCCGTTGCGTTGTTATTATTGCAAATCGGCCATGCTGCGTACACTGATGGAACGGGCGCGGGCGCGGGGCTTCGCCGTGCTGGCGGACGGAACGAATCGGGACGACCGGGATGATGAACGTCCCGGTATGCGGGCGGCGCGGGAGCTGGGGGTGGCGCATCCGCTCCGGGAATCCGGCCTGGACAAAACGGCGATACGGGCGGCAGCGCGGGAACTGGGGCTGCCGAACTGGGATGCTCCGGCGTCAGCCTGTCTGGCATCGCGGATTCCCACGGGAACGGTGTTGACGCCGGAGGCGTTGCAACGGGTGGCGGCGGCGGAACAGTCGCTGATACAGATGGGGTTTCGCGGTTTCCGGGTGCGCTGTTTCGGTCGGATGGCGTTGCTGGAGTTGGCTCCGGTTGATTTTGCGGGGGTGCTGGCGCGGCGTGAAGCGGTTTTGACGGCGGTTACCGCCGCGGGTTTTGAGCGGGTGGCGCTGGATCTTGCCGGATTCCGCAGCGGTTCGATGAGCCGGGTGCTGTGAGAGTATAAGGCCCTTTGGGGCGTCTGGCTGCATTTTCCATTTTCAACATAATGTTTTCCTTGCGGGGGAGGGGAGGCACGTGACGGGAAAATGGCCTGCCCGGGTTTTTTATAAAACAAAGTATGCTATCGCTTTAAAGAATAATGTGATAGGCTGGATGGAAGACTCTGCTGGCCGAAGGGATTGGGAAGCAAAGGGAAAAAGCAGGAAAGAAAACGGATTCCTCGCCACCAGTTGTGAGACGCGGAAGAGGCGTTCGAAACCGAGTTGCTCAGAATATGAATGTTTTATGTTTGTAATATTGACGGAAAATGATACATTGTTTTCTGGATATACAGTGTTTACTGAACAGGAGTGATTGCCATGAAATTCCGGATGGTCCACAATAACTTCAATGTGCTTGATCTTGCAAAAAGCCTGAAATTCTACCGCGACGCCTTTGACATGTACGAAGTGCGGCGGATCGAAGCGAAGGACGGGAGTTTTATTATCGTCTATCTGGAGGACGGGAACAGTTCACATCAGCTGGAACTGACCTGGCTCCGGGACCGCAAGGAACCGTACAATCTCGGCGACAACGAATTTCACCTGGCATTCATGGTCGATGACTACGAAGCCGCCCATGCCCGCCATGAGAAGATGGGCTGCATCTGCTACGAAAACCCCGACATGGGAATCTATTTTTGCGAAGATCCTGACAACTACTGGCTCGAGGTTGTTCCGGAGAAGCACTGAAGACTGGGGCGCATGGGATCGCAGATATTGTTTTTTCGGCAGTCTCAGATTGATTCGTTAACGCGGATGAGATAAGATGGAATAAATGAAGCATAGCATTTCGATTACATGGGACTGCTTTTATTCCTGCTGAGTCTCCCTTGTAGACCAAAAAAGAAAGGACCGGTGAACCGGCCCCACAGGTTATTGTCACAACAGCCGTTCCGACTATCCGGATCACGTTCAATCCGGGATTCTGCCGGAAGTCAATCTGGGGATGATTTACAATCCGATAGTATACCGGCTGGATGGAACAGAATAAGCACTGCCTTTACTCCGGTACCCCGATTGGGCCGACGGACCTGATGAGTAGTTGAGATCGTGCATACGGGTCCTTGATTCCGCAACGGAGATAGCAGGGAAAGATGGACGCTCTGTTTTACGGAGTACAATCGTTACGCCAAGAAAAACGGTTTGCCGACGGCGTGTCTGAATTACGATGCAAATCGGGACATGTATCACTCCATCCGGGAGAATATCAGAGTTGTCGGCTGGGTGGGAAAGCGGGAAAATCCGCGTTCATGTCTGGAAAAACTCCGTTCTGCCGCCAGAGGCAATCCGCAGAAGCGAATTGAAATGTTCGAATGCAGAAGAAAATTCGAATAACGGTATGGAACCGTATTGGATGCGCAATCTGCCGACGTATACGGACGTGTTGACCGATCCGGATTTCTCTTACCGGGATGGCGATAAAATCACCTACGGCAAGAAGTATGACGATCTGTACGATGCGGATGGATTTCTGGCGGTAACGCTGCAAATCG
>CASDQW010000091.1 GCA_949282965.1 uncultured Lentisphaeria bacterium
CGCGATTCTGGCGGGAATGCTGTTGCCGGCCCTGAACCAGGCGCGCGAACGCGCTCGTCGTATTTCCTGCGTCAGCAACATGAAGCAGATCGGTCTCGCTCTTGCGCAGTATGCCGGTGACTTCGACAGCCGTCTGCCGGAGAAGGCATTTTATGATGGTATGGAAGAGCTCCGTGCGAGCGGCGTTCTGACTGACTACGCGGTCTATCTCTGCCCGTCCACCACTACTTCCGCTCAGACTGGAACGAAGCCCTTGGACAGTGCCACTGTCGACTATGCGTATTGCCCGAACATGATGATGGGCGACTCGACCAAGTTCGGTCGTTCCGATTCCGGCGTCGCGGCTGACATGGCTGACGGCAATGAAAATGAAGGCGACCGTAATGGCAAAGCTCCGAACCATACCGATTACGGCAACATCCTGTTCCTCGGCGGCAACGTCAATGGATTCAGCACCAGCCGTTGGTACACCAAGGCCAATCGTGGTTACACCGACGAGATTTACCCCAACAGCAAGGATTTCGACGGCGTGAAGGCGGCGTCTGGCGAGTGATTCGTCTTATTGCTGATTCACTACAGAGAAAGGGGGAAGGCGGTTACGCCTTTCCTCTTTTTTTGTATAATAAAGCTGTTATGCGGTTAATCTTGTGTACCTGATGAAGAGAAATCACTTTTTACGATATTCCACTGCGGTCTTTCTGTTTGCGCTGCTGTTTGCGTTTCCGCTGGCATTCGGTAAGGTGTGGTTTGCGCGCGTGCCGCTTTTCGGGGAGGTTCCCGGCGTGGATTTCTCCGTTCTCTGCCTGCTGGCGGGAGGTGTAATCATTGCGACATTTCCGGTTTTGAAGCCTCTTTTGAGGCAGCATTGGCCGGTTCGATTTCTGCTGGCGGCAAGCGGCCTGGGGTGCCTGATTGTCTTGGCTCAACAGTTCCTGTTTGGTTTTCAGGTGGGTTCCCTGCTATCGGGGATCGCCTGTTTCCTGATTCCGGTCGCCGGCTTGTTGCTGGCCCATGAGTTGCGGCGTTTGCTTCCATGTTTTCTTGCGGTATTGTTTCTGGTCAGCGCGGCAATTACGTTTCGTGAAATGCTGACGGAAAGGTTTGCCGTCGGGCTGGCGGGCAACTGGAACTGGAATTGGACCCTGCTCACGGTTTCCGCGCCCGGTCTCGCTTTTTTTCTCCGGGATCGGCGTCAGCGGTTCCGGGCAGGAGCGATTCTTGCCGGAGCAATTGCGGTTGGCCAATATTTTTTCTGTCGTGAATTTTCTTCCCGTGGAACATTGATTGCGGTTCTGGCGACGGCAGGGTGGATCGGACTTGCTGACTATCTGCACCGGCGTCCGGGAAAACGGAAACGTTTTGCCGTCTTTGCGACTCTGCTGTTTCTTGCACTGGGAAGTGTGGTTTATTGTGGGGTACGTTCGGGATATTTCGCTGAACGGCTGCCGGAAGAAAATCGGCTGATGTTGTGGCAGGGGAGTTTGGCGCTCGGAGAAGAGCACTGGCTCCTCGGTGTCGGGCATGACCGGTACGAAGGTGAGATCCCACCGTTTTTGCCGGAGGGGTATTTTGATTCTGATTTCGCCTCCGATCGTCATCCGCATCCGCACAATGAGCTGCTGTTCTACTGGTGCAGCTTCGGGGTCGTTGGAATTCTGTGGTGGCTGCTGACTCTCTGGATCGGCATTCGGAGCGCAGTTTTGCGGCAGCGCCGGGATGAGTTGACTTTGCTGGCGCTCTGGGGCTG
>CASDQW010000092.1 GCA_949282965.1 uncultured Lentisphaeria bacterium
CCGTGAAAAAAGAGTCCAGCCAGCTTAATGGTTCTTCTTCCCGGAAAAGGAACGGCAGTTTGAGCAACAGTGTACCGCCGGCGATCATCAGCGCGAAAGAAAAGATAAAGTACAGTTGGCTTTTCTTGATGACGCTGATCAGCATGGTTGTTTCCCTCTCGTCATTCCGCTCCGTAACTTTGACATCGTCGGCACGCCATTACCATGCCGTGGTGGTGAATTCCACGACCTTTCTGGCTGCCTCGCGGCAGGCCTGCTGGATGCCGCGGCGGCGGCTGGCGTCCATGTCTCCCGGCGCCTGAAAATTGGCGCTGCCGGTGATGGTCCGCCGGGGTATCAGCGGCTCCCGCCGGCCCGGGATAATAACGGAAAATTCCGCCGTGATTGTAGCCTGCCACTCATCCGGGACGAAAATTTCATCTTCATCGTCGTAGGAGCGTTCGGTAACTTCCGAAAACGCCACCTGGGTAATGCGGACGAAAATCTGACAATCCGCCTTGCTGAGCGAAACCACCTTGAGGGAGCCGTCCAGCATGAACTGTTCGCTGAGCAGATTGCGCATTTCCGCCGAGGCGTTATAGGCGAGCGTGTCGTTAACAACCGGTGCAATAGCGATCGTCTTGACCTGGGGATGCATCAACGACCCCACCTGATAGCCGCAGCCGGAGGAGAACAGCAACATGCCCAGGCCAATGACGAGACATGCGATTTTATTTGCTTTCATCATGTTTTGCTCCTGAAGTGGCAGGCTGCGGGGAGGGGGAGTCGCCGAGCCCGAGATCATAAATCGGCAGCAGGTATTTGCCGTTGCTGTTTTCCGGAGCGATCAGCAGCGGGGCGTTCTGTTCCGGAATCCGCTGTACGGAATAAACGGGTTCGCGACTTTGTTCCTCCGGCAGAAAACCGTCCGGTGTATAGGTTTGATCCAGCTGGACCAGCAGCGCTTCCGATGCTTCGGCGGAGCGTGAATCCTGATACTCCTTGAGCACGGTGTTGAGGTAGCGGACGGCGGCACCGGGTTTGCCGGTGCGATTGTAAAAGCGGGCGATACCGAGCAGGCGCTCCGCCTGAACGTCTTTGAGTTTCAGCAGCGTTTTGTCGACAAATTCATTTTCGTCCGCCTGCGGATAGAGCCGTTTGAATTCCTGCAGGACGGCGATGGCCTCCTGGGCGTAACGCCCGTCGCCATCGCCGCGCAGCGACAGATTGTACAGCAGTTCCCCCAGCGCCAGATACGCCGGCTTCCGTTCCGGGGCGTCGGGGTAATCACGGATCAGGATGCGGAGTTGTTCCATGGCCTTTTCCGGCTTGTTCTCCTCATCCATACGGAAGGCCAGACGCAGGCGCGCCGCAGGCGCCCCGGCGGCGAACGGGGCGCGTTTGAGGGCGGTTTCGTAGAATTCCACGGTCTTGTCCGGACCGGTCAGCCAGGGAATCCAGCGCAGCTGCCAGAAGGCCGGTTCGCGTTCTCCGTGATAATAAGCATTGGCGATGGCCAGCTGCCGATCGGTCATGGCGACGTAGTCCGCCTGGGCGGGATACCGGGTCAGGAGTTGTTCGATGGTTTCGAACTCCCGCTGCGGCAGCCCGGCTTTTTCAAATTCGCCGATGGCACCTTTGAGGGCGTTGGCTTTGAGCTGCGGGTCGTCCGCGAGGAGGTCGGCGTCGCAATACAATTGCGCCGCACCGCGGTGATCGCCCTCCCGGGCGAGTTCCAGCGCCGCCGCAACCTTGGCATTGGCTTCGGCGTCGTCGGCGGCAAGCTGTGGGCACCACAGCACCGCCAGCAGCAGGGCCGGAAAAATGTTCCAAACTCGCATCAGGGCGTCTCCCGGTTTTCTGTTTCCAATCGCATCAATATAGCACATGCGCGGGGTTGTGTCCAGCCTTACATCAATTTCAGGCCGGGCAAATCCTGCACGTCGATCAATCCGGCCACGCGGCCGTCGTCATCCAGGACGATGACACCGTTGATATGCCGTTCCTCGACCAGCTTCAAAACTTCGGCGGCCAGTGCGGAGGACTGGACCGAAACCGGATTGGAGGTCATCACCTCCCGCATCGGTCGTTCCAGCACATTGAGATCCTTTTCGGCACGGCGGCGGAAGTCGCCGTCGGTGAAAATTCCGAGCAGACGGCGGTCTTCGTCGGCGACGATGGCGGCGCCGCAGCGGGCCTGGCTCATCCGGAACAGCGCGTCCCGCAGTTTCCAGTCCGGTCCGACAATGGCGGAACGGTCTTCGCTGCGCATGATGTCGATGGCCCGCATGGTAACCATCCGTCCGATGGCGCCGCCGGGGTGCAGCCGACCGAAATTTTCCTTGGTGAAGCCGCGTTCCTGCAGCAGTACCATGGCCAGTGCATCGCCAATGGCCAGCAGTGCGGTGGTGCTGGCGGTCGGCGCCAGATTGAACGGGCAGGCCTCCTTCGGCACCGGCATGGGCAGTACATAATCACAGAGCCGGGCCAGGCTGGAATCGGCATTGCCGGTAATGGCGATAATTTTGATGCCGAGTCGTTTGGCCGGCGCGAGCATGCCGAGCAGTTCATCGGTTTCCCCGCTGTAGCTCAAGGCGAGCATGAGGTCGTGTTCCTGCATGATGCCGAGGTCGCCGTGCAGGGCTTCCACCGGATGCATGAAGACCGCGGGAGAGCCGACACTGGACAGGGTGGCGGCGATTTTTTTCCCGATATAACCACTTTTGCCGATGCCGGTCAGAATCAATTTCCCGCCGCCGGACACCGCCTCAAGGCAGGCCCGGCTGACCGCAACGAAACGGTCGTCCAGCAGATCCCGGACGTGATGCAGCGCGTCGATTTCCACGTCGAAGACTTCGCGCGCCCGTTGGAGAATGTCGGCCATGTTTTATCCTTTCTGCAGCAGTATGCCGCTCAGATCCGACAGGAGCGGATGTCGGTGACGATGATGCCGCGTGCCCCCGCCGCGTAGAGTTCATCCATGATCCGGTTGCTGTCGGCGCGGCGGATCATGGCTTTGACCGCGGCCCAGTCGGGGTTGCTCAGCGGCGAGACGGTGGGCGATTCGATCCCCGGCGTGATGGCGCAGACGGCGGCGAGCTGACTGCGCGGAATATCGTATTCGATCATGGCATAAGCGGAAGCGAGCATGATGCCGCGGATGCGGCCCATGAGAATTTTGACTTCCGGGCAATTGGCGATTTCGGCGGAGCGGGCGATCAGCACGGCTTCGGATTTGAGCAGAGGTTCGCCGACGACGACCAGGCCGGCTTCAGCCAGAGTGCGTCCCGACTCGACCACGTCGGCGATGGCGTCGGCGACGCCAAGCCGCACGGAAACTTCAACCGCGCCGTCAAGTCGGATGATTTCGCAGTGGAAGCCGCGTTTTTCCAGGTCGGAGCGGAGCAGTTCCGGATAACTGGTGGCAATGCGTTTGCCGTTGAGATCGTCGATGGTCATGCCGGAATCGGCAGGTACGGCGTAACAGAAACGGGATCGACCGAATTCCAGCGGCATGATTTCGCGGACCGGCGCGCGGCTGTCCAGGGTGAGGTCCCTTCCGGTGATGCCGAGTTCCAGTACGCCGTTTCCGACGTAAATGGCGATGTCTCGGGGACGCAGGAAAACGAAATCGATGTCGTTTTCATGATCGCTCAGGATCAGTTCCCGGCCGGAACGGGTACAGCGGTATCCGGCTTCGCGCAGGAGGGCGATGGCGCTTTCGGAGAGAGCGCCCTTGTTGGGGATGGCCAGTTGCAGCATAATGTTGGGGTTCTTTCGCTCAGAGATAATGGTAAACATCTTCCAGATCAAGATCATTGGCGATCATCATGACCTGCAGATGATAAAGCAGCTGGGAAATTTCCTCGGCGGTCTTTTCCCGACCTTCGTATTCCGCGGCCATCCAGACCTCACCGGCTTCCTCGACGATTTTCTTGCCGATGAAGTGCTTGCCCCGTGCCAGTTCTTTTACGGTGCCGGAGTTCGGATCGGCGGCGGCGGCTTTGGCCCGGAGTTCGGAGAAAAGCTGTTCAAATGTTTTCATGGCTGTTTGCCCTGGTGGTTTGACGGTTCCATTCGTAAAAACCTTAATATAATGCCGAAATACGCAAATGACAAATTCCGCCGGTCGCTTTTCCTGTTTTTACCGTCAGGCTGTCCGGCAGCAGAGGACCCCGTGGGCTGGTTCCTGTAAAAAAAATCCTTTTTTCTGAAACTTCACTTGCATCCGGGGAATTTTTCCCCTATAATTAATGCAGACACTTGAAAGACACTTTGCTGGGAAGAGGTCTTTGGGCATAACCGAGGCACCAAAGACAGGAGGAGCTATGAAGCGGGAATTTTGGTTCATGGGGGGGATCGCGGCGGCGGTTGCGCTGCAGGCTGCACCTGCGCCCGATGCCGGATTTGAAGTTCTGGGAACGGCGGCCCGGACGGTGGAGCTGCGCAGTCTGACCTCGACGGTGGATGAGGCGGGTCGGCGGATCGTGCTTGCCCGGGTGGCGGATTTCGGGCCTCATGGCGGGGCGCTGCTGCTCTGGGAGGTGGACCGGGACACGTCCAGCGAATACGTGGTGCCGCCGGAGGTGAATCCGAAACTCCGGTACAGCTATTCTTCGGTGCTGACGCGGGATCGGAAATATTATTATGACCAGCGTGGCTATCTGGTCTGTTTCGATTTGAAAACCCGGCAGATGCGGTTTCTCGGACGGGCGACGACGGATGAGGTGATGACCTACTGCGAAGGTCCGGATGGGACCATTTATCTTGGTACGGCTCCGCGCTGTCGGCTGATCGCTTATTCTCCGGCTACCGGGAAAATCACGGATTACGGGCGGATGGACGACCGGGAGGCGTATCTCAGTCATCTGGCCGTGGACCGGGAGGGGATGGTGTACTGCGGGATCGGGACGGCGCGGGCCCATATCGTCGCATTTGATCCCGCCACCGGAAAAAAGACGCCGATCCTGCCGGAACCGCTCCGGGCCAAGGGCAAGGGGGTGGTGATGCCGGCGGCGGACGGGACGGTGTATGCCACGTTCGGCAACTTCCGCGCACAGTTGCTCGGCGGCAAAGTGATGGCTGAAAACGTGAAAATGCCGGCCGCTCGGGCGGATCTGGTGGCGAACTACGGCGGCAGGTTGCGGACGTTTCCGGACGGTTCGTCTGTGGTGCGCTGGGATTTCTACCGGGGGCTCTACGACGTTCGTGAGAAGGACGGTTGAGTGGTCAGCCATTCCTTTGATTTCACGCCCGGGGGATTGGAAATCACCAGCATCGCCCCCAGTCCGGATGGTCGGAAGGTACACATTACCACCGCGCATCCGATGCATTGGGTGATTTATGATCCTGCGACCGGGGTTATGACCGATTACGGGTTGCAGCCGATGATGACCGGAGGGAATTTCTGTAATTTTGCGAATGACGGCAAACGGTTGTATGCCTGTGAATATCCGTTTGGCGATCTCTGGATTTACGAGCCGGACGAGGTGCCGCGCTGGAAGTCGGAGAACATTCCGCATTTTGGTCCATGGCCGGGAGACCTGGCCCGGGCGACCCGGATGGAACCGGGGAGCCGGCTGTCGCCGATGATGATGCCGCCGATGCTTTTCGGAAAAGGCGGCCGGGACGGCGCGGTGTTCCGGATCCCGCTGCAGGTGGAGCGTGCGGGACAGTATTATTTGAATGCACAGTTTCTGTGTTCGCCGCTGCATGGCCGGGTCAAGCTGCGGTTTCAGGGGCGGGAAGCCGACTGCGAACTGCAGAGCGACCGGGAGCAGCCGTCGGAAGTGGTGACGCTCGGGCCGTTCGATCTGAAACCGGGCGAGGTGGAAGTGGAAGTGGTGGTTTCGCGCACGTCGGATGACCGACCGCCGATGTTCGGCCTGACCGGTGTGGAGCTGGCGGCGGTGCCGCGGACGGGAAAGCCGGAAGCTGCTCCCCGCAGCAATCCCCGGCTTGCCGGACGCTGGGGGGATGCGATCGCCCGACCGCGAACGGTGACGGTGCATCCGGATGGGCGGCACGTGTTGTTTTCGGGGTTTGCCGGGTACGGGATGACCGGCGGCGCCATCGGGATTTACGATCTGGAGACCGGCGAAAAGAGTCAGATTACGGACTATCTGCCGGGGCTGAGCTGTATTGCGTTGCGGACACTGCCGAACGGCGACCTGATCGGCGGTACCAGCGTGGCCGCGCCGGGAGGGGGTTACCGACAGGCGAAGGAGGCCGCAATTTTCATCATCGACTGGCCGAGCCGGAAGCTCAAGAAATCGTATTCCATTCCGGAAGCCTCTTCCGTTGTGAGTCTGGAATTGTGGCGCGGCCGGGTCTGCGCGATGCTGGCTGACGGCCGGTTGCTGCTGCTGAATCCTGAAACGCTGGCGGTGGAACGGACCTTCAATTTGAAGGCGTTCGGGGAAGTCCCGCGCTGTTCTTTGCAGAAAGGACCGGACGGACGGCTGTTTATCCTGCAGCGACGGGGGATTCATGAATTGGCCGCTTCCGGGGAATCGGTGCGGTTATTGGGGCGGCCGCCGCAGGAGATTACTGCTGGCGGGGCGGTGGTGGACGGCTGGCTGTATTTCAGCGGCAACGGGATCAACGTGCAGCGGTTCCGGATTCCCCCGGCGGAAGGAACGGCGAAATGATGCAAAAAACGAACGGATACGGACGGGGTGTTTTTTTATGAGTGAGGACGGGCGCATTACATACCGGCGGATGACGGACCATGTCCGGGCGATGATCGCCTGCGGCAACTACCGGGCCGGAGACAAACTGCCGTCGCTGCGGTCTCTGGCGGAGGATTTCGGCATCTCCCGCTGCGCCGCACACAACGGCATGCGGAAACTGGCGGAGGAGGGGATCATTGAAATGCGGCACGGCTCCGGGATTTACATCGCTTCCGGGACGACGGAGCGCCCGGTATCGCCCGTTCGCCGCCTGGCGGTGATCACCGACCATGCCATCGGAGCGAACGTGGATCGTTCCTATGGAGCTTATGCGTTGAACGGGCTTCAGGAGGAGGCGCGTCGTCATTGCTGTGCCATCAACATGCTGTTTCACGACTACTATGAACTGCCGCAACCGTATGTGGTTTCCGCCGCCGAAGTGCGGGATTGCGCCGCGATCGTGCTGCTGGGGTCATTTGACCAGCGGGGCCTGCAGCTGCCGCCGGGGATTCCGGCAGTGGGGTTGTCCATGCAGAATATGGGGAACGGGCAGATTTCCACCATTGATCTGGATCCCTTTGCGGCCGGAGTGATGGCGGCGGATTTTTTCCGGGAGCGGGACTGCCGGAAAGTCCGGGTGCTGTCGTTCGGCTACGGGGTCAGCGTGGTACGGACCCGCTGTTTCATTGAGGCGTTTCGTGAATACGGCGAGACGGAGCTGGTGATGCTGACGGACAACCATCCGAATGTTTCCCTGCTGGAGGAGGCCGGATGCGGGTATTTCTTCACTTCCGGAACGCCCTGCGAATACGCGGCGCGAGTGTATTTCGCCCGGTACGGACGTTATTTCCGGGATCAGGTGCCGGTGTTGGCGCTGGACGGGAAATCGTTGCTGGTGCCGCGATATCAGCCGGTGAACACGGTGGCCGTGGACTGGGTGGAGGCGGGGCGGGCGCTGTTTACCGAAGCCATGCGGCGGCTGGAATTCCCCTATACCGCGGGCCGGAGAATTTACCTGTATCCCCGGCTGTACGAACTGGAGCCGGAAGGTGGAAAATAAGGATCATGTGTGGCATGACATATTGATGGGGAATGATTGAGGGAAAAGGAGGAGAGTATGAGGAAAAAGTTTACTCTGATCGAACTTCTGGTGGTGATTGCGATCATCGCCATCTTGGCCGCCATGCTGCTGCCCGCATTGAACAAGGCCCGTGAGAAGGCCCGCACGGTCGGTTGCATCAACAACCTGAAGACGGTGGGGACCATGTTTTTTTTCTACGCGGACAACTGTGACGGGTATCTGCTGTGTGCCAACCAGACCTGGGCCGGCGCGAGCGGGCGCTGGCCGGTGGTGCTGTCAAACGCGTATTTCAAGGGAAATTTTCTCAGCAGTACGGTTTCCGTTCCGGCGGAGAAGAATCCCTTTGTCTGCCCGAGTGCCGGGGTCCGAGCCCAGGCGATTTTGAACACCCTCTGCCCGGGCAGCTCCGCGGGAAACAAGATCAACTGGACCTTTCTGCGCTTGTGGGCCTATGCGGGCGTCAACAACGGTTACGGTCGTCCGGTCAACGGCAATGATCTGCTGAAGCTCAGTCAGGCGGTTCGGCCCTCGATCGGGATTCTGGTGGCGGACGGTGCGCCGGACAATTCGACCTCATCCGCTATTTCCGGGACCGGTTTTTCCAATTGCACGAACCGTTCCAGTGCCGCTATCGGGCGGACCCATCTGCGGGCTGCGGGGAATATGGACGACGACAGTGCCGGGGTGCGGCCGTACACCGCGCACCGTGGTGACAATTTTACATCCAACTACTTATATGTGGACGGGCATGTGGCGGCGCAGAACCGTATGTCGGTTACGCGTTCGCAGTGCGATCTGATACGGGCAACTTGGTGGGAAAGTCAATCGAACAATGCAACAGATTAAACAGTTCAAGCGGAAATGGGTGGTCGGTGGTTTGCTGCTGGCACTCAGTGTGAGTTCGGCAGTGCTGGCGCAGCCGGTGGAAGTGGTCGGGGAAAAAACGACGACCGGGACGTTCGGCACGAAGGTTTCAGGCATTCAGGCGGAATACCGCGACGGAACCTTGACGCTGACGGCAAAACTGGATGAAGGCAAGATCGGTTATGTGTTTGCGGATCTGACGGTTGCTCCGTTTACCATTGCCGGGAAATCCCTGGAGCTGGAGCTGCAGACCGATGACCCGCGGGCGACGAGTGCCTTTTATCTGCGTGGCCTGGCCGCCGACGGACGCACGGTATTCAGTTTTCAGCGCCGGAACGGGATTCCCGCCACCGCGCGGACCGCGACGTTCACGCCGGGACAGGACGGATTCGCCCGCTGGGAACCGAAACAGGTCAAAGCGCCGGAGGATACGCCGGTCGTTCGGCTCCGGATCGTGGCCGGGACCGGTCGCGTCGGAGATCCCTTCGGGGTGCAGGTTCGCAACATCCGCCTGAAGGAACGGACACAGGATGCCTCGGCTCAGGTGGCGTGTGAGGATCTGGGCGTCGCCGCCCGCACGGCGGAGATCCGGAGCATCGTCACGGGCCGCGACCGGCAGGGGAAACCGTTCATCCTCTGTCGGCCGCAGGATCGCGGGCCGCAGGGATATTTGCTTTACACCGATGTGGAATCCGGGGAGACCTTTCAGTATTTCAATCCGGAGACGGTTCGTCAGGAGGACAACTTCGGTTCGGTGCTGAGCCGCGACGGAAAGTATTATTATGATCAGCGCGGTCACGTGCTGGAGTTCGACGTCAACACGCGCAAAACCCGTTATCTGGGCTGTCCGGACGCCACCAATATTCATTATATGGTTTATACGGAGGCGCCGGACGGTAAAATCTACATGGGCGGTTATCCCCGCGCCGCCCTGGCGGTTTATGATCCCGCCACCGGGAAGTTCCGCAATTTCGGCCGTCTGGACGACCGGGAACAATATGTTGGACAGCTGGCAGTGGACCGGGACGGCTGGGTGTACGCCGGGATCGGGACCGCCCGGGCCAACATTGTGGCGCTGAACCCGGCGACCGGAGAGAAAATTCAGATTCTGCCGGAGGCGCAGCGGCGTCTGGGGTACGGCGGCGTAACCGCCGGAGAAGACGGGCGCGTATATGGAAGTTGCGGGGATTTCCGGGTGAAGCTGCTGGGCGGAAAGATCGTGGAAGAGACCGCCATGAAGGTTGCGGCGCAGCCGAGCCGGGCGGAGAAGTTCGGAACGCGACTCCTGGATTTTGATGATGGAGCCAAGGTGCTCAGTTACAGTATCGACGACGGGGAAATCCAGTTGCGCGGGGCGGATGGGAAAGTTCGGACCCTGAAATTCGATTATCGTTCCGGAGGAGTGGACATCACCAGTATCGGCGGGCTGGTGGGCGATCACCTGTATGTCAGCACCAGTCATCCGATGCATCTGGTGGAGGTCGACACACGCAGCGGAAAGCTGACCGATCTCGGGCTGGAGTACGGGGGGAATTTCTGCTCGATCACCAGCGTCGGCAATCAGGTGTACGCCTGCGAATATCCCGGCGGACGGCTGTGGCAGTTCAATCCGGCACAGCCGTCGAGGGGATTGGGGTTGCACACCGCGGATTTCGGTGCAAAGAGCATGGCGGAACTGGGGGCGGTCGTGCGTGCAGAAAACGGATATTCGCGTCAGTTGGGGCTGTTGTCGGTTCTGACCTGTCGTGCCGAAGCGGGAAAGGATGCGACATTCACTTTCCCGATGACGGTTCCCGAGGACGGGGAATGGTATCTGCACGCGGTAATGCTGTACCATGCGGACGCCGGCACTGTGGAACTGGCATGCGGCGGAGAACGGCGGGAAGTGGCGATGCGAAACCCGTTGGACCAGACCCGAAGCGTATCGCTGGGACCGCTTTCGTTGAAAGCGGGGGAAACCCCGGTGGTTTTCACGCTGCGGGGGCGTTCCGAAGGGGAAGCGCGGCTGGATCTGGCCGGACTGAAGCTGGACCGCGAACCCCTGCGTGAGCTGCCGACCGTGTTTCGTGACAATCCCAGGGTTCTGGCGCGCTGGGCGGATCTGCTGACCCGGCCCCGGGCGATTCTGGCGCATCCGGACGGCAGACATCTGGTGATGAGCGGATTTGCCAACTACGGGCTGACCGGTGGCGGATTCGGCATCTATGACCGGGAAAGCGGACGCGCGGAAGAGATTCGCGACTGGCTGCCCGGCCACAGCTGTATTGCTCTGACGGCGCTGCCCGGAGGGGATCTGGCGGGAGGAACCAGCATTGCCGCGCCCGGCGGCGGACATCAGGTGGCGCGCGAAGCGGCGCTGTTCCGGTTGGATTGGAAAAACCGTAAGGTCAGTCAGTCGCTGACACTGCCCGGCTGTACCCAGGTGATTGCCGTGGCATTCTGGAAAGACCGCCTGGTGGCGGCAACGGGCGACGGCCGACTGCTGTTTCTCAATCCTGAAACCTGGGCGGTGGAATTAACCGCGGATATTTCCGAGCGGGGCATGCCGCAGCGGCACGGTCTGCTGACGGGGGACGGAGACCGGTTGTTTCTGATTCAACGGAATGGTATTTCCGAAATTTCTCCGAAGACTTCGCGGCCGGTGTTGCTGGCGGCAGCGGAGGGCATTTCCGCGGGCGGCGCCGTGGCCGGCGGCTTTCTCTATTGTGCCCGTGGCCCCCGGATTCTGCGGTGCCCGATTCCGCCGGAGACACCGGATCTGGCGGAATAACGCCGGTCTGCTTATTGCGGCGGCAGGGCGGAGGGCAGCGGCGGCAGGTGATTGCGCAGCCAGACGGTGCGCCAGGAGGGGACGTCGACGCGGATTTGCTGTTCGCCCGCGGGCACGGCGAAACGCAGTCGCGGATTTTCCAGGCTGCGCCAGCCGGGGAGGCGGCCGGACCGGTCCTTCGGCGTGATCAGGAGCAGGTCACTCCAGATGACCGGCAATTCTACAACGAACGGTTGATCCGACACGGATGTGATTTGCCAGCTTCTCCGATCGGCCAGCGGGAGAATTTCGATTTTTTTCGGATTACCCAGGACCTCCGGCGGCTTTTTCGCATAATCCTGAAGCCAGCGGTGAACCAGCTTGAGCCACTCCTCGGCTTCGCAGTCGTCCTTGAATTTCGGGACTGCGGGCACATATTCGATCCAGTTGACTGGATTCCGGCTGGAAAACTCCTGCAGCGACAGACGCGATTCCTGATGACACTGGTGAATCAGGCTGACCAAAGGCGTCAGCAACAACGGCAACCATACCAGAAACGCCAGCTTCCGGTCCGGCAGCACACCGCGCAGCAGCCGCAACCAGACGGCATACAACACCACCCCCAGCACCGAGGCCGGAGCCAGCAGCCGCCAGGGAAATTGCATGGTGACTAAAAAGTAACTGCGCCGGTAAATCGGCCAGGTGATGCGGTTCATGAAAAGGAAATACAGCAGCACACAGCCGCCGAATACCAGCAGTTCCGGCCAGTGTCGCTGCCAGCGCCGCCGTAACGCCGCGGACCGGTACAGGGCGCATCCGGTGATGGCGGCCAGGATCAGGAAGCCCAGCAGAAACCCCAGATCCAGCTGCGGATTGATGGAGTTTCCGTAGCGCTCATAGAAAAGGAAGTTCAGCAGAAATTCCCGGGCCGAAACGAAAAAATACCGGGGATTATGCATCAGCAGATACCCGATTTCAAACATGAAGTTCTCCTTCTGCGTTTGCCACAGCAGAACCCACGGCCCGACCACCGCCGCGCCGGCCAGTCCGCCCAGCACGGTTCGTTTCAACAGTTCAACGCGCCGGGCCGGATGACGGAAGCACGCAATGACCAATGCCGCCGCCGGCAGTGGCAGCGCCGTGGCCAGAATCGTCGGATGGCCGAAAAACAAGCCCAGTCCGACCAGCACCCCCCACCAGCGGAAGTCGCCGCGCAGCATTACCAGCAAACTCCAGGCGGCAAGCAGCGGCAGCAGCGCCATGGCCGTGAATTCCGCCATCGCACCGCGCACCATCAGGTCGGTCTGCGCATAATTGAGGTGGATGAAAACCAAACTCAGAGCTCCGGCCCAGAGCCGGGGCAGACGCAGAATGCGGCAGCTGAGGTACAAGCCGACGCCGCCGAGTGTGCCAAAAAGGACGGAGGTGAGGACCAGCGCGGTTTTGATGCCGGCACCGCAGAGAAAGAAGCCCATGGCAACAGTGGTGAACAGCCGCGGATAATACAGCGGCATGGGAGACCCCATGCCGTAATTTTCCGCCGTGCTCCAGAGCGGCAGCCAGTCCCCGGCCCGCCAGGCGTCGGCGAACTGAAACACCCGGACGGCGGTTGCGGTATATTCGTGAGTTCCCGGCCACCCCGGGAAGCCCCAGAAGCCGACGACTCCCAGCAGAGCGGACAAGATTTGCGCGGCGATCAACAGCCATAGAAAGTTTTTACGCCAGAACGGGGGATTCATGCGGCACCTCCGCTGAGTTGATGCCGGTCGGCGACCGCCAGATGGGCCACCAGCGGCAGATGGTCGGAAAAACGCACCCGGGGAACGTCAAAATCCCGGACCACCACTTCCGGTGAACAGAGAATGTAATCCAGCTGCCGCCCCGGCTTCCAGGAAGGATAAGTGGCGCGGCCGTCGGGATCGGCGCTGGAGAGCGAACAACGTTCCATGAACTGCGCCAGTTCCCTGGCCCCGGCGAAGGTGTTGAAGTCGCCCGCCACGACGGTGGGCTCTCCCGGCTTCAACCGTTCAGCCAGGTATTCCAGCTGTGCCCGGCGGACCTGCCGGGTCAGCGCCAGGTGCACCAGAACGAAGCGAATGCCGCCGGAACGGACGGAGAGAATCAATTTTTTCCAGCCGCGGGGAAAAAAGTCGAATGTGCAGGAACACTCCGGCTGCCCGGTGAGGAACGCGTTGCCCTGATATTTCCAATAAGGGAGGCGGACCAGCGGCGAATCCGGCGCATATTTCGGCCGGTAAAAACGGAAATGGCCCAATTCTCCGGCCAGTGCCTCGACTTGATTGACGCCACCGGTGCGGGTACTGCCGAAATCCGCCTCGACCAGTCCGACGACATCGGGCTGCTGCGCCGCGATGAAACGGACGATTTTGCGGAAAGGGCGCTTCGGGGCGGCCAGATAATGATGACTGGTCAGGAGCCGCCGGTATTCCCCTCCCGGATTGCCGGTGCCGTAAGCGATGTTGTAGATCAGAAATTTCATGATGGACCGCAAAAAAAAAGAGGTTTTGTCCCTTGCCGCACCGTTTGGAGTCGAGACGGGGACGGCAACAGGTCAATGTAGAACCGTCCGCCGGGAAATGCAAGGCCGTTCTCTGGATTTTCCATGGGAAATGCCGTTTCGACTGCGACCGTCGCCACTCATGCGGGGGGCGGCGACGGGGGTGAGGCCTGGGAGGAGCGCGGTAAGGAAAGGATTTGTAAAAAAAATACGGGAGGACTATATTACTCAATATGCATTTCAGGCAAAGAAAACGGCGGGGCTTGATGCCGGGAGGCGTGAAGAATGAAAAAATATCGAAAAAATCCAGTTTCCCGTTGGCAAAAGGTTGTGGGAACGGTTATTTTATATAATCTAATTATATGCGGTGGTGTGTTTGCCGCCGTGGATAATGAGTTTCCCGATGACGGAGGCTTCAGCGGCGTGCGGGTTCGGGTGCGGCCGGAGGATGCGCAACGGCAGCAGCAGTTCGATACCCTGCGGCGTGAAGCGGCCGAGGCGTCCAAGTCTCTGGCCAGGCTCGAGCAGGAGAATCGATCCTTACGCGAAGCCGGGCAGCGAAGTCAGCGGGAGCTGATTGAAATAACCAATAAATATCAACGGCAGAATGAGCAGTATCGACAGCTCCGACTGGTTCTGTCCGGCGCATTGGCAAGCGGTCAAGTGCGTGGCGCCGGGGAACGGGAAGAACAGTTGCTTCGAGCGATGAACGATGCTGCTGAAAACGGGAGAGCGCTTGCCCTCAAAACCGTGGAATTCTGCGAACTGGTGGAAGCGCAGACGGGTGACCAGCCTCTCGGGAAGGTGAAACAGGCGGAAATCCGGTTGCGTGCGGATGAGCTGAAACGCGATTCCCGCCAGTTCATCACACTGACGGCGGCGGAAAAAGACGGTCAGACTCTGGAGAAGTGCCGGATTCTTGCCGTAGACCGCGAGCTGTCGGTGGTCGTGTTGCCGGTAGGCACGGTCCATGGTGCGTTCAATGGGCTGATGTACTACATCGGGAAGGACGAAGCGGCGCTCAGAGTGGTCAGTGTGCGGCCATTTGTCGCGGCGGCGCAGCTGGTGTCCGGCGACATCGACGCCATTGCTCCGGGTATGGAGGCCGTGACGCAGAGCAAGTAAAGCAAAGTAAGAGAGAACCAGATTATGGAAGTTAGAGCTTTGACTAAGAATGTGCGGATTTCGCCGGAAAAGGCGCGCCATATTTCGCGTCTTCTTCAGGGCAAGTCCGCCAGCGAAGCGCTGGCCATTGTC
>CASDQW010000093.1 GCA_949282965.1 uncultured Lentisphaeria bacterium
CCATACTTCTCTTCGATTTTGTGAATGATCTCATTCATAGTGAAATACCTTTCCGCTGGTTGAAATTGTCAAATGCGGAAAAGATAACACTACCGTAAATACTCCGCCAACCAGCATATTCCCGCAGATGGTAATCGGAACGATTCGGCTGGAAACCGAAATTTCAGGTTCTTCGGATTCTTTCCGACGGAATGAACCCGAGTCGTCCAAATGAAAAAAATCAATTATTTTTGAGTTATTTGTCGGCGGGAAAATTGTGTAGCAAAAAAATGTGGCAGAAATGTGGCATTTTCTCCTCGAATCGGGCACTTGGGGAGAGAATCGGCAACAGTGGGCAAAAAAATACGGGACCCCGAGTTTGAGCTCAGATTCCCGGAATTTCGGCATAAAAATGGTCGGGATAGAGAGATTTGAACTCTCGACCTTTTGACCCCCAGTCAAACGCGCTAGACCAGGCTGCGCTATATCCCGACAGCTTCCTCGCGAAAGCAGTTCTAATATAATCGACTTTCAGACGATTGCAAATCTTTTTCCACGTTTTCTCCATATCGAGCAGAAAAAAAGATCCGGCCGTTCCCGGCCGGATCTTCGAATGGTCGCAGACCTGTTTAAAGTTTCACCGTGCCGTCCACCAGCACCGATTGCACCTTGAAGCCCGCATTCAGCAGTACGATATCCGCCGCATAGCCCGGCGCCAGACGGCCTACCCCGGACAGGCCCAGCGCCAGCGCCTGGGTCCAGGAGGTCGATTTCACCAGTTCCCGCAGCGGCAGTCCGGTGACTTCCGCCACATTGCGCAAGGCGTCCGCCAGCTGCAGGGTGCTCCCGGCAAGTGCACCATTCGAGGCCAGCCGCGCCGCACCGTCCTTGACGATCACCGCCAGGCCCCCCAGATCGGACGGGCCATCCGGCAGACCGGATGCGCGCATCGCATCACTGATCAGCTGAATGTGTTCCGCTCCCTTCAACTGGAAAATCAGTTTGATCATGTCCGGACAGATATGCAGCTTGTCGCAGATGAATTCGATGAACACCTCCCGGTGCAGCAGTCCCGCGCCGACCAGTCCGATGTCCCGGTGATGCAGCGCCGTCATCTGGTTGCAGTAGTGACTCAAATTGACCAGACCGTGGTCGTGAGCCTTCTGGAAATCCGAATACGTTGCCGCACTGTGAACACACGACGGGGTGATCCCGCAGGAGAGCAGTTCCGCCGCAAACTTTGCTCCGCCTTCCATTTCCACCGCGTAGGAAACTTTCAGCACCGGGAAGATGGCCGCCAGCCGCAACACTTCCCGGATGTCCGGCGGGCGGACATAGGCCGGATTCTGCGCACCCAGGCATTTCGGGTTGATGAACGGACCTTCCAGATGCACCCCGGGAACTTTGCAGCCCGGGGAACCGGCGTCCACATAATGGCGCGCCGTCTGCATTGCCGCGGCCAGCTGTTCTTCCGGCAGAGTCAGGGTCGTCGGAAGCAGCGTCGTGACCCCTTCCTTGAGTTTATCCGTCGCGATGGTGGTGATCGCGGCATCCGTCGCGTCGCTGAAGTCAACGCCCGAACGTCCATGGCAGTGAATGTCGATAAACCCCGGCAGCGCCATCAGGCCCGTAGCATCGATGACCCGGTCCGCGCCGGGCAGGGGATCGCCCGCAACGAAAATCTGCGTGATTCTGGTGTCTTCAATCAGAATCGAGGCGTTCTGGAGATCGACGTCAGGGGAGATCAGACGACAGTTGCGAATCAACGTTTTCATTTTCGTATTCCTTCCTGATGTTCCCCGCGGGGGTTATTTCTTGATTTCCGGAAGACTGGCGGCAACGACGGCCTGTCCATGGCGTTTGAATTTTTCGTCCGGCACGCGGAAGGTGATCTGCCGGGCCAGTTCCGGAAACTCGGTCTCCAGCACCCGGCGGGCTTCGGAAATGATGACCTCGCCGCCTTCTCCGGAGGAGACCCGGCCGAGAATCAGCAGATTGCGGATTTCGTAGAATTCCGCGTAATGCGCAATCGCGTAGCCGAAGCAGACGCCGATCGTCCGGTAGATCGCCGCGGCGCGGGGATCTTTTTCCTTCATCAACGCCTGCACCGCCTCCAGCTGTTTCGGGAACGGCATGTCCGCCGGGAAGCCGAGCCCGGCGACCTTGGCCAGACGCGCCACCCCCTGCTGACAGAAATACTGCACGCCACAACCGATATCGCCGGACCATTCATCGGCGGGGGCGTCCTCCCGGTAATCCACCGGTGTGAAGGCCAGTTCGTTCAGCCAGTCGGTGATGTTGCCGTTGAGGTTGACGTAACCTGCCGCCACACTGGTGCCCATGGAGATGCCGATCACGCCGGTGGCTTCCATGGACATGGCGCCGGCCAGGGCGGTTACTTCGCCGTCGTTGGCGACGATGAAGGGGACGCCGTAAACTTTGCTGATCTCATCGAACATCGGTACGACGGTTTTTTTGAAAACGTCTTCGGGCACGCCGCGGAAAAGCGAGGCGATGCGCGGCTGATTATCGACGTACACGCCTGCGGCGGAGCCGCCGATGGCGTCCACCCGCGGCAGTTTTTCGGCGGCGCGGCGCAGCGAATCAAGGATGCCGGCGCGATGGTATTCCGGATCCTTCTGGAAATAGGGATCCCAGACGACTTCTTCGGTATGGACCACTTTGCCGTCGATGGTGGCGGCGCATTTCCGGTCGGAGCCGCCCAGGTCGAAGCCGATCCGGCAGCCGTCGAGATGGCCACCGAGTTTCATGGAGATTTCGTGGGATTCGGGCGCGGCCGAGACAGGGGCGGCAACCACTTCGAAGGGACGGCCGTAAATGCGGTCGCCCATGATTTTGTAGTCAAACGCGCGCGCACCGTCCGCGGAATAGATTTTTCGGATATCGTCGGCCAGGGCGTCGCACCCGGCGATGAGGACTTTGTACCCGCCTTTCATCCAGAGCAGGAATTTGATCAGCCGTTCCACATATTTCACATTGAGTGCGGCGGCATCTCCGGTATGCGGGAAAATCGTGGTTTTCAAAGTTGAAATGGTCCCGTTGGGACGGTACAGGGCAATGGTGATATCGACGCCTTTGCCGGATTCCCGGACCATACGGCGGTATTCGCGGTTCCACAAGACAGCCGGCACGTATTCCGGATCAAGCTCCGGGCGGATGGCGGGATGAACGGATACAGTCATTTTTAAACTCCTTTGATAATAGGTTTAAAAACCATCTGGAAATCAATATAGCGTTGCTTTGGCAATAGGCAAGCGGTATTTTCCCGAAAGTCGGAAAAATCCTTTGGGTGGAAAAAAATACGGAAACGCCCCTTGGGGGAGGCGTTTCCGATGAAGCAGCCGTCTTTCAGACTGCGTGATGCCGTACCGTCAAATGCCGAGGTCGATCATGGCGTCGGCCACCTTGCGGAAGCCGGCGATGTTGGCGCCGAGCACGTAGTTGTCCGGCTGGCCGAACTCGGAGGCGGCGAGCCGTGCCGCGTTGTGAATGTTGACCATGATGCCGCGCAGCCGCTGATCAACTTCTTCTCCGGTCCAGTTGAGGCGGATGGAGTTCTGACTCATTTCCAGCCCGCTGGTGGCGACGCCGCCGGCGTTGGCGGCTTTGCCGGGCCCGAAGAGGACGCCGGCGCTGAGGAAGATTTCGGTGGCTTCCAGCGTGGAAGGCATGTTGGCGCCTTCGGAGACGCAGATGCAGCCGTTTTTGACCAGTTCGCGGGCGTCGGCGCCGTCCAGTTCGTTCTGGGTGGCGCAGGGCAAGGCGATGTCGGCGGGGGCCAACCGCCAGGGTCGTTCGCCGGCGACGAAACGGGCGGAGGGATACTGCTGCACGTATTCGCTGATCCGGCCGCGGCGCTGGTTCTTGAGTTCCATGATGAAAGCGAGTTTTTCGGCGTCGATGCCGTTTTCGTCGATGATCGTGCCGCCGGAGTCGGACATGGAGATGACTTTGCCGCCGAGTTCAGCGGCTTTGCGGGCGGCGTACTGGGCGACGTTGCCGGAGCCGGAAATCAGGACGCGGCGGCCGTCGAAGGAGGCCCCGCGGGTATGGAGCATTTCGGTGGCGAAATAGACGTTGCCGTAGCCGGTGGCTTCGGGACGAATCAGGCTGCCGCCCCAGTTGACGCCCTTGCCGGTGAGGACGCTGTCATAGGAATTGACGATTTTCTTGTACTGGCCGAAGAGGTAGCCGATTTCCCGGGCACCGACGCCGATGTCGCCGGCGGGGACGTCGGTCGAAGGGCCGATGTGACGGAAGAGTTCCCGCATGAAGCTCTGGCAGAAGACCATGACTTCCCGGTCGGATTTGCCTTTGGGGTCGAAGTCGCTGCCGCCTTTGCCGCCGCCCATGGGCAGTGTGGTCAGGCTGTTTTTGAAGATCTGTTCGAAGCCGAGAAATTTCAGAATGCTCAGATTGACGGACGGATGGAAGCGCAACCCGCCCTTGTAGGGGCCGATGGCGCTGTTGAACTGGACGCGGTATCCGGTGTTGACCTGGATTTCGCCGGCATCGTCCAGCCACGGCACCTGGAAGATGATGATGCGTTCCGGATTGACGAGGCGTTCCAGAATCCGATTTTTCCGGTATTTGTCCTCGCGGTCGAGCAGGGGGCAGAGGGAGCTGAGCACCTCGGTGACGCTTTGCAGAAATTCCTTTTCATGGCTTTTCTGCTGATAGAGGTTTTCCAAGACTTCCTGGACATAAGCGTTCATTTCGAATCATCCTTTCACGTACTGAACGGCAGCGCCGTTTTCATGTTTACAAAACAATACCGCCAACTGCAAGCATCATTCATGCCAATTTCCATAAAAAGCGATTTTCCTGCTACTTGTCGGGCAACGGGAGCAGCTGGAACCAGAGAAAGAGGTGGTTATTTGTTACAAAAATGTCATTTCTATGGTTCCTGTTACAAAAATGTCATGGTTTTGCCGGATTTGCTATATATTTTTGTCGGATGCAGGGAAAAGTTACAAAAATGTTATTTTGAAAGGACGTGAAGAAAAGGGGGCGGAAAAACCCGGAATTGAGCTTTTCTGTTTGCAAGTCGTAGCCGGGTGCGCTATATTCACCGCGGCGATTTTCTGAAAAATCAAGATTCAACGGAGAGGCAAATGAAAAAAATTTTTGCGGTCACGGGGGCGTTCCTGCTGGCGTCGGTACTGTGGGGAGCCCCCCGGACGACGGTGATTGAGGCGGAAACAGCGGAACTGGATGCCGACCGGGTGGAAGTGCTGAACAGCGGCAAGCTGCCGAAGGGGGGCAAGGCCGTGGCGTTGCGGGCAGGGGTCGCTTCCCGCGTGCACGAGCGCGGCAGCGCTCCGGACTTGTCGGTACGGGTGAAAGTGCCGAAGGGACGGTATGTCATGCGGACCTACGCCGTGACCGACGCCGAGGGGGAAGCGCTCATGGCGAAGGCGAAGACCAAATACGAATCTTTGTTCATGCAGGTGCAGCAGGATGACCGGCAGCCCGGCAAGAAGGTGGTTTATGTACCGTGGAACCGGCCGCTTCAGACGACCGGCAAATATGATTTGAAACCCGGCTCCGTGCTGAAAATCTGGCTGCCGCGCGGCGTGATGCTGGACCGGATCGAACTGGAACCCTATACGCCGCCGGCGGTACCGAAGGCGGCCCGGAACTATCGGCCGCCGATCGTTCCGGCGCCGGAGCACCCCCGGGTGCTGGTCAATCCCGCCGAACTGGAACGGGTCCGGCGCAATCTGACGCGGGGCGAGAACCAGGCCGTGTGGGAAAAAGTCCAGGCGTCCGCCGCGGCGCCGATCAAGTATGAATACGATCCCGAAGAGGACATTCAATACAAGCCGAAGCTGGAACGCGCGGCACAGGACAAGGCGTTTGTGTATCTGATGACCGGCGACCGGAAGCTCGGGCGCGAGGCGGTCGATTTCATGCTGAAATATCTGTCGCAGGTACAGTTCAACAACCTGCTCGACATTACCCGGGAGATCGGCCGGGCGCTGGTGGCCGGATCGCTGGTGTACGATTACTGCTATGACCTGATGACGCCGGAGGAGCGGCGGACCTTGAGCGACAATCTCGTGCGCATCGCCGACGACATGGAAATCGGCTGGCCGCCCTTCGGGCAGACGATCGTCAACGGGCACGGTGCCGAAGCGCAGATCAACCGCGATCTGCTGACGATGGCGATTGCGATTTACGGCGAAAACAACGAGCCGTATCGTTACTGTTCGTACCGGGTGCTGGAGGAACTGGTGCCGATGCGCGCTTTCGAATACCGTTCGAACCGGCACAACCAGGGATCGGGGTACGGGACCTACCGTTTCCCCTTCGAAATGCATGCCGCGTGGCTGATGCGGCGGATGGCCGGGCGGGAGGTGTTCGATCCCTCGATCAAGACGGTTTATTTCCACTGGCTGTACGGACGGCTGCCGGATGGCTCGGCCATGCTGGACGGTGACGGCAGTTTGTGGCGGGGATATTTCCGGCGGCCGCTGGCGGCGTTCATGTGTTACAGCTATGCCGCCGACCCGCTGTTCAAGGGGGAATTTGAAAAGCAGGGGGCGAAGGTGGACGATCCGCTGCTGTTTCTGCTGCTGAACGATCCGGACCTGAAGGCGGAAAAGAGTCTGGAGTCGCTGCCGACCGCGCATTATTTCCGCGACGTGCTGCCGTCCATCATTTTCCGGACGGGCTGGGACATCGGTCCGGATTCGAATGATGTCTTCATTGAGATGAAGGGCGGCGGCTACGGATTTGCCAATCACCAGCATGTGGACGCCGGGGCGTTTCAGATTTTCTACCGCGGCTATCTGGCGACGGACCTCGGGATGTACAAATTCTCCGGAACCCCCTATGACTTCGGCTTCAACAAGCGCTCCATCGCACACAACGTGATGCTGGTGTACGACCCGCAGGAAAAGTTCGGGCGCGGCAATCCCTCCAACGACGGCGGTCAGCGGGTGGTTGAGCGGACGCCGACCAGCGTGAAGATGCTGACCACCGATCCGGAATTTCTAACCGGCCGCACGCTCGGCGCCGACTTCGGTCCGGACACGCGGCGCCCCGAATACGCCTATCTCAAATCCGATCTGGCGCCGGCGTATTCGAAGAAGATCAAGGCGTACACCCGCACCTTCTGCGCGCTGGCCACCGGCAATGCCGAAACCCCGGCGGTGCTGCTGACGGTGGACCGGGTGATCAGTTCGAAGCCGGATTTCGCCAAGTATTATTCGCTGAACTCGCTGTTTGAACCGAAGCGGGAGGGCGATGCCTGGGAAATCACCACCGACCGGCCCCGGCCCGGCCGACTGACGGTGCGGATGCTGCTGCCGGAAAATCCGGAAGTGACTGTGGCGCAGGGACCGGAGACCTGGAATGTGTTCGGAACGCAGTTGACCGCGCCGCTGCCGGATCATCCGCAGGCGAAGGGATTCCGGACCATGTTTTCTCCCCGGACGAAGCAGGCGGACGACCTGTTTGTCGCGGCTATGACGGTGGGACCGGCGACGGCCGCCGCGCCGCCGGTGAATTTCCGTCGGAATGAGGAAAATATCCAGATCGACGTTCAGGATTTTGTCGTGGTGCTCGGCACGGAAAATGACGCGGTAAAGCGGGAATTCACCGTGAAAACCGGTGATGGCGGCGCCTACCGGGTGGTGCTGGCTGGGCTGGCCCCCGGCAAGTGGCGCCTTTCCGGAGCGAAGGAAAACCGGGAATTCGCTGTGGATGCGGAGAAGACGACGGCATTCTTCCGGCTGCCCGGCGGAGAATACCGGGTGACGCCGCTGCGCTGAAAAACGGAGGTGCTCTCCGGACCAGGAGAGCCAACTCAGAGGACAAACTGACCGGCAACCGGAAACATGCTCCGCTTGCCGGTCGTTTTTTGGGGGGAGGTCCGCTTTTTACGGCTGTTCCGCTTTTACCCGGATGGTGAAAATGATCTGCCGGTCGTGATCGGGCCGGAAGGTTTCCCACGGGCGGTAATAGCGCGCAGTAACCGTTGCCGTTCCAGGCTTTACTGCACGCAGATTCAGTTGTATGCTGCCGGGGGCGCCCACCAGATGGTCGGAAGCGGCGGGCGGCAGAAATTCCTCGCTTTCCTGCCGGACCGCGTCTCCCCGGATCTCCCAGTGCCACTGATAACCGGTGGTTGGATTGGCGGTCAGGAAAATATTCACCGCATCTCCGGGGACGACGGAACAGGTCCTGCCGCCGTCCTTTTCGTCCAGTGTGACGGTGCCGTTGCCAATGGTGCCGCACCCTGCGGCCAGGAGCATCGTCAGCAACATGACGACCGGCGGCAGGGCGCGGCGGAAGAGTATGGCGGACGGCCGGTTCATTGAATGACGAAGAAGCGGTCCAGCAGCAGATCGTTGCTGTATTCCTTCTTGGGGAACTGATTCTCTGAACCGTAATTGGGGCGCGATTCGTAAACGATGTTGCGGCGGCAGCCTTTCGTCCGGTTGCCGGAG
>CASDQW010000094.1 GCA_949282965.1 uncultured Lentisphaeria bacterium
TGGAGGTGAACAGAGCGACGAGTACAAAATCCTTGAACATTTGCGATTCTGATTGGTGGATAGCCTGAAAAAAGCGTTTTATTTCATCTTCCTGCAGGAATCGTTCGCGTTGAACCGGGGGGTGCATCGTGATGTTTTTTGCGGGATTGCGTTGTATCGGGTATTCCATTTTGATGAGGGTATTGATGGCGGCGGCAATGTATACGATGATATGCCGCGCAGTAGTATGGCTGATGGTGGCTGCCAGGTGATTGTAGAGAGATTGGATGTCGGCCTTCCTGATGTGGTTGATTTCGCTGTTCATGATGGACTGGGGGATGTGGATCGCAATACGGCAGAGGACATCCCTGATACTTTTTTCCCTGTCTCCCCTGGCTGTGGCGTTTTTTTGCCATTGATCGAATGCGAAATGCAGGGTTAGTTTTTCGGTATGGTTGAGGGAAACTGATTCTGGATTTGCGAGTTGTAGGGTTTTCTGCTGTGCGATAGTCTGGGCCTGTTGGCACGTGATTTCGTTGCAGGATGCGATTTTTATTTGGAGCAATGCTCCATGGATGCGCCGGATGTAGTAAAAAGTTTTGGAACCGGATTGACGGGCGATAATGGCGAGGTAAGGCGTCTGGCTATCCCGGTAAACGATTTGTCCATGGGCCGGTGGTTGAATTCCTGCAATGTTTTTCTGAGAGAATTTGATCTTAGGCATTGAGACCTCCATCTCCCCGTTGAATTCATATGACTTTCATATGACTGGAAATATGAAATACAGTGATTTCCAGTGATGAACGGGGATTTTTTTTTGAAATCGGTAGATATTTTACCGAGCTCAAAATGAGGTCCGAAAACTGGTGGCGGGTCCCGGACTCGAACCGGGGACCTGCGGATTATGATTCCGACGCTCTAACCAACTGAGCTAACCCGCCTCAAACGGTGTAGGCATAAAATAAACCGTTTTCTGAGAAAAGCAAGCGGCAAATTTCACTTTTTCAGGAAATTTGCCGCTGAAAAAAAAACGGAATGCGGCTGGATTCAGTGCCCCGGAGCGATAATGCCCATCAGCCGGGAAATTTTTTGCGGGATTTCCGTGTTTTCGTAAGTGCCCTCAAATGTCTCCGCACCGGGCCCGATCGCCATGACCGGAACCGGCGCCGGCGCATGACCGCGGGTCGTCCAGCGAATGCCGAATTCCCGATCCCGCCGCGACTGCTGAAATGCGGTGATCCGCGCCGCGTTCGGCAGCTCTTTCTTGCCGCTGGCGATCAGTTGTTCCAACGCTTTTTTCTCCGCTTCCTCGCCCACTTCCCGCTGCAGTTCATCCAGCAGTCTGCGGATGTCGGCGTCGGCGGTGGGCGAGGCTTTCAGCGCTTTGGCATAGAACTGGTGGGTGCGGCGGTCCTTGAGCAGATCCGGTGAAATCGGACCGCTCAACTGCGGCGCACCGGTATTGTGGTCGGCGGTTACGACGATCAGGGTTTCCGTCGGATGGGCGTAAAAGAAATCCAGCGCCTTGGCGACGGCCGCATTGAATTCCCGGACTTCGCCGATGGTCGCCACGGCATCATTGGCGTGTGCGCCCCAGTCGATCCGGGCGCCTTCGACCACGATCAGGAATCCGGCCGGATTGTCGGCCAGCAGTTCGATCGCCTTGCCGGTATAATCCGCCAGACGGGGAAATTCCGCGGGGTTGCTGATGTCGGCGGCATAGTTTTCCCATTTGTGCGTGGCCACCACCGGGAGATTTTCCCGGCCAAGCCGCAGGAGTTCCTCCCGGGTCGTCACCAGTGTATAATCGACGTCACGCAGGGCTTGTTCCACTTCGGCCCGCGTTTCGTCTCCGGCGACGAAACGGCTTCCCGCCAGATAATCGAACGTGCAGACCGGCAGCCAGCGGGCGATTTCGTCATACTTCTTGCGGCTGTCGCTGTGGGCGTAGAATGCGGACGGAGTGGCGCCGTTCAGCGCGTCGCTGGTGATCACCGCCACAGCGCGTCCCTGAAATTTGGCCAGCTTGGCGATGGAATCGACGTTCGTGTCGTCCGGCAGCATGGCGATGCGTCCGTTGCGGGTTTTCACCCCGCAGGCAAGCGCGGTGCCGGCGGCGGCGGAATCGGTGGTGGTGCCTTCCACGTTGTTGGTGCGCGCAGTTCCCCGCCAGGGCAGGGCGTCCAGCGCGGCGGTGGCGGCCACGGCTTTGCCGGTGTCCCGGGTCATGGCGAGGTGTTCAAAGCCCATGCCGTCCCCGATGAAGTAGAAAACATATTTCAACGGCGTCGGTGCGGGGGACCGATCCGGAGCGGCGTTTTCCGCGGCTTCGGAAAATACGACAATACCGGCTGCGATCAGCAGCAGAACGAGAAACTTTTTCATATCAGACTCCTGTTTACAGAAATGGAAAATCTACGGGCCGGAACGGATTGGCTCACTTGGTTTCGTTCAGTTTTTCCCGCAGAAACGCGGCACGGTTGGAGGTGATGACGTCCACGCCGAGCCGCCGGTAGCCTTGCGCCGCTTCCGGATCGTCGATGGTCCAGACCTGCAGTTCCAGACCCGCCTTGCGGACGGCGGCGACGCTTTCCTGATCATCGGGAGGCAGCGCGCCGAGGTCCAGTCCGACGGCACCGATTTTGCGGGCCGTTGCCAGGCCGCGTTCCAGCAGTTGCCGCCGTTCTGCGGGTGTATCTGCCTTCAGTGTAAGCAACAGGCTGCGGTGGTATTGCGGCAGGCATTTCCCGGCATATTCCAGCAGCGGGGCGTTGAAGGCGATCAGGCGGACACGGTCGGGGGCGGGCGCGTATTTTTTCATGATCGGCGTTACGGCGTCCACCAGGGCCGGGTCGCTGCCTTTGAGTTCGATGAAGAGGTATTTGTCCTTCGGCGCGGCGGCGAGAAGTTCTTCGAAACGGAGCATTTTTTCTCCAGCGAACTCCGGTCCCTTGTGGCGGCCGAAATCGACTTTTTCCAGTTCGGCGGCGGTCATGTCCCGGATGTTCCGTTCGATGCCCGCGATGCGTTTGAGGTTGCCGTCGTGAACGACGATGACCTGATGGTCCGCGGACAGCTGCAGGTCGCATTCGATGCCGTCGGTATTGCGTTCCCAGGCGAGGCGGAAAGCCCGCATGGTGTTTTCCGGCGCGTCACGTGATTCGCCCCGGTGGGAGATCAGCAGCGGTTCATCGGCGGCGGACAGCTGGACGGCGGCAGTCAGAATCAGGCTCATAATCAGAATTCCCGAATGCATGAGAGAAACTCCATTGTTAGATCATAAATGAATGAAAATAATATAGCCGAATCATCTTCAGATTCAAATTCCCGGCGCAGGAAACCGCGTTGTAACGGAGAAGTCTCGGCTTTTTCATTTGCGAAGCGACTGAATCCGGGGTATATTCCAGATCAGAATTAGAATCCAAGACAGGATGGATGGTATGGAATTGCAATTGAATCGTCCGCTGGTGATTTTCGACCTGGAGAGCACCGGCGTTACTCCTCACCGTGACCGCATTGTCGAGCTGGCGGTTTTGAAGGTTTTTCCGGACGGCTCCCGGCAGTCGGCCGTGCGCCGGGTCAATCCGGAGATGCCGATTCCCCCGTCGGCCACGGCGATCCACGGGATTTCCGACGCGGATGTCGCCGACTGTCCGACATTCGGGGTGATCGCGGCCAATCTGGCGCATTATCTGGAAGGATGCGATCTCGGCGGCTATAATATCGTGAATTTTGATATTCCGATGCTGCAGGCGGAATTTCAGCGGGCCGGGGTACCGTTCAGCATGGACGGGCGCAAGGTGGTGGATGTCTATCAGATTTTCTGCAAACTGTTTCCGCGGACGCTGACGGCGGCGTACAAGTTTTTCTGCGGGGGAGATCTGGCGGACGCGCACAGCGCCGATGCCGATACGGCCGCGACCTGGGAAGTTCTGCTCGGCCAGCTGGCCCGCCACCCGGAACTGCCGCGCGGACTGGAGGAACTGGCGGCTTTTTCGGATATGACCGACCCCGACGCGCTGGACCGGACGCGGCGCTTCAAATGGCGGGACGGGGAAGTGGTGGTCAACTTCGGCAAAAATTCCGGGCGGACGCTGAAGGACATTGCGGAAAACGATCCGGGCTTCCTGCGCTGGATTATCCGTTCGGATTTTCCGGAAGACGTTAAGACCATTGCCGTAAACGCTTTGTCCGGGCGTTTCCCGGAGCGGGGGTGAGGCATTATGGCGGTTTCGTCGGATGATCGGCGGCAGGAGCGGAGAGTGCACGGCGTTTCTCCGAAAATCGCCGCGCTGCTGAGTTTGCTGGACGATGAAGACGAAAACGTCGCGGTCAACGCCATGGCGGAGTTGCTTTTCTGCGAAGAGGAGCTGGGGGAAGCTCTGGCCGGATTGCAGGAGTCACCCGATGCGTTGACGCGCAAACGGGCGCACCAGTTGCAGGCGGCGATCACGCTGCGCCGGCGTCGGCGGCATTTTTCGGAATTGCTGAAAGCCCCGAAAGTGGATATGATCGAGGGGCTGATCGAAGTGCATCTGCAGTGGTTTGACAACGATTCCCGTCCGGGCCTGGAAGCGCTGTGGCGCAATTTTTCCGAAGAAGCGGCCCGTTACCAGCTCAATTCGCTGCGCCAGCTCTCCTATTTCATGCGGAAATACGGCATGGCCGCCGCGGCGGAGACCACCATGCAGCCCGAGAACTACTGCATCGGCACGGTACTGGAAAATCGATATGGTTCCGCCGCACTGCTTGCCGCCATGGGGCAGCAGCTGGCCGCCGATGCGGGATTGGAGCTGCGGCTGGTGCGGATGCTGGGCGAATTCGCATTGCTGGACGGGGACGGCAACCTGCTGATTCCCGGACGCGACTGGAAGCTGGATTCGGTCAAAGGGGTGGCGGATTGTGATTTCTGGGACCGGCGGTCTCTGCTGCGCTTTGCCTCGGTGATGCTGTTTTCGAATGCGGTCAACAGCGACAGCTTCCGCTATGTGCAAACCATTGCCCAGGCGCTGACCGGTCTGCCGGATGGAGAGCTGCCCGATACGCTGCCATACCCCTATCAGCCGGCGGCGGATGATCCGGAGGAGGATGAGGCCGGTAACGACTGAATGCCGGACCGGACGGCCAGGGGAGGAGTTGCGGAACGGACCGGGATTTATTGTTCCGACTTGAGCCGGTCGACGTCTTCCTTGGCAAACTGGATGACGGTTTCGAATTTTGCGGCGTTGGCCGCATCGGCTTCGACCAGGGTCTGATGCGCTTCGAGCACGGTTTCCGCGGTGGTTCTCCGGTCTCCGGAGACGGCGCGGGGGGCATCGGAGACGGTTTCAGAAGCGGGAAGGGCCGGAATGAAACGGAAAAGTTTTTCCACGCCCAGCCCCCGCAGCAGAAACCGCAGATTGTCCGCCGCGCCGGCGATTTCCACGGTTTCGCCGCAGCGGCGCGCTTTCAGCCCGATCATCGACATCACCCCCATGAACGTACTGTCCATGGCGGTGCAGCCGCTCAGGTCGAAGCAGAGTTTTTCGCGTCCGGAAAGGTCCTTGGAAAGATCCCGCAGCGGCACCGCATAGTCAAAGTTGGCGCGGCCCACCGCCTGAATCAGATAGCCGTCCTCGCGCGGCAGAATGGTGACACCCGTTTCTTTCATCTGCGGCTTCTCCTTTCCGAAAAAAACATTATTCCAGCACAGCTTTGATCCGGCGGACGCCCCGGCTGGAACTTTCCTCCTTGACGATCCGGAAGTGCCCCAGCTCCGAGGTGCGTCCGGCATGCGGCCCACCGCAGATTTCGCAGCTGACATCGCCGATGGTGTACATTTTCACCCGGGCGCCGTATTTGTCTTCGAACAATCCCATGGCGCCGGCGGCCTTGGCCGCGTCGACGGTGGTTTCGGTGCAGACCACTTCCAGATCGCGGGCGATGGCGTCGTTGACCAGTTTCTGCACCTCCGCAAGCTGTTCCGGGGTCATCTTTTCCTCATGCGAGAAGTCGAAACGGAGCCGTTCGGCGGTGATGTTCGAACCGCGCTGTTCCACGTGCGTTCCCAGCACTTTGCGGAGTGCGGCCTGCAGCAGGTGGGTGGCGGTGTGCAGCCGCGCGGTCTGTTCGGAATGGTCCGCGAGACCGCCCTTGAATTTCTGTTCGGCGCCCTGGCGTGAAAGTTCCTGGTGCTTGGCGAAAGCCGCATCGAATCCGGGCAGGTCGACGGTGAAGTTCTTTTCCTTCGCCATCTCCACGGTCAGTTCGATCGGAAAGCCGTAGGTTTCATAGAGATAGAAGGCGTTCTTGCCGCTGATCACTTTCTTTTCGATGTGAGCGGGGACGCGGGAAATGAATTTTTCGAATTCCCGGGTGCCTTTTTCCAACGTCTGTTCGAACTGCTTTTCTTCGCGTTCGAGTTCTTCGACGATGCGCTGCTCGGAATGACGCAGTTCCGGATAGACGTCGCCGAGCTGCCGGATGACCGCCCGGGCGATCCGGGAGGTGAAGGCGCCGTTGATGCCGAGCTTGCGGCCTTCGCGGATGGCGCGTCGGATCAGACGGCGCAGGACGTAGGACTGGTCGACTTTGCCGGGGGTGATGCCGTCGGCGAGAATGAAAGTCGCCGCGCGCAGATGGTCGGCAATGATCCGTTCGGAACTGCTGCGGACCGCGGGCGCATCCACGCCGCGAATGGCGTCAAGCTCGGCGAAGAGCGGAGCGAAGATTTCGGTTTCGTAGCAGCTCTTTTTGCCCTGCAGAATGGCGGTGACCCGTTCCAGTCCCATGCCGGTATCGACGTTTTTCTGGGTGAGCGGCTCGTATTTGCCGTCGGCGTTTTTATTGTATTCCATGAACACGTCGTTCCAGATTTCCACCCAGCGTTTGTCGGCGGGGTCGAAGGTTTCCGGAGCGGGACCGTCGCCGGTCCAGTAGAACATTTCGGTATCCGGACCGCAGGGACCGGTCTGTCCGGCGGGGCCCCACCAGTTGTCTTTCTTGCCGAGGCGGGCAATCCGTTTTTCGGGGATGCCGAGCGAATTCCAGAGCCGGTAGGAGAATTCGTCGAACGGAGCATCGTCGTCCCCGGCGAAAACCGTGACCGCCAGCATGTTCACGGGGATGTTCAAATTGTCTTTGCCGGTCAGAAATTCAAAACTGAAACGGATGGCGTCTTCCTTGAAATAATCACCGAGCGACCAGTTGCCGAGCATTTCGAAAAAGGTCAGGTGCACTTCGTCGCCGACTTCGTCGATGTCGCCGGTGCGGATGCATTTCTGATAGTCGGTCAGGCGCCGTCCCGCCGGGTGCGGCGTGACGCCCTGCAGATAGGGGACCAGCGGATGCATGCCGGCGGTGGTAAACAGACAGGTTGGATCATTGTCGGGAATCAGGGAGGCGCTTTTGATTTCCTGGTGGCCTTTCCCGACGAAGAAATCGATGTATTTTTTACGGATGTCAGCAGCTTTCATGATAATTCGGTATTTCCTCAACAAGTCATTATAGCGTTCATAACGGTCGTAAAGTTCATTGGATAACATAACACCGCATTCCCCTGAAATCAAGCGCTCCGACATTGATTTTCGGGGGATCGGAGAGTATATTGACGAGCATGATGAAGAATCCTCCGCAACATGAAAACCGACGCTTTCCGGGAACAGCGCTGCTGGTCTGGATCGGCACCTGCTGCTGGTTCGGACTGTTCGCCGTCGGCGGCGTGGATCCGCATCATGACGGCATCATGCTGAAGCCGGCGGCCGATCTGGCGTCCGGTCTGCTGCTCTTCCGTGAGACCTTTTCGCAATACGGGGCGCTGACGGTGCTGATTCAGTCGCTGGCGGTGCGTCTGGGGGGGGAGACGCTGCTGGCGGTGCGTTTTTCGGCGGTGCTGTTCTACGGTTTTTCGGCGGTGCTGCTGGTGCATTTGAGCCGGCGGCTGCTGCCGGGGCGGTGGGCGTGGCTGCCGCCGGGGCTGTTCTGGGGGCTGGCGCCGTTTTATCTGTATCGGCCGGAATGGGTGTTTCTGCCGTGGTCGTCGGTGTATGCGCTGACGTTTCAGCTGCTGACGGCGGTGTTGTGTGTGGAACAGCTGCTGCGGCCCCGGCGGTTCGGCTGGTGGGGCGTCGGTGCCGCGGGCATGGCGGCGTTCTGGTGCCGCCAGCCGACCGGACTGGCGCTGGCGGCGGCGGGGGCGCTGGTGGTGGCGCTGCACTGGCTGCGGGGTGAAAGAGAATGGAGTCCCGTCCTGCGTCGCATCGGCGCGTTGGCGGGAGGAGCGCTGGCGGTGTCGCTGCCGTTTTTTCTTTATTTTTCCGTCTTCGACCTCTGGGCGGACTGGTTCCGGCAGAATCTGGGATTCGCCGCCCGGTTCGGGGCGGAAGCGGGCGGGACCGGCTGGTGGCGGGTGGTGAAAGCCTTTCTGCCGCCGGATCCGTTTTTCGCGCTTCTGCCGTATCTGACGGCGGGGATGACGGTCTGGCTGGTGCCGACGGCGCTGCGGGAGCGGAGATCCCGGTTCCGACAGGCCTGGGTAGCGGTGGCGTTCGCGGGGCTGGCGGCGCTGCATCAGTATTTTCCGGTGGGGTGTCCGCGGCACTGGTACTGGGGGGCGGTGCTGAGTTTCCCGTGTTTCGCGCTGGCGGTGCGGACGGCATGGTGTCGGGAAGGGCGGTGGCGGATGCTCTGTCGGGCGGCGGCGGGGCTGTTGATGCTGGCGGTGGTGGCGGATGTCATCCCGCGTGTGGAGGGGATCGGACGCTATGGAAGGTTTCTAGTGTCGTC
The DNA here is from genome assembly GCA_949282965.1 of uncultured Lentisphaeria bacterium. Classification (GTDB taxonomy): domain Bacteria; phylum Verrucomicrobiota; class Lentisphaeria; order Victivallales; family Victivallaceae; genus CALXOD01. The sequence continues at coordinate 8,743 of CASDQW010000094.1, forward strand.
GCGCAGTCTTCCGGACGGGCCGCTGGCTGGCATGCGGCTGGAGCCGGACCGGTACCGCTACTGGACGGAGGTGGAGGCGGCGTTTGCGCGGATTCCGGAGCCGTACCGTTCGCGGCAGTATGTGAATCTTTCCGCGGATGCGATCTATGCGATGTTTTTTCCGGAGCGGCGCAATCTGCATCCGATGCATGTGAACTGGGATAATCTGGTGTATCCGGATTACTGGGAGCGGATGAAGAAACTGCTGGGCGAGTATAAGCCGGTGGTCTGTTATTTTTCGGATGCGCCGATTCCGGGGGGGCGTTATTTCGCCCGGGTGGATTACGGGGACGGCAGACGGTTCTGGTATATTCTGCTGCCGCTGGATTAAAGAGAGATGGGAAGTTATGGAAGAAATGGATTTTGACCGGTATTTCCGTACCGGTCTGACGGAACTGGAAGCGGCGGGACGGCTGCGACGCTTGCGGGAGATCACCGGCGTCGGTGCGAAAGCGGTGCTGGAGGGCCGGGAATACTGGAATTTTTCGGGCAACGATTATCTGGGGGTGGCGGGGGATGCCGCGTTGCGGCGCGCCTTTTACTCCCGGATGGCGGACGCGGGGGAACCGTGCTGGGGCCTGTCGGCGGCGTCGAGTCGGCTGCTGACCGGAAATACGCCCCAGTATGCGCAGTTGGAAACGGCGCTCTCGGAATGGTACGGCAACGGCCGCGCGGCGCTGGTGTTCAACAGCGGTTATCATGCGAACGTGGGGATCCTGCCGGCGCTCAGCCGTCGCGGGGACATCGTTTTTTCGGACAAGCTCAACCATGCGAGCATCATCGACGGGCTGCGGCTGTGCGAGGCGGAATTCCGGCGTTACCGGCATCTGGATTACGAACAGCTGGAGGAAATGCTGGCGCGGGTGTCGCCCGGGCGGCGGATTTTTCTGGTGACGGAGTCGGTGTTCAGCATGGACGGCGATGTGGCCGATCTGCGGGTGCTGACGGAACTGAAGCGGAAATACGGTGCGCTGCTGATTGTGGATGAAGCCCACTCCGCGGGCGTCCGGGGACCGCGCGGCACCGGGCTGGCGATGGAACAGAACGTGGCGGATGAAGTGGACGTGCTGATCGGCACCTTCGGCAAGGCGTTCGGTTCGACCGGGGCGTACGCGCTGATGACGCCGGTGCTGCGGGACTATCTGGTCAATCGCATGCGGACGTTGATTTTCACGACCGGACTGCCGCCGGTGGTGCTGGCGTGGAGCCGTTTCGTGCTGGAAAAGATGCCGGAGCTGGAGGATCGCCGCCAGACTCTGGTGCGGCTGGCCGGGGAACTGCGCGCGGCCATTCGGCGGCGGGGGTTTGCGACCGGAGGGGATTCGCAGGTGGTGCCGCTGCTGGTCGGCGATGACCATGCGGCCGGGGACCTGGCGGAACAACTGCGGCAGGGGGGGATCCTGGTGTTTCCGATTCGCCCGCCGACGGTGCCGGCGGGGACGGCGCGACTGCGTTTTTCGCTCAACGCGACGCTGCCGGAAGCGGCGGTGCGGCAGGTGGAGGCGCTGTTGTGAAAACCCGATGGCTGCGGCAAGCCGGAGCGCCGGAACTGCTGATTTTCTTTCACGGCTGGAGCATGGACGAGACCACCGTGGCGCACCTTGCGCCGGAGGATCTGGATGTGCTGCTGATCTGGGATTACTCCGACTGGGAGGCGGTACCGGACTGGCGCGGGCTGGGGGAGAGCTATGCCTCGGTCCGGGTGCTGGCCTGGTCGCTCGGCGTCTGGGCGGCGGCCCGCTGCCTGGGGAACGGACCGGCGTTCTGGCGTGAAGCGGTGGCGTTGAACGGATCTCTGTGGCCGGTGGATGCGAGCTGCGGCATTGCACCGGAAATTTTTGCGGGTACAGCGGAGCATTGGCTGGAAGAGGGGGCGCGGCGCAATTTTTACCGGCGCTGCCGGGGTGGTTCCGGCGGGACGATTCCGGGGCGGGATCCGCTCGAACAGCAGCGGGAATTGCGGTTTCTGGGGGAAGCGGTGCGGCGGGAGCCGGTGCGCAATGTGTTCGACCGGGCAGTGATCGGTATGCGCGACCGGATTTTCGGGGCGGCGGCGCTGCGGGCGGCCTGGGCGCGTACGCCGGAAACCCGGGTGACGGAGCTGGAGCTGCCGCACGATCCCCTGGGGGGCTGCCGCACCTGGAGGGAGGTGGTGGAGCTTGGCGCCTGAGAAGAAAACGACTGGAATGCCTGCGCCGGACTGGATCGCACACCGGTTTCGACGGAGCGCGGCAACGTATGCCGCGGCGGCGACGGTGCAGCGGGTGATGGCCGAACAGGTGGTGGAATTGATATCACAGCTGGCGGCGACGGCGCATTTCGGCCGGATTTTTGAGATCGGCTGTGGCGCGGACGGAGGGCTGACCCGGTTTCTGGCGGAGCGTTTCAGCTGGGACGAACTGGTGTTGAACGATCTGGTGCCGGGGGGGGCGAAATGGGTGGAGACGTTGCCGGATTGCCGTTTTCTGGAAGGAAATGTGGAAGAACTGGCGTTGCCGGAGGCCTTGGATTTGACGGCGGCGAACGCGGTTTTCCAGTGGCTGCGCGATCCGGAGCGGCTGCTGCGTCGGATCGCGGAGCGGACGGTGCCCGGTGGACTGCTGATTTTTTCAGTGTTCGGTCCCCGGAATTTTGCGGAGCCGGCGGCATTGACCGGCGCCGGACTGCATTATCCGGAGCCGGCGGTCTGGGAGGAACGGTTGCGGCGCCATTTCGAGCAGGAAGCCCGACACGAGGAGATCTTGCAGCTGCGTTTTGACTCGCCGGAGGAAGTGTTGCGCCATATTCGGGCCACGGGGGTTTCCGCGCCGGGTGCGGGCGGACGGTGGACCCGGGGGCGGCTGCGGGATTTTTGCCACGCTTACCGGGAACGGTTCGGGACGGCGGACGGCGGAGTGACGCTGACCTATCATCCGCTGATTCTGGCAGGACGGCGGACGGCGGATTTACGCTGAATCCCGTTCCGATGGCCCCGGCGGAAGAACGACCGGCGGCGTGGTGGGAACCATGCCGCTGCGGGCGAGGACGGCATAAAGAATGGCGGCGGCGGCGTTGCCGACGTTGATGGAGGCTTTCGCCCCGAACATCGGCAAACTGACCATGCCGTCGCATTCGGCGAGCGCCTCCTGCGCGACGCCGAGCGCTTCATTGCCGAGGACCAGCGCCAGCGGAAACCGGTAGTCCATCTCCCAGGCGAAACGGCTGCCGGGGAGCGGTTCCGCGGCGAGGATCATCCGACAACCTTCCGCACGCAGCGCCCGGACGGCGTCCAGCGAGGTGGGGAAGACCCGGCACGGAACGAGCAGATCGGCGCCCATGGCGGTTTTGGCCAGCTTCGGGTGGGGCGGGGCGGGCGTGTAGCCGCAGGCGATGATCTCCCGGGCGCCGATGGCTTCGGCGATCCGGAAGATGTTGCCGGTGTTGTGCGCGCTGCGCAGCCGGTCGAGTACCAGGGTGATGGGACGCTGTTCCGTATTCATGATGGTGGGGAAAATAGCGCGGAATCATGCCGATTGCAACTCTTTCGGAGAAAATCCGCCAAAATCTCCGGGCGTTTTCTCGAAAAAATCCGTAAACAGGCTATATTACCGGATATATATGACGATGACATGGTAAAATCCGGGAGATGGAGGTCGATATGATTCTCGGCAAAATTCTGGCGGGACTGGCGGCGCTGCTGTCGTTGATTCTGAGCGAAATTTCTCTGATCTGGCATTACGGATTGCCCGGCTGGGGGACGCTGCTGTTTTTCTTTCTGTTTTTTGCGGTATGGTTCGGCAGCGCGTTTTTTGCCGCGACGGTGGCGGAGCTGTTCCGCCAGAAGGTGACGAAACACTTCTTCCTCGGCCTGCTGCTGCCGTACGTGTATCCGCTGTGGCTGGCGCAGCACATTCAAATGGGCGAGGAACGGGCGGTGGCCGAGGCCGAAGCCGCCGAAGAGGCAGCCACTGAGGCGCGGCGTTCGGAGATGGCGGAACGCTTTTCGGCCATGCAGGCCGGGCGGGAGGCCCGGCGGCGTAACCGGATCGCCGCCACCCAGGGGATCGATCCGTCTGAAGTGCCCGAGGATGTGGTGAAAATGGAAGCGGAAGCCGCGCCCACCGTTATTCCGGCTGTGGCTCCGGCGGTTCCGGAAGCGGCGCCGGATTCTCCGATCAAGGCGTATTTGCAGGAGCAGCCGGTGGATGGCGAAGGCAGCCGGCCGGGACCGTTCGTACTGGAACTGGGGAACGGCGGCGGTACGGTGCTGATCGACGCGGTGCGTTCGATGCAGGATGATTTTATGATTTGTGTCGTGGCCGGCACCGGCAAAACGGTGCGGGTGAAATATCAGAATGTCGAATCGGTTTCCCGGGCGGATGCGTGATGGAAAACCGGTGAATCACATGGATTTATGGAAGAATCGGACGGAAATATGTTCAGGGAGATCGGCAGTCAGGTGGATTTTGCCGCCGTGGAGCAGGAGGTGCTCTCCTACTGGCGCGAGGCAGGGGTTTTTGAAAAATCATTGAAGAATCGGCAGGGGAACCGGGAATTTGTTTTTTATGACGGTCCGCCTTTCGCCACCGGGTTGCCGCATTACGGACACCTGCTGGCGGGGACGATCAAGGACGTGATTCCACGCTACCGCACCATGCGGGGGGATTACGTCCGCCGGACCTTCGGGTGGGACTGCCACGGGCTGCCGGTCGAAAACGAGATGGAAAAGGAACTCCATCTGGCCAGTAAGCGTGACATCGAGGCCTACGGCATCGACCGCTTCAATGAAAGCTGCCGCTCCATTGTGCTGCGTTATACCGCCGAATGGGAAGACGTGGTGTCCCGGATGGGACGCTGGGTGGATTTCCGCAACGGCTACCGGACGATGGACTGCGATTATATGGAATCCATCTGGTGGGTGTTCCGCACGCTCTGGGACAAGGGCTTGATTTACGAAGGTTACAAAATCCTGCCGTACTGCCCGCGCTGCGCGACGCCGCTGTCCAACTTTGAAGCCAATCAGGGATACGCCGAAGTGACCGACCCGGCGATCACCATCCGCTTCCGGGCGCGGGAGGAGGCCAATACCTGGTTTCTCGCCTGGACCACCACGCCGTGGACGCTGCCGTCCAATCTGGCGCTGGTGGTGGGGCCTGACATCGGCTACGTCAAGATCAAGGACGGTGACGAATACTACATCATGGCCGCCGCCCGGGTCGGGACGTATTACAAGGAAGCTCCGGAAATCGTCTGGAGCGGCAAGGGCCGGGAGCTCGAAGGTCGCACCTATGAGCCGCTTTTCGATTATTTCGCGGACCGTGCCGCTGATGGGGCGTTCCGGGTCATTTGCGGCGACTTTGTCAGCACCGAGGACGGGACGGGGATCGTGCATACCGCGCCGGGATTCGGCGAGGACGACAACGCGGTCTGCAAACTCTATCATATCGCGGAAGTTTGTCCGATCGACAAGGAATGCGCCTTTACCGCGGAAGTTCCCGATTATGAAGGGCGCTACGTCAAGGATTGCGACAAGGAGATCATCGCCCGGCTCAAGGCGGAGGGGAAACTGGTGCACCGCGGCCAGATCAAGCACAATTATCCGCATTGCTGGCGCTGCGACAGCCCGCTGATCTACCGGGCGTTTCCGACCTGGTTCGTCCGCATCGACGCGGTCAAGGAGCGGATGATCGAGGCCAACCGCCAGATCAACTGGATGCCGCCCCACATCAAGGACGGGCGCTTCGGCAAATGGCTGGAAAACGCCCGCGACTGGAACATCGGTCGCAACCGCTACTGGGGAACGCCGCTGCCGATCTGGCGCAATGCGGAAGGCGAGGTGATTTGTGTCGGCAGCGCGGCCGAGCTGGAGGCGCTGACCGGACGCAAGGTGGACGATTTGCATAAGCATTTCGTCGACAAGCTGGAAATCCCGTCGCCCACCGGGAAATCGCCGTTGCGGCGGGTGCCGGAGGTGCTGGACTGCTGGTTTGAATCCGGTTCGATGCCGTACGCACAGGAACATTACCCGTTTGAGAACAAGGAGCATTTCGAAGCGCATTTCCCGGCGGACTTCATTGCCGAAGGTCTGGACCAGACCCGGGGGTGGTTCTACACGCTCGTGGTGCTGGGGGCGGCGCTCTTTGACCGTCCGCCGTTCCGGAACGTGATCGTCAACGGGCTGGTGCTGGCCGAAGACGGGCAGAAGATGTCCAAACGCAAGAAGAATTATCCCGATCCGATGACGGTGATCGACCGCTATGGCGCGGACGCGTTGCGGCTGTTCATGCTGGGCAGCCAGGTGGTGCGCGCCGAGGACCTGAAGTTCTCTGAAGCGGGCGTCAAAGAGGTGCTGCGCAGCGTGATGATCCCGATGTGGAACGCGCTCAGCTTCTTCACCACCTACGCCAACGTCGATCACTGGCAGCCGACGGGAGACGGCCGCTGTCCGTCGGTGTCGAACGTGCTGGACCGCTGGATCCTCTCCTCGCTGTCGCAGATGGTCGAGGAGGTGCGCGCGGAGCTGGACCATTACAATCTGCAGAAGGCGGCCAACCGGTTCTCGAAATTCGTGGACGACCTGACCAACTGGTACATCCGCCGCAGCCGGCGGCGTTTCTGGAAAAGCCAGGACGACGCGGACAAGAACGATGCGTATGCCACGTTGTATTACGTGCTGCTGACCTTTGCGAAGACCGCGGCGCCGTTCATTCCCTTCACCACCGAGGCGATCTACCGGACGCTGCGGACGGAGGCGATGCCGGAATCGGTGCATCTCTGCGATTTCCCCGAACCGGACGACTGCCGTGATGTCGCGCTGGAACGCCAGATGGAATTGACCATGAACGCGGTTTCGCTCGGTCGGTTTCTGCGTACCCAGCACAATCTGAAAGTACGTCAGCCGCTGGCCCGGGCGGTGCTGGTGGCGCCGGACGCGGAGGCGGCGGCGCTGCTGGAAGGCACCTTCCAGATCATCGCCGACGAGTTGAACGTCAAACAGGTGGAGCTCAGCGCCGAGGAGGATTCTCTGGTGCGGCGCAGTGCGAAAGCCAACTTCAAGGCGCTTGGCGGGCGGCTTGGGCGCCATATGAAGGAGGCGGCGGCACAGATTGCGGCGCTGACTTCCGCTGAAATCGGCGCGATTCTGAAGGGAGAAAAGCGGACGCTGGTGTTTTCGGACGGGACCAGCGCGGAAATTGCCGAAGGCGATCTGCTGGTGCAGCGGGAGGAAAAGGGCGGCATGGCCGTGGCTACCGGAAACGGTGTTACGATTGCGCTGGAAACAGCCCTGACGCCGGAGCTGGAAGCGGAAGGTTTCGCCCGGGAATTCGTCAGCCGCTTGCAGAACCTGCGCAAGGAACGGAATTTTGACGTGGCGGACCGGATCCGGGTGCTCTGTTTTGCTCCGGTGTCGTTCCGGTCTGCGCTGGAGTTGTTCCGGGCGTATATTCAGGAAGAAACTCTGGCGCGGGAATTCAGCCTGACCGAAACGCCGCCGGAAGATGCGGTGGAGTTGACGGTGAACGAGGCGGTCTGCGCCGTGGTGGTGGAAAAACTTTGAGGCTCCGATGGACGATCACACTCCGGAAAATGCTCCCGAACCGGTTGGCATGAGCCGGCATCAGTATGTCTGGACGCTGATCATCATTGCCGTGGTGGGCGTGGGGCTGGCGTGGTTCCGGTCTGACCGGGCGACGGCACTGCCTCCGGCCGAGCCGGCGGCATCGGAACGCGGCGCTGCCGGTGCTGGAGCTCAGACGGAGGAGCGGTTGGTGCTGGAGTTCCCGATGATGGGAACTCGGGCCGCGGTGGCGTTTTACGGTGACCGGGAAGAGGCGGAAAAAGCGGCGAAAGCGGTTCGCGAGACGTTTCTGCGGATTCAGAGTATCTGTAATCTCTTCGATCCGGAAAGCGAACTTTCCCGACTGAATGCGACGGCGACGGAAAAGCCGTTCGTCTGTTCAGCGGAATTGTGGGAAGTACTGACGGCGGCCCGGCAGGCGTATGAGTTCTCCGACGGAGCGTTTGACATTACCGCCAAGCCGCTGATGGATCTCTGGGGGTTTTATCGCAAGCGGGGAGATTCCCTGCCGTCGGCGGCGGAGATCGCGGAGGCGAAAAAACGCATCGGTCTGAACCGGGTGACGTTTGACGACGCGCGGCGCAGTGTGCGATTCACCGTTCCGGGCATGTCCTTCGACCTCGGCGGCATTGCCAAAGGGTTCGCCGTGGACAAGGCGGCCGAGGCGGTGCTGGCTCTGGGCGTACGGCAGGGAATCATCGATCTCGGCGGCAATCTGCGGGTGCTGCCGGAACCACCGCCGGGACGGACGCATTACCGGATCGCCATTCGCGACCCGCGTGGCAGCCACGCGGTGCTGGAGCGGAAGCTGGAAATGCTGAACCAGTCGGTGGCAACCAGCGGGGATTACGAACGCTTCGTGGTGATTCAGGGGCGAAAATATGCCCATATCATGAATGTCGCCACCGGCGAACCTGCAACGGGAATGCTGGCGGTTACGGTGGTGGCACCGAGTGCGCTGCGTGCGGATATTTATTCTACAACGGCGTTTATTTGCGGCGAGGCGTTTATTCGCGGCAAGTCGTTGCAGGATTGCGAATTTTACTTTTATCCGGACACGGCGGAGGCGGAGCAACGCGGACGGGCGGGCACGTCGCCGGACTTTTTCTGACATGCTTCTTTGCCATACGGTTATCATCTTTCAGGCATGATTGATGCAGCCGGTCGGCGTTTTTTTCGAAAAGCGGGCGAGGGTACCTTACCTCATGAGCCATTTATTGTCTGGGGAAGGGGGGGCTTCATGCATTGCCGGCACAGGAAATCCTCCAGCTTCAGGCAGGTGCCCCGGCTCAGTTGCCGCTGCCATCCGTCCCGGATTTTCGGATAAGCCGGTGATGAATCGCTGTTTTTCTTCGCCGAAGATTTTCCCCGATCCTTTTCAAAAAAAACAACCGGCGGACCTTAAGTCCGCCGGTTGCCGGCTTGCGGGCAATGCCGCAAGCATCGATGTTTCCGGTCAGAATTTGAGGGTGGCGATTTCTCCGCCCTGACTCACGACCCGGAGTTCTTTGCCGTCGACCAGGATATCCGCGATCCGGCCGTGGAATTTCACCTGTCCGCGGATTTTTCCATCCGGCGTCAGGATGCAGACGTCGCCGCCGATCGTGCCGGCGACCGCACCGCCGTCAGGCAGGGCGCGGACGACGACTACGCTGTCCGGCAGAGCCCGGCACCAGACCAGCTTCCCGTCCGGCGCGAACCGGTAGACGTAGCCGTTGTAGGAGGCCACGAAGACATCTTCCCGTCCGTTGCGCGGCACGGCGGTGTCCATCATGAAGATTTCATCCCCGGCCAGGAAGGATTTGAATTCCTCTCCGTTACGATCGTGGAACGTAACTTTGCCGCTGTCGATGCCGATGACGACGTTACGGTTTTTGCCCTGTCCGTTCAGCGGCGCGGCGATGGCCCGGCAACCGACGCCGAAACGTCCGCCCCAGAGTTTGTTCCCCTGATGGTCCAGCACGGTCGCCCACATGTACCGGGTGCCGCACAGCACTTCCGGCTTGCCGTCGCCGTCGATGTCGGCAACTTCCACGGCGCGGGTGGGATGAACCACTTCAAAGCGCCAGATTTCCTTGCCGTTGCGGTCCAGCGCGTAGGTGCGCCAGTTGTCGCAGCCGACCAGAATTTCGTCCTTCCCGTCGCCGTCGAGATCGGCGGTCTTGACGATGGTCACGTCCGGATAGAGCCGGTACTGTTCGAACTTGGTCTTCCACAATTCCTTGCCGTCGCGCTTGATGGCGCGCAAATAGGCGTCGCGGCAGGCGAGCAGCAGTTCGTTTTCACCGTCGCCGTCCACATCGAGCGCGGCCAGATCGTTGATTTTCGCTCCGATTTTGAGCGTATCCAGCGGCTTGCCTTCGAGGGAATAGAAGAAGAGATTGCCGTTTTCACTGCCCGCAGCCAGATAATCGCCCCGGGCGTCCTTGACCCGGATCACCTTGGTGAATTCCGCCTGACGGGCGGGAAGGCGGGTGCCGGGCGCGGGGTGGCCGAGCAGTGTCGCTTCGCCGAGGTAAATCGCGGTACCTTTCTGAGGCGTCAGCGTCAGACGCACTTCACGCGCTTTCTGCGCGGGAAATTCGAACAGGAAGCGTACCGGATGGCCGAAGTTGGGATGCGTTTCCCGGCTCGCATCGAACGTGTAAACTTTGCGCACGTCGCTGCGGAAGTTGTCGTTGCTCATTTCCACTTCAGCGGTCATCAGTTTGTAGGCCGTGTTGCGGCTGGAGGTGGACGACCACCAGAGCTGCAGATCCACTCCGCAGATCTCCTGCTGTGCCGCAAATTGATAGTTCAGGACCACCTTGGTGTCGGGATCGAACATGACCGAATCTCCGCCCTCGGTGCAGGTGCCGTCGATCGCCGCCGAAAGTTTGTTGCCGGCTTCGGCGATGAACACGTTGGCTTTCGCCGGTTTCGTGCCGGAGAGAGTCATACCCAGCGTTTCGGCGATGCCGGGCGCGCTCAGTTCCGTCAGCCCACCGCTGCTCTGCGAAGTACGCCATTCGGGCGTGATGGCCGGAGCGGCTTCTTCCTTTTCATCCGCATGTGCCTTGGTCCGCGGCGCGACCGGGACGGCCCCTTCCGTCATCTGGATATTCAGCTTGCCGTCTTTGCCGGGGCGAATGGCGTACTGCCGGGATCCGGTATTGACGCGGAATCCGTCCGCGGCGGGATCCACCGCCCATTCCGGAACCGGCTGCTTGCCGGAGGCCCCGTGCCAGAGCGCGATCATCTGGACTTTTTCCCCGGCCTTGAGCGTGGTTTCCCGGGTCTGGTCCATGACGTGGGCAACCGGCTTGGCGAAGGGATAGCTGGCCCATTGACGGCCGAGATCGGGATCGTCGTACATGGTCAGTGTGGCGTTGCCGGCGGTCTGGAGCCGGACGGTGGAACCCTGCTGTTCCAATTCATAGCCGTCGGGTTTTTCGGTCACATCGCCGATGCCGTTCCAGCGCTGTTTCAGACGATACTGTCCGGCTTTGCCGGCGACGACTTCGTCGATGACCAGCCAGGCGTTGTCTTTTTTCAGCCAGACATAGTAGCGAAGCCAGTCCGTCGGGCCGACGCCGGCGGCGCGCACGACGACGTAGCCGAAGTCCGGCGTGTTGCCGGAATCAGCGACGGCCATGTAGTCCGGAAGCGGGAACGATTCGCCGTTGTAGAGCAACAGCAGGGAATTGTGATATTTCTGCTGGTTCTTGATATAGTCGTTTTCGGCCAGCCAGTCGCGCCCGAACTGCGAATACCGCAACACGCTGTTCGCGTCGGCGTGACGGTGTCCGCCGTTGTTGATGCCGTCCACGAGGACGTAGAGCGCTTCCGGATCCAGTTTTTCCCGGAAGGAGAATTTGTCGAAGCACTGCTTCAGCGGCGGCACGACGCCCTCCGCGGGGATGTGCTTGTAATATCCGGGATCAAGCGGAATGATTTTCACGCCGTCCAGCACCTGGGTATCTTCCGCGTTGACCGCGCCGTAGAACATGCCGGGAACGATGGTCCGCGGTCTCTGGCGTTTGATTTCCAGCAGTTTCGCCACCAGTTTGTCACGGGTGGCCGCATGGTACATGTCAAGCACGATCAGATCGCTGGACGAAGAGGCCCAGCCGCTGGTGTCGCCATAGGGCGCCTGGGCGCCGAGGTTGTCCATGGTGGTGCCGCAGACTTCCAGAATACGGCGGCCGACACCGTTGTTGAAAATGGTCTCGTCCGGCATGGCCATGGTGTAGACCATTACATGGCGCCAGGTCAGCCACTGATAGCCGTCGCAGTCGTCATGGGCTTTGCCATGAGCGGTCTGCCGGGCAAAATTGTAGCGGACGATCTTTTCCCACATCGCCGGTTCCAGGAGGACATCGTTGTAGTATTTGCCGAAATAGAAGGATCCGGCCATCGTGCCCAGAGAGGCGAACGTCAGGTGGTTGCTGACCGGACCGGTTCCCCGGAGTCCGCCACGGGCTTCAGCGGCGATGGCTTCATGCAGCCAGCGGAGCAGGACGTTGCCGGCCGCCAGGCGGTCCTCGGCGGTGAGTACCGGGTCATGTTCGATGAGGTCCCAGCCGGAAATGGCTTCATAGGAGGGGAAGTCGCTGTCGAAACCCCAGGGACCGCCGAATTTGCGCGGGTCGCTCTTGGCACTGTCCGCATACAATTTGGCGACTTCCACATACAGTTTGGCATCGTCTGGGTTGCGGTGCAGCAGGTAATTCTGGGCGATTCCCGCCAGCTGGCCGCCGAGCGAGGTGTGAATGCCCTGGGCAAGACGGTTGTGGGCGTTTTTCAAGCCTTCTTCAATGTGATTCGCCTTCTTGTCGCCGCCGCGGATCCGGGACGTGTATTTCTTCTGGAACGTGAGCGGGAGTTTCAAATCTTTGCCCGCCGGCTGCTTGCTCAGTTCGGCGAGGAACGCCGTGGCCGCGGCGTCGAGGCCGGCGTCGTCGGAGGCGCCGAGCACGATCACGTCCTGGCCGCGCCGGAAGGGTTCCAGGATGGATTCCACGGTATAGCCGCCCTTGCCGGGGAGAAATTCATCCACGGCGGTCTGTTTGCGGGTATACAGCACTTTCAACGCGGGATTGCTGAAGATGTTGCCCAGCATGATCGTGGTTTGTTTCGGAATCCGGTCGGCGTCGGTACCCGGGCGGCAGGTGACGCTGGCGCCGGTGGCCTTTTTCACGGCAGCGGCGATTTTTTCCGCGGCGGCCTTGCCGGGAGCGGAGTCCGGATGGAGAATTTCAAAGACGGCCTTGCCGTTTTTCACCAGAACGGTTTCCGTCGGCAGCTCGACGACCTTGGTCAACGCCGGAGCCGAGGAGCCCGGACTGCCGGGTAACGGCGGATCATCTTTGAGCGGGAGTTCCGGAATCACCTTCAAGCCGGTGATCAGGAGATCCACCTTGGTTTTGGCATTCGGCGTGCCGATGAAGAACTGCAGCCGGTTGATCTGATCGGCCTTGGCGCCGGAAGTTACCGCTTTTTCCCAATTCAGTGCCCGGTTGCGTCCAGGGGTCAGGTTGATGGTGCTCGGCTGCCGGCCGACCGGCTGATCCCAGGAAAGAAAACTCCAGGCCGGCTTGCCCCCCTGGACATTATAGGCGCGTACGTACAGCCCGGGCGCGGGGTTTTCCGATTGTACGGTAATCTGCAAGGTTTTTCCTTCCAGACTGATCGCTTCGGGAAGTTGGATGGAGCTGTTTACATAAAGATTTTTTCCACTGATTCCCGCACCGGTGACGCCGGACAGCCGGACAGCGTTTTTCCCGTCCACCTTTTCCAGTTGAATGTCACCGACTTCTTTTTTCAAGTTAGACGGCTTCAGTGTCGTCAATAGATCGACGGCACCAGCAGTCCCGGCCAGCAGCAGCAGACCGGACAGCAACAACGATGACTTCATGTTTTTTCAGCTCCTTTCCTTTATTAGGGCGTATGATACCAGAAATCATGGACGATATTTTGGGCATTGTCAGGGGGGCAGGGGGAGGGGGTGATCCGGGAAGGATCTCTTAACCTGCCGCTCAAAAAAATTCTACGGGCGGGACGTGTCGGGTTTTCCAGACGCGACACCACTTCCTCGAAGACCGCCCGCCCGATCATCTTCCAGTCCACCGCAATGGTCGGCACCGGACAGAACTCCGGACAAATCAGGCTTTTGCCATCCACCGAAAGCACGGTACAGTAGTTCATCAGCTCCATGCCGGTACGTTCCAGAAACGGCCGTGCACAGCGTTCGCAGAGGTGGTCGGAGGTAAAAAAATAACCGATATCCCGCTGAAACGGATAATCATCCTGCTGCGGAATCTGCGCATTGGCGACCACCCAGTCGACGATTTCCCCGCCCTGGTCCTTCCAGGTATATTCGAAGATTTTTCCCCGGTGCAGGTAGACCGGGCGGGGATCGGAAAAAATGGCTACTTTTCGGCATCCATGCTGTAAGAAATAAGCAAGCGCCTGCCGTGCCGTGGTGAAGGGGTCGATTTCCACGATCGACACCCGGCCGCCGAAGTCGTTTTCCAGCATCATGCCCGCGGCCGGTACTCGGATGTCCATGGATTGAAAGATGATATCCAGGGATTTCATGATGATCAGTGCGTCGCACTTGTCCAACGCGGCAAGATATTGGTCGAGCAGCCGGGCATCTTCCATGGGAATCGGCAAAAGCGGATAGCCGAAATCCGCCGCCATTTTCTGAACCGCTCCGAGCGCGGTATAGACGAATCCATGATCGACGTCCGGATCGGTGAAGTGGGGATAATGGGTGATGACGCCGATCAGTCCTTTGCCGCCGCGCGGCCTGTTGCGAGTGCCGCCGCGCACATAGATGCCGCGTTTCGGCACCTTTTCCAGAACGCCCTGGCTGCAGAGATAATTGATTCCGTTGAGAGCGGAGCTGTAACACAAATCAAAACGCCGCATCAGTGCCCGGACGGACGGCAGCCGGGCCCCCGGCAGATAGACACCGGTGAGAATCTGCGCATTCAGGTAATCGATCAGATCGGAGGCGATCTCCGGTCGGTTGTGATTGGTGTGGATTGGACTCATAACTCTGTTCTGGCAATCGCGCTGACAATCATTATTGCGTCAATTATAACACGAAATGAGGCACAATGCAACAAGGGAATGCTTAGTTCCGGTTTTTTTATTCTGATTTTCTGATTGCTTCATTCGGTAGTCAGGGGCGTATCGCCGCCCATGTGCGGTTATTCCTGGGCGGCGGATGGTTTCCGGGCCGCCGCGATGCAGGGGGGCGGATAGTGGAGGAACGGCGGGAAACAACCGCCGTTTTCCAGAGCGAACAGGAGGCAGATACAGGTGTGTTTTCCCAGTTTACCGGAATAAAATTCATATTTTTACAACTCCAGGCACTCAGGATCATTACTGCCAGCGTTTGATTCTTTTGATTACACCGTCCGCTTCTTCCCGGGTGGAGGCATGGTACAGCAGCATGGTGCGTTCCGGAATCAGATGCTTGAAGACCGCTTCCAGGTCGTCATAGGTGATGCCGATTT
>CASDQW010000095.1 GCA_949282965.1 uncultured Lentisphaeria bacterium
CGCGGGGGGGCTCTGTATTTACAATGCGACGACCCTGGGAATTGTGTACGTGGCGCAGGCGATCGTGATCATGGCGTTCAACACGGTGATGGCGTCTTACGGGCAGCGACTGTTTCCGAAGGAGGTATTCGCCCAGTTCTATGCCGCGCTGATGATCATCCAGTCGCTGGCGACGGTGGTGATTGCGCCGGTGGTGGGGAAATATCTGGATCTGACCGGCAGTCATTATGCGCACACGTTCGTCATCGGCGGCGGGCTGGCCTGCGGCGGGGTGGCGGCACTGTGTTATGTGTTGAAACAGTATAAGCGATATGGCGGTGATGCCGATTACCGGCCGCCGCTCCCGGCGTCGTATTGCCGGAAGGAAGCAGCAGAGGAAAAGTAAAAGGGACGGATGTGATGTATGGCGGATTGATGCGGTATGGCGGGAGCGTGGCGTTGCTGGCGGCCCTGGCTCTGAACGCGGGCACATTGCATGCGGCGGAGCGGTTGCTGGAGTGGCGGCCGGAACAGGCCGAATCGCGGATTCCGGGGAACCTGCGCCGGAACATCCGGCTGGAGACGACGGACAACGGGGCCGTCCTGGTCGTGACGGCGACGAAGGAGGGGAAGTACTGCGCACTGACGCTGCCGGAGGAAATGACGGTGGCGGCCGGGCGTGCGGTGTGTTTCGAGTACCGGGTGGAGGCAAAGGAAGAGAAAGACCGGCCCGCCTATGTCGGAATCTCCTTTGAGGGGGCGGCGAAGAAACATTTTTTCATGAAGAAGCCGGTGGCGGCGCAATGGACGCGAGTGGTGCTGCCGCTGGAAAACCTGTCCAGCACCGATGGGGAAGTGTTTTCGCAGGGGGATGTGATCCGGAATTTCCGGATCTACGCGCGGAACGCGGAACCGGTTCCGGCAGGGGCGGTGAAACTGTTCATTCGGAATCTTGCCTTTGTGTTTGATCCGGCACTGACGGCGGGACAGCCGGACCGGATTTCCTATTCCGCCTATCCGCTTTTTGACTGGAAGACGATGGCGGGCGCAGAGCAGTATCGCATGGAGTATTCCGATGCCCCGGATTTTCCGGCCGCCCGGACCCGAACCATGATCCGGCAGGTCAACTATGCGCTGCCCGATGAAGCGCTGACGCCGGGAATCTGGTATTACCGGGCAATCGCCCTGCCGCAGAACAAGGTCGTACGGCGCAGCAGCGTGAAAGTTCCGGAGCGGCGACACACCTACCGTGTCGAGGAGCCGGATTTCGCCGCGTTCGGCACCGTCCCGCACCCCCGGTTGAAACGGCTGGCGACCTTCAATCTGGCTCATGACCCGACCATTCTGCCCGGAGCGCGCAAGGCGTTGAAACTCACGCTTCCGCCGGATGCCGAACCCTTCCGGGAAGGAGCGGACCCGGCGATTCCGACCCGGATCGACTGGCTGCGGGTTTACGGCGGACGGATCGGCGACGTCGGCAAGGCGATGACCCGGATCGGGCAGGCGGCGCTGGCCACCGGGGACGAAACACTGACCGCCAAGGCCCGCGAACTGGCGGTGGCGGTGGCGCGGGAATGGAATCCGGACAAGGCCAGCCACCGGCGTTATCAGGATCTGGCGGCCATCAATCTCCTGATGGGGCTGGGATTCTGCTACGATGCCGCGTATGAAACGATGAATGAGGCGGAACGGCGGGATGTCAATGCGGCGCTGATGGCGCGGGGCCGGCAGTTCTGGAAATTCATCAATCCTTTTTCCGGCAACGAGGCGCAGAATCATTCGTGGGACAACACCCAGGCGTTCGCCTTTGCCGCGGTGGCGGCGGACGGGGACCCGGAGGAACGGGCGGTCTGGTTTGATTATGCACTGAAGCTGTATGCCTACCGGTTCCTGCCGTCGCTCGGATTCGACGGCGAGAACAATGAAGGACTGGCCTACTGGCGGTTCGGTTTCAACCTGATCATGCGTTATCTGGATTTGGTCCGGCAGACGTCGGGGATCAATCTGTATGCGCTGGATTACGTGCGCAAGACCGCTGCGTTCGGTTTATATTCCGCGCCGCTGGCCGGGTACGAAATGTCGTTCGGGGACAACGGCACGCCGAATCATCACGGAATCTGGACCTATTCCCGGAGTTTCTGTCGGAAACTGGCGATCGAAACCGGTTATCCGGAAATTCTCTGGTACGCGTCGGTGCCGTCCTATGGCGAACTGGAAGCGTCGGTGCCGCTGCGGATGCCGCAATCGGTTACCTATCCGCATATCGGGGTGAGTTTCTTCAATACTTTTCTGCCGGACGCCCGGGAGAACGTGGCGCTGGGATTTCACAGCGGAAAATACTTTGCCGGACACCAGCATGCGGACCAGAACAGCTTTTCGATCAATGCCTACGGCGACAAGCTGGTGGTGGACGGCGGCTATTACGACTGGTGGGGGAGCGAGCACTTCCATTCCTATTCCGTGACGACCCGGGCGCATAACACCCTGCTGGTGAACGGCAGTGGCCAGGCGGTACGGACGCCGGAGGCGGATGGCGCCACGACGGCGTTCGCGGATTTTCCGGCGTTCGGATACGTGGCCGGGGACGCGGGCAATCCGAAGATTTACGGTGGGAAGCTGACCCGGTTCCAACGGGAAATCGTCTTCGTCAAACCGGACGCGGTCATCACGTTGGACCGGGTGGCGGCGCCGGAGCCGGGAGCCGTTTTCAGCTATCTGCTGCACGCACAGGGCAATGCGCCGACGGCGACGGTCGACGGCGGCTTTTCGATCCGTCGGCAGTTCGCCCGACTGGACGGCCGAATGCTGACTCCGGCGCGGGTTGCGGTGAAAACCGCCTACGAAACGCCCCCCAATGACATGTGGTCGTCGGACCTTTTGAATTTTCATGAAAAAGAGTGGATCATCCAGGCCGATTTCAGCGGCGGAGAGTTTCTGGCCGCCATGGAGATCTCCCGTGCCGGAGAGGAACCGGAACGACTGTTCGCCCGCCGGGAAAGTCCGACGGCGCTCGGTGTCGGTACGGATGACATTCTGGTGGCATTCAACCGCGCCGCTTCCGGAAAGTTCGAACTGGACGCGCTGGCATCCGACGGCCGGGCGGCGGCGGTGCGGCTGGATGCGGCGGGGAACGTGATCGGCGCCATGATGGTGAACGGAACGTTTCTGGAGTACCGGGGAAAAACACTTTGCCGTCTGGAGAAGCCGGGCAACTGGAGTTTTCCGGAGGAGCGTCCGGTAACCGAGACGGTTCGGAACGATTTGCTGGCGCTCAACGGGAAACCGGTTCCGGCAAAACTGTACTCCGTAACCGGCGGCGACGGGAAAGTCACGCATCTTGTTTCGGCGAAAACGGTTCTGCCGCATGATGGATTTCTCACCGTTGACGCGAATGGCGGAGTGTACATTCTGGGGTGTGAGAAACGCCGTTATGTCGGCCGCGCCCCCCGGACGAACTGGGTGGAGCAGGGGGACTATCTGCTTAGCTTCACCACCTCCGGCGACGGGAACCCCGCACCGGTGCAGCTGACCCTGACGCCGGGCGCGCCGCTTCGGGCGACAGTGCTGCCCGAAACGGTGGTGCAGTTGCCGGAAGACGCGGTGCGACTGGAGGCGGAAACGCCGACGGCTTATGAAGGCGAGGAACTGTACCTCATCGATCGGCCGTTTGCTTCCGGGGGGCAATTCGGATTTCGCTTCCATCAGTCGGATCAGCTGCTGCGCTGGCGCTTCAAGCTGGATCGTCCGGGGCGCTACCGGGTGCTGATCCGTTCCGCCGCCCAGGAGCTGGCGGTGCGCGAAATTGCCCGGAACGGTGGTCAAATCGTGGCGGTAGCGCTGGAAGCCACCGGCGGCGATGGTCGCAAAGAAGCGGACTGGCGCTGGATGGAACTGCCCGGCGGCATGGAGTTTCCCGCCGGAGAGCAGACGCTGGAAATGCGGTTCAATCGGGGAATATCGGCATTGGATGTCCTGGTGCTGGTTCCGGAAAAAGAGTAAGAGAGCTCGTATGAAGTTGTTACGGAAGCAGATCTTGACCGCGGTTCTGCTGAGCGGCTGCTGTCTGGCAGTGCCGGGCGCGGACGTCCGTTCGCTTGTTGCACAACCGCTGGCCCGGGTGATCGGCGAGGACGGGAAGACCTATGAGATCGAGAGCCTCGGCAACCCGTTGACGCCGAAGGAATCGGAAGTTGAATTCGTCACCACGCTCCCGGATGGCGCGAAAGTGGTCTGGGGGGTGATTTCCTCCCCCGACCGGCACGGGGTGCAGGGCGTCAATCTGAAAACCGGAGAGGTGCATTGGATCGACACCACCGCGAATTTCGGGCCGCACGCGCACCGGACGGAACTTGCGCCGCACGGGGACGATGTGATCTATGTGTTTGCCGGGGACCGCTTCAAAGTGTACAAATATACTCTTTCCACCCGGAAACAGGAGCTGCTGCATACCTTTCCCCGGGGTGTCGGACGTTCCTGGATTGCCGCGCGGGCAGTGGGGCCGGACGGGAAGATTTACGTCGGGACGTATCCGCGCACCATCGCCATCGGGGTGGATCCGGCGACGGACAAGGCGTTTTATCTGCCGCCGGTGACGACGGAGCGGGATCAGAAATACCTGAGCGCTCCCGCCGTCGATGACGACAATGTCCTGTATGCGCCGGTGGGGCGCCGGCGCCCGGAACTGTTCCGCTGCGATCTCAAGACCGGAGAAAAAAAGCAGTTGCTGACGCCGGAGCAGACGGCGGAATTGATGGCGGAGCATGTGTTCATGCCATCGGTGTTCCTCTACCGGGGGAAGGTCTACACCACGATTGGCGGAAAACGTTACCTCTGCACACCGGAACGGCTGGTGGCGGCGGACACAGCCGCGATTCCGTGGCCGGACCATCCGGACCGGGTCAAGGCCAACGGACGTTTCCCGGACCGGATGATCAATGCGGAGGAGAAAGCCGTCGCCTTCGGGGATCACGCGGTGATCGTGGAGGATCGGCACGGGAAACGGCGCGCCATCGCCGCCGCGGTGGAGCCGGTGCCGCACGAGCTGTACCGTTTCGGTTCCCGGCGCGGAGACGTGCTGTTCGGCAGCGGGATTTTCCGTGCCCGGGCGTTCGGCTTGAATTTGAAGACGCTGGAAGCGGTGGATTACGGGCGCTGCGGCAGCGGCAGCACGCAGAGTTATGACCTGCTCGACACGCCGGAGGGCCTGCTGATCAGCAGCTACACCGGGGCGACGCTGGATTTGTTCGAGCCGGACCGGCCGAAAGGGAAGGGGAATCCGGTCATGCTGGCCCGGTTGGAAACCAGTCATCAGCAGGAACGCATTCCCCGGCTGATCCGGGTGGGCGACCGGGTTTACGGCGGTTCCCAGCCGATCAAGGGACATCTCAACGGCGCCGTGGTCCGGGTGGATCTGCCGAGCCGCAAGGTGACGGCGTTTCGCGGGGTGATTCCCGATCAGAGCATACCTGATCTGATTCTCTGTCCGGACGGGAAAACGCTGTTCGGAAACGGCAGCATTCTCGGCGGCACCGGTTCCACGCCGAAGGCGAAAAGTCCGGTGATTTTTCTCTGGGACACGGAATCGGACCGGGTAATCTGGAGCGGCACGGTCTTCCCGGAGGCAATCTACTATACCGAGTCCGGCCTCACCGCCGACGGTCATGTCATCACCTTCGGACGCAACAGTGCCAATGCGAAGGAGCGGTGCTACTACTATCTGATCTTCGACCCGGTTTCCCGGACAGTATTGCAGAAAGGCAGCATCCCCGCCGTTTTCAAGCGTTATCTGGTCAGCCATCCGGAGCCGATGGGGCCGCAGAAGCGCAATTATTTCGCCGCCGACGGCGTTCTCTACGCGTATGATCCGGCGCTGAAGAAGGTGGTGAAACTCTTTGCGCATCCCAGTCTGGATCTGACTCAGGATCTATACGTGACGCCGGAGGGATACGCCTATTATCTGGCGAACAATACGGCCATTGCCCGGGTGAAGCTCTTTTGACCCTGTCGGAAGGAGGCCGCCCGTTTTCACCCGCCGGAACGACGGCGGGTGAAAACAGCGATGTCCATCAGATGCGGGCGCGCAGGAAATCCAGCGCAGTGCGGATGTCCGCGGCCGGATCCTCGCCGCATTCCCGCTCGATGGTGAGAAAACCGTCGTAGCCGACCCGGCGCAAGGCCGCCAGATACGCGTCCCACGGCACCTGACCGGTGCCCAGCGCAACCTCTTTAAATTCGCAAAGATCGCCTTCGAGGCGCCGTTCGCTGCCGTCGGGATTGACGAGTCCGAAGGTTTTGCAGTTGTTGCCGTCCCGCAGGTGGATACCGTCTTTGGCATGGGTGTGGACGATGTATTTTCCCAGCAGTTCCACCGCCCGTACCGGGTCGTAGTTGATGCACATTTTCAAATTGGCCGGATCCAGGTTGACGCCGAGTCCGGGAGAATCCACCGTCCGGATGAATTGCAGGAGCGTTTCCGCGGTTTCCGGACCGGTTTCGATGGCCATGGTTACGCCGCGTTCGGCGGCGTAGTCGGCAATGCGCCGGACCGCTGCGACCATGTTCGGATAAACCGGGTCGTCCGGCGTATCCGGAATGACGCCGACGTGCGAGGTGATGACCCGGCTCTCCAGTTTCACGGCGAGATCGACGATGCGGCAGGTGAGCTCGGCCCGTTCCATGTTCTTGCCGGTAATCTGAAAGTCATGGCCGCCGACATCGGCACAGACGGCCGAGAAAACCATTCCGGCACGGTGGCAGGTTTGTTTCAGCTCTTCCAGTTCTGCCGGGGTAAATTCCAGCAGGTTGACGCCGGTCGCGCGGCGGATGGCATAAATCTGCACACCGTCCGCGCCGAGTTCTCCAGCTTTTTCGATGGCGGATCGCAAGGGCAGCAGGAACGACTCCGGAATGATGCCGAGTTTCATGGGAAAGCTCCTTTCTAAACAATTCAGCGCGGTTCGATGATCATCAGCTTGAGGGTATTCACCCATGCGTCTTCGAATTTCATGGTTTTCTTCTCGTGTCCGGCCCCGAAAGAATCGGTGTAAATGATTTCGCCGGTTTTCGCATTGTAGCCGTTGATGATGCGCATGTGTCCGGGAATCACCAGCATCAGGGGAATGCCGCGATCGATATTGGATTTGATTTCCTCCAGGAAGTCCCGGTACTCGCGGCGATCGCGCATCCGGGCGGCCTTGACCACTTCCGGATCGCAGTCCTGCAGGACCCGGTCCAGGTGAATGGTGCGGCGGCGGCCACTGACTTCGATATAACGGTTTCCCTGGAGCCGTTCCTTTTTCAACGATCGCGCCGCATTGTTGTAGGCCGAGATGAAACGGAGCACGCCGTCATAACTTTCAAAATAGTCGCAGTCATACAGCATTTCGAATTTGACTTTCAACTTCGAGCGGGCGCGTTCCAGCGCCGGTTCGATGTCGCGGATGCTGGTCCCGGCGGCGGCGTCGGTGTCCGCAAGCTGGGCGATTTCGTGCTGGTCCACCTCGGAGCCGTAATAACGCATGATTCGGGCCACGGTGGCGGCCACACAATACCCCTTGCGCCCCTGGTCGATCATCGGGACGTCCAGAAACCGGCTGCCGTCATTCCCGGTCTGCACCTGCGACTTGCCGTCAAACTGTCCGGAATCGGCGCGCAGCGACTGTCTGACTGTTTCGAACGGCAGACTCGGGTGGCACAGTTTCACGGTCAGATATTCCGGAATTTTGTCGCTTTCGCTCCACTTGAGGTACCAGATTCCTTGAAGAGTCTGCCAGTAGCGCATGTAAATGGTTTCTCCGGCCAGTCGGCCGCGGTCACGGCCGGGCGCCTGTCCTTTCAAAGCGGAGGTGATGGCTTTCTCCACGTTGCCGCAGGCCTCTTCGAAGCGGTCTTCATCCCAGATACCGGCGTCGCCGCGGTTGTAGACTGAAATGTAAACTTCCCGCAATTGGCGATTCCGAAACTGAAAAATCACCTCCTGCACCGGGATTCCCGCAAAGGTAATGCCGTTTCCGGCGCGGTCGGCGGAATAACGCAGCGCATCTTTCCGGGCGGAGACCCAGCGGAGGGGGACTTGTAAATTTTTGGCCAAGGTTTCGGGGGTCATTCCCCAGCGTTTTTCCGGAGTTTCCAGCAGCAACGCATCCAGTTCCACGCCGGACGCGAGCGGAACAACCGCTGCCAGCAGAGCCGCGGCAAGAGCGATCAGACGTCTGTTCATGAGTCTTTCTCCCTGGTTTCATCGATGGGTGGTGCGGGCAATGTTCGGGTTTTACTCCGGGCACGGACCTGACGAAAAAAATCCTGCAGTATGGTCCGCGCTTCACTTTCTCGAACCCCGCCGGCGGCCTCGACCTGCCAGAGCATGCCGGGAAAACCGGTGATGTTCAGAGCCGACCCGCACGCGCCGGAACGCGGATCCGGTACGCCGTACACCACCCGGCGCACCCGTGCATTGACCATCGCGCCCGCGCACATCGCACAGGGCTCCTTGGTGACAAACACATCTACATCTTCCATGCGCCAGTCACCACGTTCAGCGGCGCAGCGGCGCAGCAGCTCCATCTCTGCGTGGCAGGTGGCGTCCAGCGCCTCTTCGACCCGATTCCGGGCCCGGGCGATGATTCTGCCCTCCCATACGGCGACGGCGCCGACGGGCACCTCTCCGGCTTCGGCGGCGGACCGGGCTTCTTTCAGCGCTTCATCCATGAAGGCGCAATCGGCCGCGGCGGTATCCGGCGGTGTCATTTTTCGATGATTTCCACCTTGGTGATGGTATCGCCATACCGATAGAAGCAGAACCGGATCGAATGGTCGCGATACTGGTAGTAGAACATCAGCATCTGGTCGGCGGCATTCGGCACGTCCACTCTCGCGTCGACGGCGCTGAAAATCTCATCCAGCGTCTGGACGCTGCGGGTGAAGGAGAAGTCGACATTGTCCGCCAGAACTTTCGCCGCTTCGTATTTTTCCTTGGAATTCGGCGGCAGCGAGGAATGCAGTACGGCGATTTCGGGCCGATAGATTTTCAGCACGTCAATGTCTTCCGAGGGAATCTTGGTGGTGGTGCAGCCTGCGATAAGCGACAACAGTGCGGCGGCGACGAGGAGGAGCAAGGATTGTTTCATGGTATTTCCTGGTTTTCAAGATTGTACTGGCCGTGAAAATAAGTCGTTCAAGCAAGTTTTTCAAGTTTTTTCTGCTGAAAAAAGCATTCCGGACTTGAAAAAATTCTCCATCCCGTTACATTAATCGCGTTCTATCGCTCAAGCGGGTGTAGCAAAACGGTCATGCTCCAGCTTCCCAAGCTGGCGACGCCGGTTCGACTCCGGTCACCCGCTCCATTTTTTTTTGTCTGCATTTTCGTACTATTCCGCTTTTTCCGCAAGCCCCAGATGTTCGCGTACAAACGCCATCATGTCGGCCCGGAGCGCCTTGGAGATGCCGTGGGGATCGCGCGGACAGTCGATCATGCGCTTTTCTCCCGGAATCTGATTGTAGATGACATAGACCGAAGCGGGAGTGCAGGTCGGATCAATGTATCCCGCCGACATCAGTACCGGGATTTGGATTCTCCGGGCGAAAAAGGCCGAATCATAATAACCGGCAACCGTCTTGGCCTTTTCCAGCCGCTCGGGCTCGTTGCGGACGGGATAGAGCAGATGCGAGTTGCTGCGCCCCTTCAGAAACCCCGCGTGGTCGCCGAATCCGGGGACCAGTGCCGCCACCGCCGTCAGATGCGGATTCAGTGCCGCCATCGCTGTGCCCAGCGTACCGCCCTGGCTGCCGCCGTAGGCGACGAAGTGCCGACCGTCGAAATTGGGACGGGAGGCGACGAAATCAATGGCCCGGCTGATGGCGGGATGACTGCGGAAGTAAACATGTTTTTCCCGGTCCTCGGTGTTCTGACGCAGGTAATTGAGTTTCGTACCGTAGGCTTCCTTGTACTGCTTCTGAATGGCCGGGTAACTGTCTGCCGGGCGGTAGGTGTGCACGTTCATGCGCAGGGCGATGACGCCTTCGGCGGGCCATTCGGTGTCGGGGCCGTAATAGCCGGCGCCCGCGCCGGGGAGATTGACGACCGCGGGATAACGCCCGGGCCGGGCGGGTTCGCTCAGAAAACCATAGATGGTTTGACCATCCGGCGTCGGGACTTTCACCAGATAACAATTGCGGCCCTCATTGGAAAAACGGTCCAGTTTTTCCAGTTCCACCGGGGGGCAGGCGTTCTGGCGCGCCAGGCTTTCGGCCCAGAAACGATCGAAGTCGGCGGGTTCCTCCTGAAGCGGCGTTAATTTTTCCGGTTCGAAAGCGGCGCCGCCGGCAGCCCATGTCTTTTTTCCGTCCAGCGTGCCGGAGACCCGGAGATACAGGAATCCCGGTTCCTCCAGCGTGGCCTCAAGGGCCGCCGGTTTTTCGCCGAGTTCGATTTTTCCGGAGCGGAGCGTCAGGTCGCAGCGGCTGCAGAGCTTCAGCTGGTAATCCAGCGTGCCGGAGGTGATCGGCGCGCCGTCGGCATTTTCGGCGGAGACGTGGAAGACGACGGTTTCCCCGCACCGGTATTTCGGCATTTCGCGGTCGGCGATGACGGTCAGTTTCGGTTTGTCGGCGGCGAGACAGCTGCAGCTCAGCGTAAACAGAGCCGGCAGCAGCAGACGGCGGAAAAACAATGTTGCCAGCATGGCATATACCCTTCAAAAATGATTCTTATACAGGACAACTGGAGTGCAATATACTTGGACTCCTCCGAATTTTCAAGCTCGGAAGTTTGACTTCCTGAGAAATTCTGGTATTTGTAAATTTGTAACCGGAAAACGAAAGACGACGGGGACTTATGGCGGGAATCTACTGGTCGCATGTTCTGGAAAAATTCTGCATGGCGCTCTGGTACGTGCTGTTGCTTTTCTGCGTCTGGGTCATGGTCCGATTCGGACTCGGCGGTTTTCTCGAAGGTGGTCTGACCGGGGTCGGGAGTTTTTTGATCGCGCTGCCTTTCGGGGTGCTGGCGGGGCTGGTGGGCTGGCGCCTTTTCGCTCCGGGGCTGGCGGACGGGGTCACCCGTCTGCTGGTAGGGGGATCGGAGAAGCTCAAGGCGCCGCCGCCGCTTCTGTCGCCCTGCGCCGGAATGATCGCGGCGGGCCGGTTGGAGGAGGCGCGGGAAGCCTTGTTGGAGCTGCGGCAGCAATACCCGAATTCCCCGGAGGTTGCGGAACTGCTGTGGCAAGTTTATGAGAGCAGCGGCGACCGCGAAGGACAGATCGCGGTGATTGAAACGTATTTTCAAACCTCAGACCGGCAGCCCGGAGCGGCCAATGTGATGTTGCTTCTGGCTTATGCCGATCTGATCGGGGAGAGGGCCGTGCCGCTGCTGCGCTCCGAATTGGGGCGGAGCGTCTACCGGGCGGTGGAAAAACGGGAATTGCAGAACCGGTTGCGCTCTTTGATCGGAAGCGCTTAATCCTCTGCTTAAAAATATTTTCTGAAATACCGGGAGGCAGGGCCGATGGACCGTGATTTCGACAATCTGCTGCGGGAGGCGCTGCGGGCGGGCGCATCCGATCTTTTCGTCAATGCGGGGAAGACGCCTTCGCTACGTTCTTGCGGAACGGTGGAGCTGATGGCGGATGCACCGATCCTTGAGGCAGCAGAAATCGACGCATTCCGGCGGAGTGTGCTGACGGAGGCGGCGGAGACGCAATATCAGCAGAGCGGCAGTTACGATGCTTCTTTTTCGCTTTCCGGCGGGGAACGGTTCCGGCTCAATTTTTTTCAGGCGTTTCATGGTCCCGGTTTTGCGGCGCGCCCCGTGTATTCCGGCAATGCGCTCGACGTTGCGGCGCTGAATCTGCCGCCGGCGATTGCGCGGACGGCGATGGAACCGCGGGGACTGATTCTCGTTTCCGGCTCGACCGGCAGCGGAAAATCCACGACTTTGGCCGCCATGGTCAATTTGATCAACAACCGGGTGCACCGCCATATTCTGACGCTGGAGGATCCGGTGGAATTTCTGCATGAGGACCGGCTGAGCCTGGTGACCCAGCGCGAAATTCATTCCGACGTGTCGGGATTCGCGGACGCCGTCCGCAGTGCCATGCGGGAAAACCCCGACGTCATCGTCATCGGGGAAATGCGCGATATGGAAACCATGCAGGCGGCGATCAACGCCGCCCTGACCGGACACCTGGTGATCAGTACGGTACACACCGCCGATTCGATTCAGGCCCTGGAACGGATTGTCAATCTGTTTCCGGAACATCAGCGCGAACAAATTGCGATTGACCTGGGCATGGCGCTTCTGGCGATTTTCGCGCAGCGGCTGCTGCCGCGCGCCGACGGCAAGGGGATGGTGCCCGCCGTCGAATGCCTGATGGGGACGCCGTCGGTGCGCAAACTGATTGCGGATCGGGATTACCGTGGGCTGGAGGATGCCCTGCGGCGTGGCGCTGAAAGCGGCATGATCACCTTCAACCGGGCGCTTTTCCAGCTCTTCCGCGAGCAGCGGATTACGACCGAGACCGCGTTGGCTGCCTCGGACAACCGGGAGGAACTGGCCCTGCTGTTCAAAGGCATGGAAAGCGGCGTCGATGCCTTCCGCAGCCATTACAACATCGACGGTCTGGATGACGACCATGGCGTGGATATGCGCCAACTGCTGCGGGCGGCGGTCAAGATGGGGGCCAGCGATCTGCTGCTTTCCACGGGAGCCGCGCCGACGTTGCGGATCAACGGAATGTTGCGGCCGCTGGATCTGCCGGTGCTGGTGCCGGGGGACATTCAACGACTGTTGTTCAGCGTGACTTCGCGACGGCAGCGGATTGAGTTCGAGGAGAAACGGGAACTGGATTTCGCGCTGGCGGTGGAATTGCAGCTGGATCGGGCGTCCGAGGAACGAACGGTCTTCCGCTTCCGAATCAACGGTTTTTACCAGCGCGGCAATGTCGGAGTGGTGGCCCGGGTGGTGGCGGACACCATTCCCACGCCGGAGGCCCTGACGCTGCCGCCGGCTCTGGTGCGGATGGCCGACAAACAGCAGGGCCTGATTCTGATTACCGGCCCGACCGGGAGCGGCAAGTCCACGACACTGGCCAGTCTGATCGATTACATCAACCGCCGCCGCTCCTGTCACATCATCACGGTGGAGGACCCGATCGAATACGTGCACGACAACCACATGGCGCTGGTGGAGCAGCGGGAGCTGCACGCGGATACCCTGAGTTACGCCACCGCGCTCAAATACGTGCTGCGGCAGGATCCGGACGTGATTCTGGTCGGGGAAATGCGCGACATCGACACCATGGCCGCCGCGCTGACCGCGGCCGAAACCGGACATCTGGTCTTCGCCACGATCCATACCAACAATGCGCCGCAGACCATCGACCGGATTATCGATTCCTTCCCGTCGGCCCACCAGAATCAGATCCGGCTGCAGCTGGCTGGGGTCCTGCTGGCGGTGGTGTCGCAGCGCCTGCTGCCGCGCCTCGACGGCGCCGGACGGGTGGCGGCGTTCGAAGTCATGATCGGCACGCCGCCGGTTCTGGCGCTGGTGCGCGAAGGCAAAACGCACCAGCTTCAATCCGTGATCGAAACTGGTGCCAAGGACGGCATGATCACCATGGAGAAGGCGCTGGAGGAATTGTACAGCGCCGGTCTGGTTTCCCGGGAGGAGGTCCGCAGTCTCCAGGTGGAATGCCGTTCGGTCAGGGCTTTTTGAGCTCCTTGCGCCGCTGTCGCCGGGCCGCCATCCGGGCACGGAAGCCGGTGACCATGGAGCGCACCAGAAAATAGGTGATCGGCGTCGAAATCAGCGCGAAAACCGCTCCGCCGACGAAGAAGTCGGTGAGCAGTTCCCGGCTGAGACGAAAAAGCGCTTCCCGGGTCTGCTCTTCCAGGAGTTCCTTCAGAGCGTCTTTGATAAACGCGTAACTGAGGGATCCTCCGGTGACCAGGTTGCCGATCCAGCATTGAACCGGATAGATGAAAAAGACGGTTACCGGATTCGTGGCGAACGTGCCGATGGTGGCGCCGATCTTGGACCCGCGCAGGGCGAACGAAAGCGGGATGGAAACCAGCAGCTGGGTGCCGATCGGCATGATCCAGCCGATGCACATGCCGATGGCCCAGCCGCGGGCAATATACTCGGGGGTGCCGCGTTCCTTGACCATCTTCAAGTAATAATAATGCATTTTGCGGCGCAGCCAGCTGATTTTCCTCATTCCTCTTCTCCCTTTCCGGTGGTAATGCCGCCGAAGACGGCGATGGCTTCAGCCCGTTCGGCCAGATTGTTCAGCACTCCGCTGATTTTGCGCATGGCGTCGACGAACGCGAGGAACGCCATGCCGGAGGACAGATCATACTCCGCATGGCGGAGGTGCTGAATATGTTCGTTTTCCAGTTCGTCGGCGTTTCTCCGGATCCAGTGGCCGATGGCGACGGCGCGTTCGGCATCGCCGCGGCCGGGGTGTTCGAGGGCGGCGGTAACCGCCCGACGCATCAGGAGCAGCCGTTCATAAAGGTGTTCCAGTTTTTTCTTCAGTTTGCCGGAGATTTTGCCGCCCGGCTCCGCGGAACGGCGGGCGGCGTCGATGATGGTGGCGGCGTAGTCTGCAAGTTTTTCCACATCATTGATGGCGTGAAGCAGTTTCGGCAGTACTTCGGACTGCTCGGCGGAGAGTTCCCGGCGGGTGATTTTCACCACGTAGTCGGTCAGGTCGAGCTGCATCCGATCGATGGCGATTTCCTGTTCCTCGATGTCCCGGATGGTCTCTTTTTCCAGATCCCGACGGAAGAAGCAACAGTTGGTGGCCCGTTCCAGATTGCACCCCGCGTCCCGCAGCATGATCCGCAGCTGGATCACGCACTGTTGCAGGGCGATGGCGGGATTTTCCAGCAAATTGGCGTCGAGATGGTTATAACGGATTTTCCGGAGCTTGACCGGGATCAGCCGTTCGCACAGTTTCGCCAGCGCCGGAATGAACGGCAGCAGCAGCAGAGCGGTCAGCACATTGAATAATGTGTGGGCGTTGGCGATGTGGCGCGGCACATTCTGCGGTACCGTTCCCAGTGCATTGCCCGGCGTGCAGAGGTCCACCAGATAGTAAAACACCGGCGTTCCGGTCGTTCCCCACGGTACATAAAAGAAGACCAGCATGATCAAAGTTCCGATCAGGTTGAACAGCGTATGGGCCAGCGCCGCCTGCTTGCCCACCCGGTTCCCCGGAATGGCGGCGAGCTGCGCGGTGATGGTCGTGCCGATATTGGCTCCCAGGAGCAGCGGCACCGCGGTGTAGAAGTTGATCAAACCACCCGCACCGAGTGCGATGATGATGCCGGTCGTGGCCGAGCTGGATTGGATCAGCATGGTGGCGGCCAGTCCGATGCCCAGCGCCCCCAGGACCGCCCCGAACGGCATGACACCCGCCACCGGCGTGCAGTCGAACTTGCGGAAGACCTCCAGCACCGACGGGAAGCGTCCGATCAGCGTCAGCTCTTCGCTCATCATGGACATGCCGAAGAAGAGGAAGCCGAAGCCCAGCACGGTTTCTCCGATGCCGCGGAACGCCCGGTGTGTGACGAAGAGCAGCAGCGTCCCGGCGATGATCGCCGGCATGGCCAGTGCGGCGATGTCGAACGAGACGATCTGTGCGGTGATGGTGGTTCCGATGTTGGTGCCGAAGATGATTCCCACGGCCTGAGTCAGATTCAGCAGTCCGGCGTTGATGAAGCCGATCACCATGACCGTACTGGCGCTGGAAGACTGGATAACCGCGGTGACTCCGGCACCGGCCAGCAGCGCGACATAGCGGTTGCGTGAGAAGAATTGCAGGATGGCCCGCATCCGTTCTCCGGCGACTTTCTGGAGTCCGTCGCTCATTAATTTCATGCCGAAAATGAAGACGGCCAGTCCCGCAAACGTGTTCAATGCCAGCTGCCAGGGATTCATGGCCAGCACTTCGGCGGTAATTCCCCGGGTGACGAACTGTCCGGAGGGATCGGCGGGCTGAATGTTGACCGCGCAGCGTCCGGTTTCCCGGCCGAGGCGCAGGGTACTGACGGCATTGCCGTGTTCGTCAGTGACGGCGGCGGCGTTGCCGAGCGTGGCGGCATGACCGTCGCCGTCGATTCGGAAGTAGACCGGCACGCCTGCCGCGGGGCTGCCGTCGGCGCGGGTCAGACGGACCCGGAGCGGTTCGTCCGTTTCCTCGCCGGCGAAAGCCTCCTGACCGTTGCCGAACAGTTCCAGCCCGACGATGAAACGGATCCGGATTCGTTTTTCCGGTGCGTCCTCCGGGATGATTTCCAGATAATGATCGCCGACCCGGGTTCCGGCACCGACGCGGAACCGGATGACGCCGCCGTCGTCGCTGGTCAGGGAGTCGGCGGTCAGTCGGAGACTGGATCCGGGCGCGATGTTCAACCGTACTTTGCATCCGGCCGCCGGCGGCGGGGCGCCTTCACCACCGAGCAGTCCCCGACGGGGGCGTCCGCTCAGCTCCGCCAGAACCTCCAGCGGGAAGTCGGCGCCCGGTGCGGCGCACTGATCCGCTCCCTGCAGCACCGTGACGCGGTGGGGTTTGACCGGCTGGGATGGGGCGCATCCGACGAGGCTGCTCAGGAGGAGCGGCAGGAACAGGAGCAGAAGGCCCGGAATCGATGCAGCCAGGAATCGTTTCATGCGCTCCTCCGTTTCCCGGAAATTCTTCCGACGAGCCGGCAGAGTTCGCCGATCCAGAGCACGATGGAAGTGCCTCCGAACAGCACAAGATAATCCGTGAAGCGCAGCGGCACGGTACGGAAGACCGTTCCGCCGAACTGGACTATCAGGATCTGGCCGATCAGGATGGCGCCTGCGATCAGCAGAAACACCCGGTTGTCCAGCAGCTGGCCGAAAATCGACCGGTTGCTGCCGAAGCATTTCGCGTTGAAAAGATTCCAGAACTGCATCAGCACGAATCCGGTGAAAAACATGGAGAGATCCCGGGCTGCTTCCGGTGTTTCCCCGGCCGCGCTGCAGGTTCGCAGCCAGACAATGAAGACCACGATGAAGCCGGCGGCGGTCAGCAGAATGTGCCGTGTCATGGAGGGCGTTACGATGAATGCCGTGGCGCGGCGCGGCGGATCGTTCATCACCGCCGGATCGGGCGGTTCCGTCGCCAGCGCCAGGGCCGCGAGCGTATCCATGATCAGGTTCACCCAGAGCATCTGGATGACGGTCAGCGGCATGGAAACGCCGACGAACGGTCCGGCCAGGGCAATGCCGACGGCGGTGACGTTGATGGTCAGCTGGAAAAGCAGGAAACGTTGAATATTGCGATAAAGCGACCGTCCCCACAGCACTGCGTTGACGATGCTGCGGAACGAATCGTCCAGCAGAATGATGTCCGCCGCTTCGCGGGCGATGGCGGTGCCGGTTTTGCCCATGGCGATGCCGACGTCGGCATAATTGAGCGCGGGAGCGTCGTTGGTGCCGTCGCCGGTGACCGCGACGACTTCGCCCCGGTCGCGCAGGGCCCGGACCAGTTTGAGTTTATCGTCGGGGCGGGCGCGGGAGATGATCCGGAGTTTGCCGGCCCGTTCCCGTGCTTCCGCTTCCGGAAGCCGGCTGAAATCCCGACCGGAAATGAGCCGGTCCGGATCCGGTTTTTCCGCAAACAGCCCGATCTGCCGACCGATTTCGGCGGCGGTATCGGGCGTGTCTCCGGTTACGACCTTGACTTCGATGCCCGCCCGGCGGCACTGGCTGACGGCGTCCGGCACGTCCGGACGGACCGGGTCGGCGATGGCGACGAATCCGAGATACACCAGTTGCCGCGCCGCCCGGTCCAGATCGTCTTCTTCCTCCGGCTGTTCCCGGAAGGCGAAAGCCAGTGTCCGGGCGCCGGTTTGCTGGGCCTGCCGGAATGCCGCGAGGAGCTGCCGGCGATCTTCCGGTGTCAGGGGGCGGATGCCGTCCCGGTCGTACAGAAAGTCGCAGCGTTCCAGAATGATTTCCGGGGCGCCTTTGGCATGGAGCACCGGTGTGGCGGCGCCTTCGGGAAGGCCGCGGGTGGCCATGAATTTGCGTTCCGTGTGAAAGGTCCACTGGCGCTGAATGGTGAATTTTTCTCGCAGCCGCCGGTAATCAAGACCGAGCTGCTGCAGATACAGCAGCAGGGCGCCCTCCGTCGGATTGCCCAGCACGGCGGGGCCTTCCTCGCCGTCGCCCAGGTTCGCGGTGCCGTTCACCGCAAGGGCGTCGGCGGCCAGGCGTCCGGCGGGTGTGGTGTCGTTCGGAGACGCGCCGTCGAGCAGCGGCAGGTACGCCTGACGCAATTCCATACGGTTCATGGTGAGAGTGCCGGTTTTGTCGGTGCAGATGACGGTGGCGGCGCCGATGGTTTCGCAGGCGTGCATTTTGCGTACGAGGTTGTGGTCGGCGGTCATGCGGCGCATGCTGTAGGCCAGACTCAAGGTGACGCTCATGGCCAGCCCCTCCGGCACCGCGACCACCACCAGGGTGACCGCAATCATGAAGAAACCCAGCAGGATGTGAATCGGTTCCATGGCCGCATAAGCGCTCAGCGTGCGCGGCAGTTCCCCCTGATAAATCGCCTGCACCAGCAGGATCAGAAACAGCAGCGTTGCCAACGCTCCGCCGATGACGGCGATGACCCGGCTCAGGCGCTCCAGCTGGAGCTGCAGCGGGGTGGCGTTGCCGGTTTCCTCGGCGGCGGCCATGGCGGTTTTGCCGATTTCGGTAGCGGGACCGACAGCCTCGATCCGGGCATAGGCATAACCGTCCAGCACGGTGGAACCGCGCAGCAGCCGGTCTGCGGGATAGGGGTCGTTCTCCGATTCATGAACGGTGTTTTCGGCAATGGGGCACTTGGCGACCGGCTCCGGTTCTCCGGTGAATTTCGACTGATCGACGTGACAGTTCACCGCGGCGAGGACCCGGGCATCGGCCGGCACTTCTTCGCCGGTTTCGACGAAAATCACATCACCGCAGACCAGGTCCCGGCGCGACACCTGGGAAAAAGCGCCATCGCGGATGGTTTTGACCGGAATGTCGTCGTCCACTTCGTTGAGAATGTCGAACTCCTTCCCCGCCCGGTACTCGTTGAGGAAGGCGATTCCGGTGGCCAGCAGCACGGCGAGGGCGATGCCCGCCCCCTCCAGCCAGCCGCCGGTCAGCGCGGAAAGCAGCGCGGCAATGATCAGAATCCGGATGATCGGATCCCGGAATTTTGCGGCAAACTGGCGATACCACGGAGTACGGGGCGGTTTGGCCAGTACGTTGGGGCCATATTGAAGGCGGGCGGCTTCGACCTCCCGGGCGGTCAGTCCCGGATATGGCAGAGAGCCTGAAGCAGAGTGAACCTCTTGCATGATGAGTCAAATGATCCTGTTCGGTTATGGCCGCGGATGATGCGGCAGGCGTCTCCGGTGAAGCGGCGGCGCGATTTCAAAATTCAATCATAAAAAACGAAAATGAACGGCGGGGGGATCAGGCCCGCGGTCCCGCCCGTGCCGGCAGCGTTCGCCGCACCCGGCGGATGATTTCCCGGCTGGATGGCCGGCTGAATTCCTTTCCGGGGAAGGCGAGGATGACGGTTTCTTCCGTAATGCCGGCCAGGGCGGCGTAAAACGGCGGGGTATCATCGGCGTCCCGCCGCAGCGATTTTCCGGGATGCTGCTGACGGAACACATGGGCGGCGGTCGCCGGCAAAGCGGCATATTCCGGCAGGTGGAGGTTTTCTACGGCCTCTTCTGCGGGCTGGCGGTGAGCTCCGGTGCCGGAAAGCGCGTTTTCGGGGCGGCAAATACCGTGCAGGCCGCAGAAAACGGCCAGAAACAACAGCAACGGCAGAATGGTTTTCCCCATGAATGTCTCTTTCGTGTTCACCTTCCGGAAGAGCTTCAGCGCATCCGTATGCGATGGTCTTGCAATTCAGGTAATATAAAGCCGTTTGGCTGGAAATACAACCGGTTTGATTTTTTATTTTGAACGATTATCGTAAAATGAATGTCATGAAGTATCTTTGGGCGAGAGGGAGAAGCCTTTTATGAAGAATCAGGCCATTGATCCGGTTTGTCACATGACCGTCAGCGAAGATTCCACTGTGCGGGCGGAATATGAAGGGAAAACCTATTATTTCTGCTGCGCGTCGTGCCGGGAAAAATTTCTGTCCGACCCGGCGGGCTATCTGGCGAAAAAAGCGACTGATCCGGTTTGCCACATGACCGTCGACACGGATTCCGGAATCCAGGCGGAATATGAAGGGAAAACCTATTATTTCTGCTGCGCGTCGTGTCGGGAAAAATTTCTGTCCGACCCGGCGGGCTACCTGTCCGGGAAGCCCGGAAAAATGGTTTCTCCGCCCCGCGGAGACGCCGGGGAAGAGGTGGTTTACAGTTGCCCGATGGACCCGGAAGTTCGGGAAAATCATCCCGGCGCCTGCCCGAAATGCGGCATGGATCTGGAGCCGCTGTATGTGACGCCGAAACTTGACGACGGCCGGGAAGACGCGGAATACCGTTCGCTGCGGCGGAATTTCGTGGTGGCGCTGCTCATGACCATATTGCTGACGGTGATCAACTGCCGCCCGCAGTGGGTCGGCATCCGGCGGGATCTTTTCAACGACCTGTTGCAGCTGCTGGGATGTTCGCTGCTGCTTTTCGGACCGGCCCGGTTTCTGCTTCGCCGGGGGCTGGCATCGCTGCGGTATCGGAGTTTCAATATGTTCACGCTGATTCTGCTCGGGGTGGGAACCGCGTATTGCTACAGTGTGTATGGCGTGTTTTTTTATGAAAACCTGCCGGCGGACATGCTGAACGACGTTGGACGCGCCCGGCTGTATTTCGAACCGGCGGCGATGATTGCCACGCTGATCATGCTCGGCCAACTGCTGGAAGCCCGGGCGCGGGCAAAAACCGGCCACGCCATCCGGGCGCTGATGCGTCTGGCGCCGCCGACCGCCGATCGGGTCGGCGCCGACGGCGGGGTGACGGTGATCCCGCTGGAAAAAGTCAGTCCGGGCGATGTGTTGCGGGTTAAACCCGGGGACCGGATTCCGGTGGACGGAGTGCTGGTTTCCGGGACCAGTTACGTGGACGAATCCATGCTGACCGGAGAACCGGTCCCGGTGGCGAAGAAGACCGGAGACGCGGTTTCGGCGGGGACGCTGAACGAGCAGGGAACGTTCGACTTTGAAGCGCGCCGGGTGGGAAGCGAAACCATGCTCAGCCGGATCATCGCGCTGGTGAGCGAGGCGCAGCGGTCGCGGCCGCCGGTGCAGCATCTGGTGGACAAGGTGTCGGCGGTGTTCGTGCCGGTGGTGGCGGCATGTGCGCTGGCGGCGTTTCTGGTTTGGACGTACGGGTTTCACAATTTTGAATTTGGTTTGCTGACTGCGATTGCGGTGCTGCTGGTGGCCTGTCCCTGTGCGCTCGGATTGGCGACGCCGATGTCGATTACCGTCGGGCTGGGGCTGGGGGCGCGAAACGGGATTCTTATCCGCAACGCGGAGGCGATGGAATGGATGCGCCGGGTATCGGTGATTTTACTGGACAAGACCGGCACCCTGACGCAGGGAAAACCGACGGTAACCGGGACGATCGTCGCCGACGGTGTCACGGAGGAGGAATTGCTGCGGACGGCGGCGGCGTTGGAAAATTACAGCGAGCATCCGATCGGCCGGGCACTGGTGCTGGCGGCGCGGGAACGCGCGCTGGAGCTGCCGGAAGTGCGGGAGTTCCGCAACTTTCCCGGCGCCGGGGTCAGTGCGCTGCTGGACAATGTTTCCGTACGGGTCGGCAGCGGCCGTTTTCTGCGTGAAAACGGTCTGGAAACCACCGTGCTGGATTCCCGGCTCAATGCCGCGGCGGAGGCGGGCGGCACGGTGGTCTGCGTTGCTTCCGGGGAACGGCTGCTGGGGGCGGTAATCGTTTCCGATCCCGTCCGCCCGGATGCCGGAGCGGCGGTGGCGGAGATGAAAGCGCTCGGCATGACGCCGGTGCTGTTGACCGGCGACCAGGAAAATACCGCCCGGGCGGTAGCGGGCGAACTCGGCATTGACACCGTGGTGGCCGGCGCCACGCCGCAGAAAAAATTCGATACCGTCAAGGAATATCAAGCCCGGAATCTGCGGGTGGCCATGGTCGGTGACGGCATCAACGACGCGGCGGCTCTGGCGC
This sequence comes from uncultured Lentisphaeria bacterium, assembly GCA_949282965.1. GTDB lineage: Bacteria > Verrucomicrobiota > Lentisphaeria > Victivallales > Victivallaceae > CALXOD01. The sequence goes on from CASDQW010000095.1 coordinate 22,150, forward strand.
AGGCGGATGTCGGCATTGCGATGGGGACCGGAACCGACATGGCCATGCAGAGCGCCGGAATCACCCTGCCGGGCGGCGATATCGCCGCCATCTGCCGGGCGCGGCGTCTGAGTGCCGCGATCGACCGGAACATCCGGGAAAACCTCTTCTTCGCCTTTTTCTACAATGTATTGATGATTCCGCTGGCGGCGGGGGTGTTTTATCCGGTTTTCGGCTGGCTGCTGAGCCCGGTGGCGGGAAGTCTGGCCATGAGTCTGTCGTCCGTGTCGGTGATCAGCAACGCGTTGCGGCTGCGCCGCTGCCGGCTCAGTTCTTCGCCGCGCGGATGAATTCCGCCGCGTCGCGGACCGCCCGCTGAAAATACGTGTCCATCCCCGGCATGGTGATGAACAGGTGAGAGGCGCCTTCGTAACAGCGGGCGCGGACCGGGACGCCCGCTTTTGCCGCCTGCCGGGCGAATTCCCGTCCCTGGTCGTGCAGAATGTCGAACTGCGCGGAGATCAGCAGGATCGGCGGCAGGAGATGCAGCGCCGGAGAGAGCAGCGGAGAGATGAGCGGATCGCGTTGCCGGGCTTCGGCGGGCGCGTAGGCTTCGTTGAATTCCTCCATGAGTTCCGCATCGAGCGCATAGCCTTTGCCGTTGCGCAGCCAGGAATCCGAGCCGTCGGCGTCGGCGTAGACGACCGGGTAAAAGAGGATCAATCCTGAAACCGTCGCCGAGGAACGGTTTTGCGCGATCTGCAGCGCGGCGGCGATGGCGAGATTGCCGCCGGCACTGTCTCCGGCCAGATAAATTTGTTCCGCACCAAGCTGCTGCTGCAGCCACTGCCGGGCAATCAGCGTATCTTCCAGCGCGGCGGGGTAGGGGTGTTCCGGGGCAAGCCGGTAGTCAATCGCGGCCACGACCGCGCCCGAAGCCGTGGCGAGCGCCCGGCAGAAGCGGGCGCAGCTGTTGATGCTGCCGATGGTCCAGCCCCCGCCGTGAAGATAAAGCACTGCCGCCGGTTTGCCGCCGCCGGAGGTGGCGGCGGGGGTGTAGATCCGGATCGGAATCCCGCCGGAGGCGGATGGAACCACTGCGTCCGCGATGCTTAAAGACGCATCCTTCCCGGCTGTTTCGGCGGTGCTGTTCCGCCCTTTGCGGATGGTGTCAAGTGCCGTGCTGTCGCCTTCACGCGCGGCGCGGATGGCCGCGGCCTGGCGGGCTCCGGTGTCCGGCGCGGAAGCGCTCAGAAAGGCGGCGACTTCCCGATGCGGTTCTTCGCTGTGGCGGCAGGGTTGAATGTCTGCCGCGACTGTGAGGGCGGCAATCAGAAAAAACAGAAAAGCGGGCATTCTCATGGTATCGGTGACTCCATCATTGTGTGAGATCATGGTCGTATGATACTATACTGTTTCTTGAGGTGTTTTACAATTTTTTTCCGCGGCGGACAGGGGTTCGGCGATTGAAAACCGCGGGGAATGCGTTTACTGTAAGAAATTCTGCAAACTCGATCCATGCGGGGGGTAAGACAAACCATGAAACCGGAAACAGCGCGGAAACTTCTCTGGTACGGCGCGGCGGCGCTGGGGGCGATGTTGCCGTTTCTGGTCGGACTGGGGGGCGGTTTTCTGCCGGAATGGGACGACGGCGGATTCCTGCTGGACCATGAGCATCTCAGCTGGTCGTTTCGCGACCTGTTCTGGCAGTTCACACACAACCTGCAGACGGTGTATACCCCCGTTGCGACCTTGTCTCTGACCGTGGACCGGACGGCGCTGGGGATGATTCCCTGGCTGTGCCGGCTGCATCAGCTGGTGCTCTACGGCGCGGCGGCGGCGCTGCTGTACGGCATCGCCCGGGAGTTCCGCATCCGCCCGCGCCTGGCACTGGGGCTGACGCTGCTCTGGGCGTGGAACCCGGCCCGCGCGGAAACCGTGTGCTGGATCGCGGAACGCAAAGGCGTACTGAGCGCCCTGTTCGCCTTCGGCGCATTCTGGCTTTTTCAGCGCGGACTGCGGCGGGGACGATGGGCGGCAGGGGCGGCGGGACTGATGTTTCCGGCCATCTGGAGCAAGCCGTGGGTGCTGCCGCTGCCGGGCGTCATGACCGTCTATGCCTTCTGCCGTCGTCCGCGGGCCTGGCGGCGCAATTTGAAAACGCTGCTGCTGCCGGTGCTGGCGGGAGGGCTGGCGGCGCTGATTTCGGTGGGCATGACATTTCGCGAACTTGCCGGCAACGGCGTCTTCCGTCCGGCGGTGGCGGCGGGAAATTTCTTCCGGTATCTGGCGGCGGCGCTGTGGCCCGGGCAGCTCAATCCCGTTCATCCCCGGTTTGACTGGTCGGCGGTCTGGCCGGAAGTGGCGGCGGGAATCCTGCTGGCGCTGATTCTGGTGGCGGTTGCCTGGAAACTGCGGGTTCGCCGGCTTACGGTCATCGGTTTCGCGCTGGTTTACGGCGGCTTGTATCTGCCGCTCGCGACGGGAGGCGGTTTTACCAACACTGATTACGCGGACCGGTACGGGTTTCTGCTGGCCGCCGTCTTCTGGCTGTTCGCCGGGGTGCTGGCGGAAACGTATATGCGACGGCGGCTCCGCGAAAACGGAATCCCGCGCGTCTGGTTGATCGCGGCAACGGCGCTGGCGGCGGGATACTGGGTGGGCATTGCCCGCTATGCGCCGCTTTTCGGGGATTCCGCTGCGCTGTTTCGGGCCGCGGTCTCCGTACCGCAGCCGAACCTGAAAGCCATGGAAGGTCTGGGATTGACCGGGTGGAACCGGCAGGATCCGGCACTGCTGGAGCTGGCGGCGGCGAAGATGCTGGATTCCTCGCGTCCTTCCGATCCGGCCTGTCGCAATACCGGGCTGATCTTTGCCGGTCTGGCGGCGGGATTGCGGCACGATTCCGAAACCGCGTTGAATTTCCTGCTGCCGCTGCTGGAGTCCGGGAGGGGGGGGGCCCTGTACAATGGCGAGACCTTTCTACCCGCCTCCTGTTCCGTGGCGGTGGAGGCATTGTTGCGTCTGCGGGAGCGGGACCGGGCCTGCCGGCTGCTGGAAATTCAACTCCGGCGGCGCTGGGGCAATCCGGCGGAACTGTATTTCGCCTCGGGACTGCTCGGGCGGCTGACCGGCGACGATGCGCGCGCCTTCCGGGAATGGAGCGAAGCCTTGAAACTCCGCCCGGATGACGAGCGGATTCGATACAATCTGCAGGTGCTTCGCAGTCAGCGTCCCGCGGACTGAGCTGGGAGGGGGAAGAGGCCGGGAAGCGCGCGGCGGATTACTCTGCGCGGAAAGAAAATTCGCAACCGCAGTATTTCTGGCGGTAGAAGCCGTATTGCCGGGTCAGTTCCGCCGAGCGGCGGGTGCCGTCGCGTTTTTTGAAATCGTACTCCTCGAAGCGGGCGAAGCGCCGGGCGACCGCGAAAATCACCCGCGAATTCTTATGCGGACTGACTGTGAGCGAGGTGGTGAATCCCCCGATGCCGTGCGCTTCCGCCGCCGCTGCCGCGCGCGCCAGCGAAAAAACGAAACAGAGCGGACAGCGTTCCCCTTTTTCCGGTTCCTTTTCCAGTCCCCGCACCGCTTCGCGCCAGGCGTCATGATCGTAAACGTCCTCGATCAGCGGCAGGTGATAAATATCCGCCAGCTGCCGTACCGCATCAAGACGCCGTTCATATTCCGCGGCGGGGGCGATGTTGCAGTTGGAAAAAAAGAGCGTAACCCGGCGTCCCTCCGCCAGCAGCCGCTCCACGCAGCCGACGGCGCAGGGCGCACAGCAGCAATGCAGCAGGATGTCCGGCGACGAAGATTCCATAATATGGTAATTTACCGCCGATCCCGGTGAAATTCAATCAAAATGCATTTGCCGCACCGGGATTTCGGCGGTATTTTATGGAAAGGCGCGGATTCTGATTGCGCCGAACGGGTTTTGCTGGAGAGAATCATGCTGGCGTTTGCGTTGAGGCGGATCGGGTATTCGCTGTTGATTATTTTGGGCGTCGTGCTGCTGACGTTCTTGCTGTTCAACGTCGCCGCGGGCGATCCGGCGGCGGCGGTGCTCGGCAAAAACCCGGAACCGGCCGAGGTCGAATCCCTGCGCCGGGAACTCGGCGCGGATCTGCCGCTGTTGTATGGTCGCCGCTGCCGGACCGAGGCCTTCCGGAGTGGCGACTTCGACCGGAATACGCCGCTGCCCGTCGGCGTCACCCGGCGACTGCCCGATGACCGGATTACGGAATACGTCTTCGAACCGCAGTTCCCGAGTGAAGAGCCGTTGGCCGTGACGGCGGAAGGGCAGGGCGGTGCGACGATCGAAATCGATAATTTCGATCCGGAAACCGGCCGGATCCGGGACAACCGGCTGCCGGTGGTCGTCCGGGTGACGGCACCGGAAACGGCATCGCCGGTCGCGGTTCGTTTTTTCCGGCTGCAGGAGTCGCCTTTCCATTCGCAGTTTTCCCGGGCGCTGGGAGAAATCTGCCGGTTTACACCGGAATTTCCCTATGTCCGGGTACTGGATTTCGGACGGACGCTGACGACCCGGGAACCGATTTCCCGGATTTTGTGGCGCGGGGTGTGGCCGTCGCTGGGGTTGATGCTGCCGATCTTCTGCGGCGAACTGGTTTTCGGCGTGTTGCTGGCGCTGCTGGCGACGGCTTTCAAGGACCGGCCTGCAGACCGGCTGCTGGTACTTTTTTCCGTGGCCGGGATGAGTGTGAGTTATCTGGTGCTGATTATTTTCGCCCAGTGGTTTCTGGGATATTACTGCAACTTGTTTCCGGTCTGGGGCTGGGGGGACTGGCGCTATCTGGCGCTGCCGGTGCTGGTGGGCGTGGTTTCGGGACTGGGCGGCAGCGTGCGCTTCTACCGGACGGTATTCGTGGATGAACTGCGCCGGGAATATCTGCGCACCGCGGCTGCCAAGGGCTGCGCGCCGTGGACGGTTTACGGTCGGCATCTGCTGCGCAACGCGGCCATTCCGATCATCACCCGGGCATCGGCGGCGCTGCCGTTTCTGTTCACGGGCAGCCTGCTGCTGGAAACCTTTTTCGGCATTCCCGGTCTGGGGTTCGCTGGTATCGACGCCTTGAACAATTCGGATCTGCAGCTGCTCAAGGCCCTGGTGGTGGTCAGTGCATTGCTGTTCGTGGTATTGAATCTGCTGGCGGATCTCGCCTACGCCTGGGCCGATCCGCGCATCCGGCTGGAGTGAACGGAGCCGCCGCCGGACACATAACGCATCCGCTCGAAAAGGAATCGAAAACGAGATGAAACCAATGGAACTGCTCGCCCCGGCCGGAAACGCCGCCGCGGCGCTTGCCGCGTTCGATGCCGGCGCCGATGCCGTGTACGCGGGGCTGGCCCGGTTCAACGCCCGGGAACGGAGTGAGAATTTTACCCCCGACACCATGGCCCGGATCGTCGAATACGCCCACGGTAACGGCCGCAAAGTGTATGTGACGGTCAATACCGTGGTCAAGGAATCGGAACTGCCGGATGTGGCCGAGTATCTGGCGCTGCTCGCGGAAATCGGTCCGGACGCGCTGATCGTGCAGGATCTCGGCGTGCTGCGCATGATCCGGCAATGTTTCCCGCAGCTGGCGATCCATGGATCGACCCAGATGGGATTTCACAATTCGGCGGGATTGAAGATCGCCGCGGAACTGGGCATCCGCCGGGTGATTCTGGAGCGTCAGATGTCTTTCGACGAACTCCGGGCGATGCGGACGGCGGCGCCGGAAATGGAACTGGAGATTTTCATTCACGGCGCCTTGTGTTGTTCACTCTCCGGCCAGTGTCTTTTTTCCTCCTGGCACGGGGGGGCCAGCGGAAACCGGGGGCGGTGCAAGCAGCCGTGTCGGCGCCGTTTTTTCAGTCGGGACGGCAATGGATTTTTCTTTTCGCCGCAGGATCTCTGCATGATCGACCGGCTGGATGAGATTGCGGAGCTCGGTGTTGCTTCGTTGAAAATAGAAGGGCGTCTCCGCCAGCCCGATTACGTGCGCAACGTGGTGGCCGCCTATCGGATGATGCTGGACGCGGCGCCGGGTGAGGAACGACGCGAACGGTTGGGCGAGGCGCGTAATCTGCTGTCCCGTACCTGCGGCCGCCGCTGGTCGCACGGGTTTTATTCCGCGGAATCGGCCCGGACGCTGATCAGTCATGACAGCATCGGCGCCGCCGGACTGCTGTGCGGCAAGGTCGAGGAGGTGCGGGACAACGGTTTCGGCTTCACTACCGCTCGGAAACTTCATGTCGGCGACCGCATCCGGCTTCAACCGGCAAGTGGCGACGAGGGGCCGGCGTTCACCATTACCCGGATGTTCGTGCGCAACCGCAGCGAGACGAAGGCCCGTCCCGGGGATTCGGTGTTCATCTGCTGCGACAAGGAGACGCCGCCGCGGGCAATGGTCTTTAAGATCGGCGAGAGCTTTGAGGATTATTCCGGCCGCATTGCGGCGTTGCCGGCGCCGCGCAAGGCGTTGGACCTGGAAATCGACTGCACCGAATCCGCCTTGAAAGTCCGGGTCGCCAATGCGCCGGTCGCCGACTGGTCGTACTCCTGGAATCTGGCCGCGGCGGACCGTCATGCACTGGATGAGGCCGCCTTGTCCGAATCTTTCCGGGCGGCGGATTCGAGGGTGTTTCGCGCCGGAAGGATTCGCTGTGCGATTCACGGGCGCTGGTTCTGTCCGGCGGCGGAGCTGAAACGCGCCCGCCGGGAATTCTGGGATTTCATCAAGGCGGAACTCCGGCCGGAAGCCGTCTTTTCCGATTCCGCCGTCGGCCTGGAACGTTTCCGGCGACTGTATCAATCGATCGTACCGGTCCGGCTGGAACCGGGCTCCTGTCCGGAGACCGTCGCGGTCAAACCCCGCGGCGAACAGCCCGGAAACCGCCGGGCAATCCGCGCCGTCAGCGTCTACGACGTCGGCAAACTTGCCACGGAGGCGATTCTGCCGGAATTCTGTCCGGAAACGAAACTGGATTCGCTCCGGAAAGTGATCCGCATTGCCTATGAACAGGGGCTGCGCCGTTTCCGCACGCTGGCACTGTTCGGGTTGGAACTGCTGAAACCCTACCGGGATGTGGAAATCACCGCCGGCGGGGCCCTGCCGATCTGCAATTCCATGGCGGTGGCGGAGCTGGCCGAACATGGCGTTGCCAAAGTGCTCGGACACGTGGAGCTGGAAAAAGACGCGCTGCTGGCGCTGGCGGCCCATTCCCCGCTGCCCGTGGAGCAGTATCGCTTCGGGCGTCCGGTGTTGCTGGCCACCCGGGCGAAAATTCCGGTGGAGGGGCTGTTCCGCGATGCGCGCGGCAATGAGTACATGGCCCGTTATGATCGTCTGAGCGGTTTGACCCGGGTCTATCCGCGGCGGATCGTTTCGGTGCCGCGGCTGCCGGGAATGCTGGATTTTTACGACGTTACCAATGCCAACTGGGATGCGCGGGACACCGCGACGTTCAACTTTGAAACCGGTTTGCTGTAAAACCGGGAATCGGGAAAAGAGTGTAGAATGGAAGAATTGAAGAAACTGGAGTTGCTGCGCGCCAATCTGAACCGGGTGATCCGCGGCAAATCGGAAGTTGTGGAACGGTTGCTGGTCGCCTTCGTCGCCGGCGGCCACGTGTTGCTGGACGACGTGCCCGGGGTGGGGAAAACCACGCTGGCCAAAGCCCTGGCACGTTCCCTGGCACTCGAATTTCGCCGGGTGCAGTTCACCCCGGACCTGCTGCCTTCGGACATCGTCGGAACCTCCGTGTACGATCCGCGCAACGGCTCGTTCGAATTCCGTCCGGGACCGGTCTTCACCAACGTGCTGCTGGCGGACGAAATCAACCGCGCTTCGCCGCGCACGCAGTCCGCACTGCTCGAATGCATGTGCGAGCGCCAGGTAACCTGCGACGGGACCAGCCGGCAGCTGGCGGAGGTGTTTTTCGTGATCGCCACCGAAAACCCCATTGAATTCCAAGGCACCTATCCATTGCCGGAAGCCCAGCTGGACCGGTTCGCCATGCGTCTTTCGCTGGGGTATCCCGATGTGGATGCCGAGCTGGCAATGCTGTCCGACCGGGAGCTGAAAGATCCGCTCGGGGAGGTGACCCCGGTCATCTGCGGCACGGACATCCTTGCCTTGCGCGCCGGACTTCGCCGGATCGCTCTGGAACGGTCGGTGGCCGCCTATCTGGCCCAGATCATCCGGACGACCCGGGAAGATGCGCGGATTATGCTTGGATGCAGTCCCCGGGCACTGCTGATGCTGGCGGATTGTGCCCGGGCGGCGGCGCTGCTCAATGGTCGGGATTTCGTCATGCCGGACGATATTCGCAAAATGGCCCCGGCGGTGCTGCCGCATCGACTGCGGCTTTCCAATGAAAGCAAATATTCCGGCTTGAGTGCAGCCGCACTGGTGGAGGAACTGCTTGACCGGATTCCCATGCCGGTTTGACGGAAACGGAGGAATCAGGGAATGGCGCGCATCCTTTTAACGGGACTCATTGAGGGACGGCAACTGGCGGGCGAACGTCCGGAATATCCGGAGAGCCCGGAACAGCTGGCCGATTCGTTTTTGCACCGGCTGTTGCGGCGGGTCAAGCGTTTTCTGCGTCCCGATCTGGTGGTCGTGGCGGGGATCAGCGGGGATACGCCGGAAACGACCCGGTTGTTGTATGCGGAACTGACCGGAAGCGGCCTGCCGTTTCTGGTGGCCGGAGTCGACGGTGAGCCGGATCAATACCGGACAATCGATGATCTGACCGTCGTGGCCGGAGCTTCCGGTGTCCGTGTGGAAACCACTGCCGGATGGCGGCGTTGCTGGCGAACCGGAACCGGGGCGGGGGCGGACATCCTGTCGCCGTTCACACAGGCGCCTTTTGCCTTCCGGGTGGTGGAAACCGACGGAGTCGGCGGCGGTGTGTGCCGGACCGAGCAGCTGCGGCTGCCCGATGGATTGCATCTGCGGGATCTGCATAATCATACGCCGTACGCTTATTGCTGTGAAAACATGACGGTCCCCCGGGCCGTGGCCATGGGCCGCTGGGTCGGGCTGGAGGGAATGACCTTCACTGAACACACCCTGCATTTGTTTTTCTCCCGGGCGGCCTGTCTGGAGAAAATTCCCTATCGTCAGGGACTCGCGGCTGCGAATCAGAACTTCGCCGCCGACTATTTCCAGCTCTGCCGGGAGCAGGGGGGCAATTTCGCCCGCGCCGGGTTGGAAATCGACATCGACTGGCACGGGGAACTGGTGGTGCCGGAAGCGGTGCTGCAACGTTCGGAACTGCGACTGGCGGCGGTCCATTCGCTCCCGGAGCAGGCCTGCACGGCGGAGGAGAAACGCGCTGCTTTTCTATCGCTGACAGAAGCACATCTGCGGCGGAAACCGGATATTCTGGCGCATCCCTTCCGGGTATTGCGCGATGAACCGGAGGATTGGACGGCAACCTTGTGGCGTCCGGTCGCGGATTTGCTGGTCCGTTACGGCGTGGCGGCGGAACTGAATTTCCACCATGGCGCGCCTCCGCCGGATTTTGTGTCCATGTGTCTGGAGCGCGGCGTCCGGCTGAGTTTCGGCGGTGATTCCCACGAACTCGGCATGGTAGGGGATTTTTATCCGCACCTGGCATTGCTGAAGAAACTCGGTGCCTCCAGCCGCCTGGACGAAGTGCTCTGGCACGAAAAAACCTAGGCGGCGCCCTCTGCTGAACCGCAGAGGGGAGGATTCTCATTGTCCATGATTTTGGTTTGTCGCTCCTGGCCGACATCATTCGGAAAAATGCTTTTTTTTTACCGATGATACTTGACAAGCGCTTATCTATATATTATAATATAGTTGTAATATATAACATTGAATGGTTAGCGACAGGAGTGGGCATGATGGAAAAACCTTCGGATTTCGTTATTCCGATCCGCAGCCGGATTGCCTGCAAGCACGACGGCATCGCCGCCGAGCTGGCGCGGAGAATCCGCAGTGGTCTGCTTACCGGCAAACTGCCCGGCGTTACCCGGCTGGCGCAGGAATATTCGGTCAATCCGTTGACGGTCTGCAAGGCGTTGGATGCGCTGGAGCAGCAGGGGCTGATTGAACGCCGTTCCCGGATCGGAACGTTTGTGAAATACAAAAAACGCATCGGGATCTTTTTCCTGACTCGGAAACAGATGGCGCAGGCCAACGGTCCTGCCCGCTGGCAACCGTTGCTTCCGGCCTTGTACAATATCGTCAGCGAAGGGATCAGTGCGGTAATCGGCGCCCGACAGTTTTCCATGCTGATTCAGTCCGTCAACCCCGACGACGAAGCCTATGTGCAATACCTGAAGAACGAGGTGGACGGCGCGGTGATTCTCCACGCCGGAGACGGGGTGAATGAACAGGACTTGAAACTTTTTTCCGATCTGGTGTATGTGCGGGCGATGGGACAGAGCACCGGGGCCGGCGCATTTTCGCATGTAACGTACGACAATCCGCTCACAGGAACCCTGGCCGGCGAATTTCTGCGCCGTCAGCAATGTGATGTCGTGGTTTATATTGGCGGCTTGCGACTGACGCTCGGACAGGAACGCATGGCCGCGTTCCGTAAGGCGATCGGCGATCTGCCGCTGGAGCATCTGGAGCTGGATCTGGGAGAACTGACCATATCGCAATTCATTGCCGCCGGGACGGAGCGCGTGCGGGATATTCTGACGCGTGCCGCGGGAAAGAAGGTTGGCTTTTTCATATCCGGCGATGTATATACTGCGCCGATTTACCAGATCCTGCGGAGTCTCGGCCGGGAGCCGGTAACCGATGTGCCGCTGGTTTCCTGCGACAATAATTATTATTTCCTGCACGGGCTGCATCCGCTGCCGCCGGAAATCGACATTCAGGCTTATGAAATCGGCCGGCGCAGCGCCGAATTGCTGCTGCGGCTGCTGGATCGGCAGGAATCGGAACCGGCTCCGGTGGAGCGGATTCTGCTGCAGCCGATCCTGCGCGACGGGATGCTGAATTGACGGGACTTCCGGCGAATGAACCCGGTGCAACTGATCTCAAGAGCGTTTGAGCAGCGGGATTTCGGTATCGGCGGAGATCGGTTTCATTTTGAATTCGGTTCGGACAGGCCGCTGCTGCTGCATCTGGACGTCTACCGGACCGGATGCAGTTTGCGGAAACAGGAGGAACGCTACCGTCATCCGTCGCCGCCGTTCTGCCGGTTGTTCCGGTTCGGCGGCGAAGCCTTCGGGGGAATCGTCGTGATCGATGGAAAGGAAGCCTCCTTTGCCCCGGATCGGATCTACCTGCTCAATGCGGAACATCCGTTCGAGGTGATCTACCGGCCGGGAAGCCGCCTGTACTACGCGCATTTTCTGCTGACGGACGGAACGAGACAATCGGTTTTTTCGGAATCGCCCGGATTGCTGAGCATCCGGCGGCCGGAGTTGAACTGTTTCTTTGACTTCTGCTGGGCGGAGGCGCGGTTCGGGAGCCGGCAGGCCGCGCTGGTCGGCGCTCTGTTTGAATTTCTGGAGCCGGAGCGGGAACGGCTGCTGCTGCGGGAGGAGCTGTTCCGCGCCTTTGCCCCCATGCTGACGGTGATTGAAAACACGCCGGCGGCGCAGGTCCGCGTGGCGGAACTGGCGGAGGCCATGGGCATGACGCCCTCGGCACTGTCCCGGAATTTTCTGCGCAAGGTCGGCGTGCCGCTGAAACAATATCTGGATCAGCGTTATCTTCAGCGGGCGGCGGAATGGCTGATCCACACGGAACGGCATCTGTCCGAAGTGGCGGAACTTCTGGGGCACCGCGATCCCCATTATTTTTATCACGCCTTTCACCGGATCGCCGGGGTTTCGCCCGGCGAATACCGGAAACGTTGGAAGCATCCGCCGGACGCCTGAGGCGAATCAGAACATCCGGCTGTTGCGGTCGTATTTCCGTTTGGGGAGCGTGACTTCTTCCCGTCAGCGCCGGCTGATCCAATACCGGGTGCGGAGGTCTTCGCTGTATCCCGGAGACCAGATTTTCCGGTGTTGCAGGGATTCCGCGTGCCCGTCCGCCCAAAGTATGTTGGTGGTTCCCCGATGGCGTTCAGCCAGCACGCCCTGCCAGGTGAGGCTCTGCAGATAGCATTGCACGAAATAGTACCCGAGACCGTTGTCGGACGGCTGATCCAGGCCGGAACACATATAATCCGCCCTCAGGAAAAACTCGCCGTGGGATACAACAGTCGCTGACGGAGAGGTGACCCGGGTGATTTTGCAATCGGCCGTCTTTTGGTCATTTTTGACGTCCCATCCGGCAAAATCGCGGTTGATGCCGTAGGAATAGGTATAATACCCGTCGCTCCGGTTGTCCTGCCGGTTATTAGCGAAACGATTGTGTAATGCTTCCAGCGTTCTCGGCTGTGAGGGGCAGCCGGTCAATTGCCAGTGCCGGGTAATGCCGGAACGCCACAGCATGGTGTACCAGGTTCGATTCATGTTGGTTGGAAAAATGACCGGCGTAATGTAATCATCAAACGTATCACAATAAAGAGCACTGAACAATCCTAGTTGTTTCAAATTCGACATACACTGTATGGATCTTGCCTTTTCCCTTGCCGCATTGAGTGCCGGCAGCAACATGGCCGCCAGAATGGTGATGATCGCGATTACCACCAACAATTCAACCAGCGTAAAGCGACGATCAGTTGCGTTCATTTTGCGAGCCTTTCTGTAATTGGATGATCTGCGATCGCTGTTCTGATAATAGTATAGCAGCTAAAAAGGTGTAAAAATTGTATTTTTATACGATTTTCTCTTGTTTTCAGCCCTTATTTTCAAAATGGATTCACATATATTATGAACTATGATGAATCCTTCGGCGTTGATGATTGCACATCGGGGACGTTGTTTCCGAATCAAGCTGTTTGCCTGCGGCATCGTGGATTATTCCAATTATCCGTCGGTGCGGCACAGCCATCCGGTCTATCATCTGATTCTGGTGTCCAGAGGACAGCATTATTTTGATTGTGAATCCCGCGGTACGGAACTGGTCGGCACCAATACGCTGCTGCTGATTAATCCCGATGAGGAGCATCAGTTTCGGCAGATAGCCGGTGAACGCTTTGAGCACATCGGATTTCTATGGCGCCTGATTGACGAAGAGGGGCGGGAAGCGCGGTTTCCTCTACAGGAGTTGCTCGGCATTCCTGCTGAAAAATGCCCGGGGGCAGCCATCTGCCGGATTTCCCCGTTGGAGGCGCAGAAGTGCCGGGATCAATACCGGAAACTATTGGTGCGGATGGATGAAAACAGCTGGCAGTTTCAATTTTTCAGTATGGTCTATTCTCTGCTGGAACATTTCCGGAACAGTCCGGAGTTGGAGCGGGATCGCTTGTGGGAGTCTGTGGCGCAAATTCTGGAGAAAAATGTGGGCAATGCCGCATTCTCTCCGGCCGCGCTGGGGAAGGCACTCGGTAAGAAGCCGGATTATCTGAGTACCGGGTACCGCGCAGAACCGGGAGAACCATCCGCAGTGTTCTGTTGCAGAAGAGAATGGATCAGGCGCAGCTGCTTCTCTATGAAACAGACGAACCGATTTCAGCAGTTGCTGGGCAATGTGGCTTTGCCAATATAGGAAATTTTTATCGCTGTTTCCGAGAACAGTTCGGTATTTCCCCATTGAAATTCCGGCAGCGGAAACGGGATTTTTCGGAATTTTTCTACACTAGATATCAGCGGGTCGTACACGCGGATCCGCGGGCGGTCGTGGAGCTGTGAGTGGTGTTGGGGGCTTGTCATTCCTGAGAACAGAAAAAACGCGCCGGAAGATCATCTTCCGGCGCGGTCTTTCCTCCCGGCTTCCGGTCATTTGGCCCGATAGAGTTCAGGATTGATCCGGTTGAGGCTCCAGGAAACCTTGCCGCCGCGTCCCAGCAGATTGCCGGCAGCACGTCCCAGAAATTCATCCGTCAAGCCCCGGTTGTCGCCGTTGAAGACGCAATCGAGGAAATTGACGCGGGGCTGGTTGGCGACGGTGAATTTCGCTCCTTCGAATTCGCAGTCGCGGAAGGTCGCGTTCACATTGCGCAGCTCCATATCCCCCAGCCTGTCGCAGCCCTGCATCACCAGCGGGAAGGAGGGGCCCTGATTGTGATTGATCCGCACGCCGAGCTTGCCCTTTCCGTCGAGCACGACGTTGTCGATCAGCAGCCGGGAGGGCATGATCAATGGATGGGCGTAG
>CASDQW010000096.1 GCA_949282965.1 uncultured Lentisphaeria bacterium
ACCTTCCGGATGATTTCGGGGGGCTGTTCCTCGATTTCGAGGTATTGAAACGGCACGTGGTGTGCTTCGAGCCAGGCGATTGTTCTGTGACAGTGCGGGCAGACGTTCCAGCCGTAAACCTTGAGCATGATGAATCCTTTCTGAATAATCGATGGATAATGTTTCACTCTCCGTCGAATTCCGAGGCAATTTCCGTGGAAAATGCCGGCGGCGAATCGAGCGCGGTTGTTGTATATTGCAATTGCATCGAAACGGCGTTCATGATCGCAGCAGACTCCGCTGCCGGGCATGATGCACCACCGTATGCCAGAGTTGTTTGAAATATTGGAACAACTCCGGCTCTGAACCTGAATTGCTCCACGCTGCGGGATTTTGGACGCTGTCGCAGGAGGCGAGCCCGATCAGGCGGGCATTGAGCACGCCGCTGTTCCGGCCGAAAGCAGAATCGATTTTTTCCGCGAGCGGCCGCATCGCCGGGCCGCGGAAGAGGTCGTCGATCTCCTCGATTTTTACATGCCGCTCCGGAATGAAATGCAGTTCGATCCGGAACCGGCGGCATAACTCCCGCGCCTTGCACTCAAGTTCGGTTGCGCGGAATGAATCGTCCAGATAAAGCGCCGCAACGTCTGTTTCCAGTATAATGCGTCCGTGAATGTGTGCTTCAATATATTCATCCAGAGCGCCGCCCGGAGTTGTCGTCAGATGCGGAGAGAGATTCATGAGGAACGCAGCCGCCTCCTTGATGGTGAAACCGGGTTGGTTCAGGAGACGTCCCGTCCGGTTGATCTCATGAAACAGCGCCTTCAAGATCCCGCAGAAACATCCGCGGGTTCCCAACCGCTCCGGATTGGCGCAGCTGTCACCGGCGGCGAAGGTGACGCGATCGAGCACCGCCGGTTTCAGGGTGAAAAAACAACTGCCGAAACGGGGCGAGGCGCCGTCACAATAATTCATGATGTTCAAGGCGCCGTATCTGGGGCGGGCGGCAGGAAGGTTGATTTGCGTGTGATAAAACTCATTGAAGAGCTGTTTTTCCCACAAATCCCGGTCGCCGCCGGGGCAGGCCGTTCTGCCGCCGTTGGTGGTTCCGGTCTCATACTGATTTTTGTATTCACCGTCGGCGAGCAGGTTGTCGAGGATCAGCCGGCCGTTTCCGGCGATTCGATCGGGATGGAAATTGATCGTCACCGTGCAGTTCTCGAAAATTTTCCGGCACAGGTCGCGTGCATGAAGACCGGTTCCTTGAAGCAACTCGTCGAGGAAGGCGCAGTCAACAGCTTCCGTACGGCGTGCGGCCGCCTCGGCGACGGCGGAAAATTCCTCCGGGGAAACGGGTGCTTGATTCATACATACTTCCGGGGTTTCTCTGCAAGCTGGATACACACACATAGTTTTATTTTTCAACTCCGGCGGCTTTCATCTCCAGTGGCGGGAGATCTCTTTCCCCCCCCTCTCTCTGCCGGAGCCGTCGCAAAGGAAAAACTCTCATACTATAAATGTTCTCCAGCGAATTGCAAGCTGTAACGCTGCAGGATTCACCGGGAAAACCGCCGCCGGTTTGAAAATTGTCCTGCCGGGCGTTATATTCCTGCAAACGGACACCTCCGGCAGGTCTCTCTGCCGAAGGCGCGCAGTGGAGGAGGCGTGAGATGAAAAGATCAAGATATTTTACTTTGCCTGGATTGATTTTTCTGCTGTTTTTAAGTGTATCGCCGATCGGGGCGGCCGAAGATTTTCCTGACGTGGTGCGGGAATCTCTTCCGGAGAAAAAAGCGCCTGCCGCGGCGGCGACGCCGGCGGCAGTGCCTGTTCCAACGCGGAAGGACACGTTGCCGGATGAAATCGAAAAAATCCTCTCCGGGCGCGAGGCGCTCCCTTCCGTCAGCGATGAGGAGTTGAAAACCACGCTGCGCGGCGATGTCCGCAAAGTGGAGACGTGGTTCGTGCAGGAACGGCGGGCGTTGAATGTTTTCCTGATCGGAAGCGCCGGTTCGATTCTGGTTGGAGTTCTGCTGTCACTGGGAATACGGCGTCTGACGCGGCGCCGCCCGGACCGGGAAAAGTGGCCGTTGCGGCGGGAGCTTCCGGTGGCGCTGGCGTCGCCCCTGATCTTTCTATTGGTGACGGTGGCGGTGTTCGGTTTCATGCTGCCGCTTCTGCATTCGCTGCCCGACCTTTATCCGTGGGATGCACGGCTGTTTTTCACGATCCTGACGCTGATCGTGGCATGGGCGGGATTTGAACTCATCACCGTTTTCGACCGCCGGCTGCTCGATTTCGCCCGCCGCCCGGACAACAGCCTCGACGCATTGATGGTCGAGATCACCCGCAAATTTCTGAAGATCACGCTGGGCGGCCTCACGCTGCTCTTCATCGGACAGAGCATCTTCGATTTGAACATCACCACACTCCTCGCCGGGGCGGGGGTGGTCGGGTTGGCGGTGGCGTTCGCTTCGCGCGAGACGCTGGCGAACTTCTTCGGCACGATGGTGATCATTCTCGACCGGCCGTTCCGCTGCGGCGACCGGATTCAACTGGGCGGGGTCGACGGCATCGTCGAATCCGTCGGAATGCGCAGCACCCGTATCCGGACCGACAGCGAAAGCGTCTACACCATCCCCAACAGCACGATCGCGTCGGCGAATATCGAGAACATCAGCGCCCGGGGGGTGATCCGTTACTGCATGACGCTGGGACTGACCTACGATACGACCGCGGAAGAGATGGAGACGGCCATGAAGATCGTACACGAAGTCGTCGATAATTTTCACGG